>JAUPLT010000091.1 GCA_030836785.1 Actinomycetota bacterium
CACCGCGGTGCCGTCCACGTTGAGGGTGACGGTCTTGACGGAGGCCAGCGCGACGAATCCGGCGCCGGCCAATGCCACCAGCAGGGCGGCCGTCACCAGTCGAAGGGCGGGCGAGGACACCTCGTGGAGTTTGTGCAGCACGTTCACAGTGAAGTTCCCGACTCGACGGTGTGATTTCCGGAAGTCTGAAGCTCCGGCTATGTCACGAGACGGTAACGAACCGCGCGGCTGCGGGCAACACGGACGCCGGATTCACTCGCCCTGTTCAGGACAGTTGGTACACCCGCCGGGCGGTCGCGGTGGTGTCGGCGGCGACCTCCTCGGCCGGGCGGTCGAGCAGTTCCGCGAGCGCCCGCACGGTGTAGGGCAGGCAGTACGGCTCGTTCGGCGCGCCCCGGAACGGGTGCGGGGTCAGAAACGGCGCGTCGGTCTCCACCAGCAGTTGGCCGGGCGGGATCAGCGACGCCGCCTCGCGCAGGTCGTGCGCGTTCCGGAAGCTGACGGTCCCGGACAGGCTGAGCACCCAGCCGGCGTCCAGGCAGGTGCGGGCCATCTGCGGGCCGGACGAGAAGCAGTGGAAGATCACCGTCGGCGGGGCGCCCTCGGCGCGCAACACGTCGAGCACATCGGCGTCGGCGTCGCGGTTGTGGATCATCAGCGGAGTGCCGGTGCGCTTGGCGAGGTCGATATGCCAGGCGAAGGCCTCCCGCTGAGTGGCGAGGTCGGCGCAGCCGTCGAGCTTGCCCGGCCAGTACGCATCCAGCCCGGTCTCGCCGACGGCCACCACCCGGGGACTGAGCGCCAGCCGTTCGATCTCGGCGCGCGCCTCCTCGGTCAGCGCCCCGGCCCGGGTCGGGTGCAGGGCGACCGCGGCGTACAGGCGGTCGTCCCACTGGGCGGCCCGGGCCGCCCAGCGCGCCGAGTCGAGATCGTCGGCGATGGTGACCGCGGCCTGCACCCCCACGGCCTGCGCCCGGTCGAGAATGGCGTGCACATCATCGGCAGTTCGCGCGCCGCAGGCGTCGAGGTGGGTGTGCGCATCGACCAGCGGGGCCAACGGCTCTGGCGGCGGAGGTGCCGGACGGTTGCGACTCACGCGAACACCGTATGCGTCCACCCAATAAGGTTGATCGCAAATGAGCACGCCTTTCTATGTCACCACCGCGATCGCCTATCCGAACGGGGCGCCGCATGTCGGGCATGCCTACGAGTACATCGCCACCGACGCGATCGCCCGATTCAAGCGGCTGGACGGCTTCGATGTGCGCTTCCTGACCGGCACCGACGAACACGGTCTGAAGATGGCCCAGACCGCCGCGGCGGAGAACATGCCCACCGCCGACTTGGCGCGCCGCAATTCCGACCAGTTCCAGCGCCTTCAGGAACTGCTCAACATCTCCTTCGACCGGTTCATCCGCACCACCGACCCCGATCACTATGCGGCCTCGACCGCGATCTGGGAGCGGATGGCCGAGCGCGGCGATGTCTACCTGGACAGTTATTCGGGCTGGTACTCGGTGCGCGACGAGCGGTTCTTCACCGAGTCGGAGACCACGGTCGGCGACGACGGTGTCCGAGTCGCCACCGAAACCGGCACGCCGGTGACCTGGACCGAGGAGCAGACGTACTTCTTCCGGCTGTCGGCCTACGCCGAGAAACTGCTGGCGCACTACGACTCTCACCCGGACTTCATCGCTCCGGAGGTCAGGCGCAATGAGGTCATCAGCTTCGTCTCCGGCGGCCTGAAGGATCTGTCGATCTCCCGGACGTCCTTCGACTGGGGGGTCCCGGTTCCCGGTGACCCGTCCCACGTCATGTACGTGTGGGTGGACGCGCTGACCAACTACCTCACCGGTGTCGGCTTCCCGGACACCGAATCGACTCTCTACCAACGGTATTGGCCGGCCGATCTGCACATGATCGGCAAGGACATCATCCGGTTCCACGCGGTGTACTGGCCGGCCTTCCTGATGTCGGCGGGAATTCCGCTGCCGCGCAAAGTCTTCGCGCACGGTTTCCTCTACAACCGGGGCGAGAAGATGAGCAAGTCGATCGGCAACGTCATCGACCCGGTGGCGCTGGTGGACACGTTCGGGGTAGACCAGGTGCGCTACTTCCTGTTGCGCGAAGTGCCGTTCGGCCAGGACGGCAGTTACGGCGAGGACGCCATCGTCGGCCGGATCAACGCCGACCTGGCCAACGAGTTCGGCAACCTCGCCCAGCGATCGCTGTCGATGGTCAACAAGAACCTCGACGCCCGGGTGCCTCAGCCCGGCGAGTTCAGCGCCGAGGACCTTGAACTACTGGCGCTCGCCGACGGCCTGCTGCCCCGGGTCCGGGCCGCGTTCGACGACCAGGCCATGCACCAGGGCTTGGAGGCGATCTGGCTGATGCTCGGGGCGGCCAACCGCTATTTCTCCGCCCAGGAGCCGTGGGTGCTGCGCAAGTCGGAGATCGAGGCCGACCAGGTGCGCTTCCGCACCGTGCTGTACGTCACCCTTGAGGTGGTGCGGATCGCCGCGGTACTGGCGCAGCCGGTGCTGCCGGCGGCCGCGGCCCGACTGCTCGACCTACTCGGACAACCCGAAGACCAGCGGGACTTCCGCTGCCTGGCTGCCCGGATCGAACCGGGCACCGAACTGCCCACGCCCACCGGCGTGTTCCCGCGTTATGAGACGCCGCAGCCGTAAGCGCGAGCGCTGCACAGCTTCGACGATAACCTCGAAAGGTTCTGGCGCGCAATGAAAAATCTCGACGAGAAGGTCTACGACATCTACGAGGAGGTCGTTCGCCGCAACCCGGGCGAAATGGAGTTCCATCAGGCCGTCTACGAAGTCCTCAACTGCCTCGGCCCGGTGATCGCCAAGCATACCGAGTATGCCGACGGCGCGGTCATCCGCCGGTTGTGCGAACCGGAACGGCAGATCATCTTCCGGGTGCCGTGGGTCGACGACCGCGGGTCGGTACAGATCAACCGCGGGTTCCGGGTGGAGTTCAACTCGGCGCTGGGGCCTTACAAAGGCGGGTTGCGTTTCCACCCGTCGGTCTACCTCGGCATCGTCAAGTTCCTCGGGTTCGAGCAGATCTTCAAGAACTCGCTGACCGGACTGCCGATCGGCGGTGGTAAGGGCGGCTCGGACTTCGATCCGAAGGGGCGCTCCGACGCCGAGGTGATGCGGTTCTGCCAGTCGTTCATGACCGAGTTGTACCGCCACATCGGCGAGTACACCGACGTCCCGGCCGGTGACATCGGCGTCGGCACCCGCGAGATCGGCTACCTGTTCGGCCAGTACAAACGGATCACCAACCGCTACGAGTCGGGGGTGCTCACCGGCAAGGGCCTGACCTGGGGCGGCTCCCGGGTTCGGACCGAGGCGACCGGTTACGGCACGGTGTTCTTCGTCGACGAGATCCTGCGCACCGCCGGGGACAGCTTCGAGGGCAAGCGGGTGGTGGTGTCCGGGTCCGGCAATGTCGCGATCTACGCCATCGAGAAGGTGCATCAACTCGGCGGAACGGTGATCGCGTGCTCCGATTCCGGCGGCTATGTGGTCGACCCCGAAGGCATCGACCTCGACCTGCTCAAAGAGGTCAAGGAGGTGCGCCGCAGCCGGATCCAGGACTACGCCGACCAACGCGGAAGCGCCTCATTCCGGCCCGGCCGGCAACTGTGGTCGGTGCCCTGCGATATCGCCCTGCCGTGCGCCACCCAGAACGAACTCAACGGCGCCGACGCCACCGAACTCGCCCGCAACGGCTGCCAGATCGTCGCCGAGGGTGCCAATATGCCGTGCACCCCCGAGGCGGTGAAAGTGTTCACCGAGGCCGAGGTCACCTTCGCCCCCGGGAAAGCCGCCAACGCCGGCGGCGTGGCGACCAGCGCCCTGGAGATGCAACAGAACGCCTCCCGCGACTCGTGGACCTTCGAGGACACCGAACTGCGACTGGCCGACATCATGGCGCGCATTCACCACACCTGTCTGGCCACCGCCGAGCAGTACGGCCAGCCAGGCAATTACCTCGCCGGAGCGAATGTCACCGGTTTCATCCGGGTGGCCGACGCCATGCTGGCGCTGGGACTGATCTGAGGCCGCCGCAACCGGCTGCGCAGCCGGCGCTCTCCGCTAGATTGTGATGTGCATCACATACCGTCACGTTCCGGGCGGCAGCGGTGTCTTGAGGTCAACCAGTGCAACGACCTCCACGTCGCGGCGCGACACCGACCTCCCAGGAGATGTGATGAACGAGCACACCACCCGCATCGTCGTGATCGGCGGCGGCTACGCCGGCGTGATCGCGGCCAACCACCTACAACTGCGGCCCGACATCGAGATCAGCCTCGTCAACCCGCGACCGGAGTTCGTCGAGCGAATCCGCCTGCACCAACTCGTCACCGGATCCGACGACGCCACCGTCGCCTACACCGACGTCCTGGGCCCGCGGGCCCGACTGGTGGTCGACACCGCCACCCGGATCGACATCACCGCCCATCGGGTGGACCTGGCCGACGGCGATCCGCTGCCCTACGACTACCTGATCTACGCCGTCGGCAGCGGTGCCGCCAACCCGACGGTCACCGGCGCCGCCGAATTCGGCTATCCGATCGCCGATCTCGAACAGGCGCAGCGGTTGGCGGCCGCGCTCGGCGCGGCGCGGCCCGACGCCCGGATCTGCGTCGTGGGCGGCGGCCTGACCGGCATTGAGACCGCGGCGGAACTGGCCGATCAGGGCCGCGCCGTCACTCTGGTGTGCGGCAAGACCCTCGGGCCGGATCTGAGCGGCCCGGGCCGGCGCTCGGTGACCCGGCGACTGCGCAAACTCGGCGTCGAGATCGTCGAGGGCGCGCCGGTGGCGGCCGTGACCGCAGACGCGGTGACGCTGGCCGACGGCCGCCGGTTGCCGAGCGCGGTAACGGTATGGACCGCCGGGTTCGGGGTGCCCGATCTGGCCGCCCGCAGCGGTCTGCGCACCGACGCGATCGGCCGTCTGCTCACCGACGAGACGCTGACCAGCATCGACGACGACCGGATCGTCGCCGCCGGGGACGCGGCCGCCCCGTCGGGCGAGCCGCTGCGGATGAGCTGCCAGGCCGCCATCCCGTTGGGCGCCCAGGCCGCCAACACCGTGCTGGCCCGCCTGGACGGAACCCGGCCCGCCACCGTCAACCAGGCCTTCACCGGGCAGTGCATCAGCCTCGGCCGCCGGGC
>JAUPLT010000092.1 GCA_030836785.1 Actinomycetota bacterium
AGCACGGCACCGACGAGGTGGATCAGGGAGTGGCGGTCGGGGAAGATGCCGACGACGTCAGCGCGCCGGCATGGGCGTCGCTGGTGACAACCACCGTGGTCAGCGCCCGCTCGGCCCGCTTGCGACGCTCCAGCAGCCAGTCCGGGAAGTACGAGCCCTGACGCAGCTTGGGAATCGCCAACTCCAAAGTGCCTGGGCGGGTGTCGAATCGGCGCTGCCGGTACCCGTTGCGGGAATTGGTCCGCTCGGCACTGCGTTCCCCGCACAGGGCGTCGGCCTCTGCGCCCATCAGGGCGTGGATGAACGTGGCCAGCAGCTCCCGCAGCACGTCGGGATGGGCGGTGGTGAGTCGGTCGGCCAACACGGCCGGCAGGTCGATATCGTGGACAGCGGTCATCGCGTGATTCCTTTGCTCGAGTGACTTTGGACGGTCTCTCGAAGAATCACGCGATGCCTTTCAGTCACTCGGCTACGACACGCCGGTGACTGCGGTCAGCTCCGACTCGTACACCACTCTGCTGGACGCAACCCTGACCGAAGCGCAGAAGATACATACATCCGCTGCGGCCGCGGCATGCGCTGCAAATTATCTGTGACGCGCACGGCGGGCTTGCGGAATTGGCAGACCTTCTCTCCCGTGGAACGGGAGCTTTTGGCGTGGGGGATTGCTGTTCCGCGCCAAACACATTCGGCCATTGCGCCGCGCGGTGGTCGTCGTCGACACCGACGACCCCCGGGCCGTCATCAGGCGCTGATCGTGGAGCGCCAGAACGTGACCCAGACCAGCCCGAGGAACTGCGAAGCCGACCTGGAGTACCCGTGATCCGCGGGGGACCGGGGTAGCCGGCCGCGGCATCGCGTTAGGGCGGCCCGCCACCATGCCGGGCAGCCGTCAAGTATCCGTGAACCGGGATGTTCGGCGTCGCGTGGGACATGCTCAACCGCCGCTGTCCGGCGCCGGGGAATCGTTGTCGTGGAGCGTGTTCTTGCCTGATCGGGGTGCGGAATCATCGGCGACCTGATCTGCCAATTCCAATCCCGCGCCCGCGTAGACGTTGAAGGCAATGCCGACACCGTGTTCCCTGGCCCACTGCACCTCGTCGTCGTATCGGGCGACTGCGGCGACCTTGCCGCTGAACCCTGATTCGCGCAGACATTCGAGCGCGGTGACGTTGGCGCCGTGACGCGGCATGGCCAGAACGGCAATACGCACCGAGTCGGAACGCCTGAGTTGGTTCCAGAAGTACAGGTCGGTGGCATCTCCTTCGATGACCCGCAAACCTTCGGCCGCGAGCCGTTGGATTCGGGGTCCGTCGTAGTCGACACCGACGACCCGCAGCCGGTAGTGATCGGTCAAGCGCTGATAGGCGGCGAACCCGACCCGGCCCATACCGATCACCACGACCTCGGCGTCGCCGGCGTCGCCATGGCGCTCCTCCGGGTTCAGGTTGAGTTCGTCCTGGGCCGGTAGCCGCGCCGCGATCTTCTCCACCATCAGGTGGCCGCGCCTATTGACTAGAGCCGATACCACGAAGCTCAACGCCACGGCGATCGATATCTCCACCAGCCAGACCTGTGCCAGCATCCCGGCCGAGACCCCGACCGACACAACGATCAAGCCGAACTCGGAATAGTTCATCAGGCTCAGCCCGGCGAGCAACGCGGTGCGATATCGCAGTTTCAGGCATGACAGCAGCAGGACATACCATGCTGCCTTGAACGGCAGCAGAAGCGCCATCAACAGCGCGATGCCGATGGAGGGAAGATCGGGCAGCCCGGTCAGGCCGATCGACACGAAGAATCCCACCAGCAGCAGTTCCTTGATGTGGAACAGCGAACGTGCAAGTTCGGAGGATGCCGGGTGAGACGCCAGCAGCACTCCCATGATCAGGGCGCCCAAGTCACCCTTGAGCCCAAGCGCTGTGAACAACGCGTACCCCGGCACCAGTGCCATCACGATCCCGAACAGGGACTGCATTTCGCCGTGGCCCAACCGGGTCCAGATCTTGCGCAGCACCCGGGAAAGCGGCCATAGCCCCACCAGTGTCAACGCCCACGGGCTGGGCAGGTGACCGCTGGTGGCGGTGAGGAAAACCACCGCGATGATGTCCTGCATCACCAGGATTCCGATAGCGACGCGGCCGTAAAGCGCGTGTGACTCGCCCCGCTCCTCGAGGACTTTGACCACGAAGACCGTGCTCGAAAACGACAACGCGAAGGCGAGTAGGGCGATCGTCTGCATGCTCTGCACAGCCAGCATCGCCACTCCGGCCACGGCGGCCAGCCACAGTGCGATACTCCCGAGGACGACGCTGACCACCATGTGCGCCGATGTGGTCAACCACACCTCGCGGCGCAGCAAGATCCGAACATCGAGCTTCAGGCCGATCGCGAAAAGTAACAGTGTGACGCCCAGATCCGCCGCCACGTCCAGTTCCGGCACGGCCCCGACGTCGAGAGCGTTGATGACAAACCCCGCCGCCAGGAACCCGACCAAGGGGGGCAGGCGCACTGCCATTGCGAGGCCACCGAGACCGAACGTGATGACGAGATAGATAGCGACAACTGTCATACGCGGTTCCCTTACTCGAAATGTTCACGCGATTGTCAGACCTCGACGACCGGTGCGTTTATTGGAGTTCTACGAGTATCCCGTCCATCAGGGGATTTCTCTGGGTGGACAATCGCCGACGGATTTCACAGAGCTGTTCCCCCGGGCCGGCCGGATCGCCTCTCGACGACCTCGTCGACACCGCACCGCTGCCGGTGATTGCACGCCCAACCCGAAATGGCGGCACCCGGGGGCGGTGGCACCGCCGGCACCGGTGGTCGAGGCGGGCTGGGGTGGGAATCACCGATCCCCCAGGGGCGGAGCGGCGCTGCAGCCGGTCTACTGACTATCCGTACCCGAAGATGTAGACCTCGTACTCCTCGTACAGCTTGTTTTATTGTTGTGTCGAGATGCAACTAAGACTGTTAGCTGGATGACGACGGTCGTCTGCTGTTGGCCCAGTCGCGGTTGCGGCTAAGAATCTTCTGCTTGCTCGGCCAGCACGACCTCGTAGTCGCGGCCGCCGTAGAACACGTGATGAGAATGACGGGACAGCCGCCGTTCAGGATCGCGGCATGGGCCATCAGCGTTGAGAACCTACAGCGTGTAGGTTCCCGCAGCGCGCGGCAGAATCTCACGACCAATGGCGGCGCTGGCCACCGATACCAAGAATTGGTACCTTCGTGCATGTGGGTAGGAGTACCTCGTTCAGTCTCGATGCGCATTTCAGCGCGTTCATCGAGGATGAGGTTGCTTCCGGCCGTTACGGCTCGGCCAGCGACGTTGTGAGGTCTGCCCTACGGTTGCTTGAGGATCGTGAGACCCGCCTGCGGGCGTTGAGACAGGCCCTCATTGCTGGCGAACAAAGTGGTGACTCGACGCCCTTCGACTTCGACGAGTTCGTTGCTCGTAAGCGAGCCGACGAACCTCGCCACCGGTGAGACGGTACGTCCTTTCACCAGCCGCACGCGCCGACCTGGAACAGATCTGGGATTACAGCTCTGAACGGTGGGATGACGATCAGGCCGAGGAGTACCTGCGCGAAGTCCAGCGTGCGATCGAACGCGTCGCGTCTAATCCGACGATCGGACGGGCCTGCAATGACGTCCGCCCTGGCTACCGCAAGCACGCTGTCGGATCGCACACGCTGTACTACCGGATCGGCAGCAACGACGTGATCGACGTGGTGCGTGTACTCCATCAACGAATGGATGCCGACCGGCACCTCGACTGAGCGGAACCTACAGAAATTGTTGGCTCCGCCTTTCGATGGCGGAACTCCGCTTTTGGTGGCGGAAGGATGGCGGATCCGCCGGAAACTGCTTAGCGCGATGGTCTTGCTGGCCGCCGCGCGCTTACGAGGTGGATTCCTAGGGGATGCTGTTGACCGCGGCGTGACCGCTGATTGCAGGAAGGCTTTGACGGCTTCGCCGGTGGCGGGGTCGGGGTAACGGGAGCAGACGATCGCGTAGCCGGCCAGGAGAATGGGGTAGCCGAACTTGGCGCTGGGCTGGAAGGCCAGGGTCATGTCGAGGACCAGGTTGTTGCCCTGGCCGGTGATCGTGACGGGGGCGATGGACGTGCCCGTCCAGTCGGTGCCGATGTGGGTGATGCCAGCCGGGGTTCTGATGTCGGCGGTCGCCAGTTCCTGGTTGATGGCGGAGGACCATTCGTTGTAGGTGATTGCGCCCGGGGTGGTTTCAACCGCTTCGGCTGTGCCCTGATTTCCGGGGGCACCTTGGCCCACGCCGCCTTTGAATGTATTCCCGGCGCCGCGTGTCCACGCCCCCGCTGATGCGGGCTGGAGGTATTGCTGGAAGCTGTCGGTCGTCCCTGATTCGTCGCTGCGGTGCACGACGCGGATTTCCTGGGCGGGCATCTTTTTGTTGAGTGCCGTGATTGCCGGGTCGTCCCAGCGGCCGACCTCAGGTCGCCAGCTTCGGACTCACCGAGGAACAGGCCCGCGCCGAAGGCTATGACGTCACGGTGGCCAAGTTCCCGTTCAGTGCCAACGGCAAGGCCCATGGTCTGGCCGAGCCCACCGGGTTCGCGAAGGTCGTCGCCGACGCCAAATACGGTGAACTACTCGGCGCGCACCTGGTCGGGCCTGACGTCTCGGAGTTGCTGCCTGAACTCACCCCGGCCCAGAAGTGGGATCTGACGGTCACAGATTTGGTCCGCAACGTGCATACCCATCCCACCCTGTCCGAGGCGCTGCAGGAGTGCGTCCACGGCCTGGCCGGCCACATGATCAATCTGTAGGGCCCGCAAGGACTTCGACTACTCGGTGATCGTGAGAGTCGCCGTCCACGGCGTCGTGGTCTGAGTCGTGTCCTAATTTTCAGCGCCGAAGACCTCGTCGGCCCGCGCGGTGAGTAGTTCGGCCAGTTCTTCGGCGTAGGCGAGTTGTGTGCGCAGTCTGGTGGCACTTTCCTGGGCTTTGGTTCGACATTGCTGCAGGTAGTTCGCCGCGGCAGTGCGCTGCTGTTGCGATGCCCCGGCGTCGTTGAGGGCATCCAGTGAGTCCAGGAGGTCTCTCATCTCAGTGAGGCTGAATCCCAGTGGTTTCATCCGGCGGATCACGAGCAGGCGGTCGATGTCGGCTTCGGTGTAGAGGCGGAACCCGCCGGTCGAGCGCGCCGACGGGGTGACCAGCCCGACCTCGTCATAGTGACGCACGGTCGTGATGGACAACTCGGTGCGTGCCGCGACGTGTCCGATCTGCATGTGCCCGTCGGTCAATGTTCTGCTCCCAGATTTCCGGAGAGCAGGTCGTGGCGGTCGGCGGAATCGGTGTTGAGGCCGATGATGTCGACGTGTTTGCCCTTGGCGCGGTACTTCGTGGTGACCGCGTCCAGGGCCGCGACGGTGGAGGCATCCCAGATGTGGGAGTCGGACATGTCGATCACGATATTGCGTGGATCGTCGATGTAGTTGAACTGGTACACAAGGTCGTTGCTGGAGGCGAAGAACAACTCGCCGCTCACCCGGTAAAAGACGGTATCGGGGGTGCCGTCGTGGTCCTCGTCGGTTTCCTCGATCTTCTCTACGGTGACCATATGGGCGACGCGGCGGGCGAAGAGCACCATGGCGGTCAAGGCGCCGACGATCACCCCGTAGGCGAGGTTGTGCGTGGCGACGGTGATGACGACGGTGGCCAGCATGACCATGGTTTCGCTGCGCGGCATGCGGCGCAGCGTCGCCGGTGTGATGCTGTGCCAGTCCATCGTGCCGACCGACACCATGATCATCACCGCGACGAGTGCGGCCATCGGGATGAGGGCGACGATGTCGCCCAACCCGACGACGAGTCCCAGCAGGAACAGCCCGGCCAGAAACGTCGAGATCCTGGTGCGGGCACCGGACACCTTGACGTTGATCATGGTTTGGCCGATCATCGCGCAGCCGCCCATGCCGCCGAAGAAGCCGGTCACGACATTGGCGACACCCTGGCCCCAGCCTTCGCGGGTTTTGTTGCTGTGGGTATCGGTGATGTCGTCGACCAGTTTGGCGGTCAACAACGACTCCAGCAGTCCGACCAACGCCATCGCCAGCGCGTAGGGCGCGATGAGGGTCAGGGTCGACCAGGACAACGGAACGTCGGGAAGGAACAGGGACGGAAGGCTGGAGGGCAGCTCGCCTTCGTCGCCCACGGTGGGGATCTGCACGGAGAACACGATCGCCGCGGCGGTCAGGAGCACGATCGCGACCAGGGGCGCGGGAACGACCGACGTTAGCCTGGGCAGGAACACCATGATGATCAGGCCGACGGCCACGAACGGGTACACCAGCGCGGGCACCCCCAGCAGATGAGGCAATTGGGAGGTGAAGATCAAGATTGCCAGGGCGTTGACGAAACCGACCATCACGCTGCGCGGAATGAACCGCATCAACCGGGCGACCCCCAGGACGCTGAGCAGGATCTGGAACATGCCCGCAAGCAGCACCGCCGCCACCAGGTAATCCAGTCCGTACTGGCGGGCCAGGGGCGCGACGACCAGGGCGATCGCACCGGTGGCCGCCGAGATCATGGCGGGGCGACCTCCGACGATCGCGATCGTCACCGCCATCGTGAAAGAGGCGAACAACCCGACCCGGGGATCGACGCCGGCGATGATCGAGAAGGAGATCGCCTCCGGGATCAGCGCTAATGCCACCACCAGACCGGCGAGCACCTCGGTCCGCAGCCGTTTCGGAGATCGCAACGCCGCCATCACCGACGTGCTGGGATCACCCGCCTCGCGCACAGCGGACGAAGGCGAAATCGGTTGAGGCGACACTGGTGTCCGTTCGGTCCAGGCACCGCAGTGCCACACAATCGTTGAGGGGAATCTGCTGCGTAGTCGCGAGAGCAACGCGCTAGCGCAGCCGCAGCGATGGGAATCACGCGGCAAGCCAACACGGCCGACCCTACTCTCACCCGAGGTTAGAGTATCTCCCGCATGGTCCACATTGCCGACGGACCTCAATGGCTTGACCCCTGATTGGACGCCTGTCAATATCGACCTATGTCGAATCACGGGTTGCCCGAGGATGCCTGCCCGGTAGCGCCACTGGTGGCTGAGCCGCTGAGCGCGGCCGCTGCGACGGAGATGGCAGCTAAATTCAAGGCCCTGGCAGATCCGGTGCGCTTGCAGCTGCTGAGTTCGGTGGCCAGTCATGCCGGGGGTGAGGCGTGCGTGTGTGACATCTCCGCCGGCGTGGAGGTGTCCCAGCCCACGGTGTCGCATCACTTGAAGGTGCTGCGGGATGCGGGCTTGCTGACATCGCAGCGCCGGGCCTCGTGGGTGTACTACGCGGTGGTGCCCGAAGCCTTGGCCGCGCTGTCGGGGCTGTTGAGTGTGGCCACTGATTCCGCTGCGGCCGTGGGGGTTTCGGCGTGACCGACACGGTGAACACCGACGTTCCGGTGGCGGGCAGGCTGTCAACCCTGGATCGTTTTCTGCCGGTGTGGATCGGGGTGGCGATGGCGGCGGGCCTGCTGTTGGGCCGGTGGATCCCGGGGTTGAACACCGCTCTGGAGAAGGTCCAGATCGACGGCATCTCGCTGCCGATCGCCTTGGGCCTGCTGATCATGATGTACCCGGTGCTGGCCAAGGTCCGCTACGACCGCCTCGACACCGTCACCGGCGACCGCACACTGCTGATCAGTTCCCTGGTCTTGAACTGGGTTCTCGGCCCAGCGCTGATGTTCGCCCTGGCCTGGCTGCTGCTGCCGGACCTGCCCGAGTACCGCACCGGGCTGATCATCGTCGGCCTGGCCCGCTGCATCGCCATGGTCATCATCTGGAACGACCTGGCCTGCGGGGACCGCGAAGCCGCCGCGGTGCTGGTGGCCCTGAACTCGGTGTTCCAGGTGCTGATGTTCGCCGTGCTGGGCTGGTTCTACCTGTCGGTGCTACCGGGCTGGCTGGGGCTGGATCAGGCCTCGATCGACACCTCGCCGTGGCAGATCGCCAAATCGGTGCTGATCTTCCTGGGCATCCCACTGCTGGCCGGCTATCTCTCCCGCCGGATCGGTGAAAAGGCCAAGGGCCGACAGTGGTACGAGAGCCGGTTCCTACCGAGGATCGGGCCGTGGGCGCTGTACGGCCTGTTGTTCACGATCGTGATTCTCTTTGCGCTCCAAGGCGATCAGATCACCAACCGGCCGTGGGACGTCGCCCGCATCGCGCTGCCCCTGCTGGCCTACTTCGCGATCATGTGGGGCGGCGGATTCCTGATGGGCGCCGCACTCGGCCTGGGTTACGCCCGGACCACCACCCTGGCGTTCACCGCGGCGGGCAACAACTTCGAGTTGGCCATCGCGGTGGCCATCGCCACCTTCGGCGCCACCTCCGGCCAGGCCCTGGCCGGTGTGGTCGGCCCGCTGATCGAAGTTCCCGTCCTGGTCGGGCTGGTCTACGTATCGCTGGCGTTGCGGAAACGCTTCCCCGCACAGCCGAGCCCAGCAACCCCCTGACCGTGAGGAACCATGATGTCCGACAACCAGACCGGCGCCGCGCACGCCACCGCCGATCTGCTGATGCCCCAGGCGGTGCTGTCGCGGGCCGCGCAGAACCTCGCGGCTAGATATGGCGGGGCGTTCTCGGAGCAAACCGTGGAGCGGTATGTGTTCGAGTCCTACGCCTCGCTGCGCCGCACCGCGCGTATCCACAACCACCTCACCGCACTGGCCACCCGGTTCGCCGCCGACCGACTCACCGCGCTGGCCCAGGCGCAGGGCGCAGCACCCAAGGGTTTGCCCGAGGTGCTATTCATCTGCGTGCACAACGCGGGCCGCTCCCAGATGGCCGCAGCGCTGCTCAACCACCACGGAAACGGCCGGGTGCATGTGCGCTCCGCCGGGTCGGCACCCGCCCGGGAGATCAACACCCAGGTGATCGCGGCGATGGCCGAGATCGGGCTCGACCTGGGTGAGGAGTACCCGAAACCGTTGACCGACGACGTGGTCGCCGCCGCCGCCCCGTCGGTATCCGCGTGACCTCCCGACCTGATCTTCTATCCCGAAAGGCGTTCACTGACATGGCTTCTCGTCCCAGTGTGTTGTTCGTGTGTATCCACAATGCGGGCCGTTCCCAGATGGCCGCGGGCTTCCTGCGCGATCTGGCCGGTGATGCCGTCGAGGTCCGATCCGCGGGCAGCGACCCCGGCCCGCGCATCAATCCGGCCGCGGTCGAGGCGATGGCCGAGGTCGGCATCGACATCTCCGACCAGACCCCGAAACTGCTCACCCGTGAGGCGGTCGAGACCTCCGATGTGGTGATCACGATGGGCTGCGGGGACGCCTGCCCGGTGTTCCCCGGCATCAGCTACCGCGACTGGGCGCTCGAGGACCCGGCCGGCAAGGGCATCGACGCGGTTCGCCCGATCCGCGATGAGATCAAGACCCGCGTGCAGGCCCTGGTCGCCGAACTGCTGCCCGCCCAACCAGCCTCATGACGAAGCCCTCGGTGCTGTTCGTCTGCGTGAAGAACGGCGGCAAGTCCCAGATGGCCGCCGGACTCATGCGCAAGGTTGCGGGCGGCCGAGTCGAGGTGCACTCGGCGGGCACCGCGCCGGGATCGGCGATCAACGAGCTGTCGGCGCAATCGCTGCTGGAGGTCGGTGTCGACATCAGCGGTGAGCACCCCAAACCGATCGACCCGGCCCTGCTGCGCGAGGTGGACCTGGTGATCACGCTGGGACGTGAGGCCCGCGTCGAGGTTCCGCCCGGAACCCGACTGGAGAACTGGGACACCGATGAGCCCTCCGAGCGCGGGATCGAGGGAATCGAGCGGATGCGGTTGGTCCGCGATGACATCGCCACCCGCGTGCAGCGCCTGGCTGAACAACTGAATCGCACTGTGCCCCAACCTGAGAAGGAGATCCGATGAGCAAGATCGAGGTATTCGAGCCGGCCCTGTGCTGCGCCACCGGTGTGTGCGGGGAGGACGTCGACCAGGCTTTGGTCACCTTCTCCGCCGATATGGACTTCGTCCGTAGCCAAGGCGGTGACATCGTCCGCTACAACCTGGCCAGTGAACCGCAGGCCTTCGCCGCCAACGAGGCCGCCAAAGCCTTCCTGCACGTGTCCGGATCGGCCGGGCTTCCCCTGGTTCTGGTGGACGGGGTCACCGCGATGACCGGCCGTTACCCCGACCGCGCTCAACTGGCCAGCTGGGCGGGTCTGAACCCCGCTCCCGCGGGTGCCGAACTCGGCATCACCGCCGCCGCGGCATCCGAGGGCGGCTGCTGCGGCGGCGCGGCCTCAAGCTGCTGCTGACCATGAAGTTCCGTGACCAGCCGCCGCGCTTTCTGTTCTTCACCGGCAAGGGCGGGGTGGGCAAGACCTCCATCGCGTGTGCCGCCGCGATCACCCTGGCCCGGCAGGGTCGGACGGTGCTGCTGGTGAGCACCGACCCCGCCTCCAACGTCGGCCAGGTCTTCGGGCTGACGATCGGAAACGCCATCACCGCCATCCCCGAAGTGGCGGGCCTGTCGGCCTTGGAGATCGACCCCGACCAGGCCGCCGAGGCCTACCGGGAACGCATCGTCGGGCCGGTACGCGGGCTGCTGCCCGAGGCGGAGTTGGCCTCCATCACCGAACAACTCTCCGGGTCGTGCACCACCGAGATCGCCTCGTTCAACGAGTTCACCGAACTGCTCACCGACTCCCAGGGCCGCATCGGGGGGTTCGATCACGTGCTGTTCGACACCGCCCCGACCGGGCACACCATCCGGCTATTGCAACTGCCCGGCTCCTGGACGGACTTCCTCAACGAGGGAAAGGGCGACGCCTCGTGTCTGGGCCCGTTGGCCGGCTTGGAGAAGCAGCGCGCCGTCTACGCCGCAGCCGTGCAGGCGCTGGCCGATCCGACCCGCACCCGGTTGGTGCTGGTGGCCCGCGCGCAGACCGCGACCCTGGCCGAGATCACCCGCACCCACCGGGAACTCGCCGCCATCGGCCTGACGCATCAGTACGTGGTGATCAACGGGGTCCTACCCGCCCCCGCGGATGACAGCGACCCGCTGGCCTCGGCGATCTACCGCCGCGAACAGGCCGCGATCGCCGCCCTGCCCGACGAGCTGCGGGCGCTGCCACTGGATCAGGTTGAACTGAAAGCCACCAACATCGTCGGAATCGACGCCCTGGCAACACTGTTCACCCCCGACACCGCCACCGGCCAGCCCGAGCAGCCTGCGGTCGAGGTGCCCGACGCGCCCCTGGCGGCGCTGATCGACCAGATCGTCGCCGGCGACAAAGGGCTGATCATGTGTATGGGCAAGGGCGGGGTCGGCAAGACCACCATCGCCGCCGCGATCGCCGTGGCGCTGGCTCAGCGCGGCCATCCGGTGCACCTGACCACCGCCGACCCTGCCGGCCATCTCACCGACACCCTGCACGGGACGCTGGAGAACCTGACCGTTTCCAGCATCGACCCCGTCGAAGCCACGCGTGTCTACCGGGAGCACGTCCTGGCCACCAAGGGCGCGGACCTCGACGAGCAGGGCCGACTGATGCTCGTCGAGGACCTGCGCTCACCGTGCACCGAGGAAGTCGCTGTCTTCCAAGCATTCTCGAAAGTCATCGCCGAATCGCGCCGCCACTTCGTGGTCGTCGACACCGCCCCCACCGGACACACCCTGCTGCTGCTGGATGCCACCGGCTCGTATCACCGCGAGGTGGCCCGCCAGTTGGGCGACCGGCACTTCACCACCCCGCTCATGCGACTGCAGGACCCCGAGTTGACCAAGGTCATCATCGTCACCCTCGCCGAAACCACCCCGGTGCTCGAGGCCGCCGGCCTGGACGCCGAACTGCGCCGCGCCCAGATCCATCCCTGGGCCTGGGTCATCAACAACTCCCTGGCCGCCGCCGAACCCAGCGCACCGCTGCTGCGCCGCCGCGCGGCCGCCGAAATTGCCCAAATTGAGACCGTCCGGAACGATTACGCCGACCGAATCGCCGTGGTACCACTACTGGCGGTCGAACCCGTCGGCATCCCCGCACTCCAGGCACTGGCGAACGCCAGTGACCGCGCGGTGAACAGGTGAACATCGCCTCCCGTCCCGCCCCCGACACCGGACCCGGTGGCCCGTCGGAGCGCACCCGCACCCTCGGCGTGCTGCTGCTCGCCGTACTCGTCTGGACCGCCCTCTACGCCCTCAACGAGCACCTCTG
>JAUPLT010000093.1 GCA_030836785.1 Actinomycetota bacterium
ACGGCTTCCACAACGCCGACAACGCTCTCGCCATGATCATGCTCACCTGCGGACCGGTCACCGTGAAGCTCCCATACCACGCATGAGGTCATCCACATTCATGGCACTAGAGCCGAAAAAAGGATTCGACCGGTCATTCTGGTATTTCTTCGCGCCCCACAAATGGTAGAAGGTGTAATCCAACTCTGCATCGACCGAACTAGCCGGCAGATCGGGGTCGTAGGGCATGAAATAGTCGTCGCAGGAAATCACTCTGCTGTAAGACTTCGTGGTGATCTCCCGACCACCGATCCGTCGCCAGTACTCGACAAGCGCAGCGATGAACCACTGCTCGATCATTATCTGGGCGGAGTTCTCCGGCGTCATGCGCTGCGAATTCCGATTGGCGTACTGCAACTCTCCGGTCGAATCCAGCACGTAGTTGAAATACGCAGTCACGTAATCAGATTTGAAGGCCTCGTTGAACATCCCGATGAGGGCGCAGTTCATCGGCAGACAATTGCTGAAGGACTTGCGTATCTCCTCGTCCCAGACAAAGCTGGGCGGACCTTCCACATCGAAAATATTCGGATAGGGGCCGGAGAGTTCCCGATGGAGGTAGAGCAGGTCACAATCGAAGAAGTCCACCAATGGCTTCTGCAATACCAAGTCCGTATCGAATATCACGAACGGTGTCAACAGTTTCGACATCGCCCAGATCTTCGGCGAAGCCCAAAACCGTCGCGAAACCCGGTGGCGGGGATAGTCGTCGAGAATATCGGTGACAATTTCGTCGTACAGACTTGTGATATTCCAATGGTCGAAGTAGTCGACGGTTCTATCGTCCGCGATCAGAACAAGCGGAATATCGGGGTTGAACTCCTTGTGCGTCAGACAGGAGTACATATGGGTTATCAGTTCGAGCGTACGAGTCGCTGTATCCACAGCAGGATCTCGCGCATCGTTCACGACATAGACGTGATATGCCTTCAAATCAGGCCGTTCCTCCGAGCGGGAACTCACCTGCAGCCACCGCATCCACGGCCTGCGGATCCAACTCGAAGAGTTCGCGCAGGGCCTCGGCATAAGAATCGCCGCCCGGCGCCCCTGCCAGTTGCTTGACCCGCACGGTCGGGGCATGCAGGAGCTTGTCAACGACCCGGCGAACGGTTCGGGCGACCTCATCGCGCTGGGCGGAGTCCAGACCCGGCAGCCGGTTCTCCAACCGCAGCAGTTCGGCCTCGACCACGTCTGCGGCCCGCTGCCGCAGGGCAGTGACCGTCGGAGTGACCTCGGCCATCCGCTGCTTCGCCAGGTAGGCGGCGACCTCCGTGGCGACGATCCGGCGGGCCGCATCGGCATCGGCGGATGCCGCCCGCGCCGACGGCTCACGCTGCACGCGGTCCATGTCGACCACCGACACACCCGGCAGACCGGCGACAGCCGGGTCGATATCGCGGGGCATACCCAGGTCGCAGAGAACCAGCGGTTCGGTGAACTCGTCGCGGCGGGATGCGGTCAGCGCGTGGTGGACGTCGGCCAGCGATACCACCGGGAGCACCGCGCCGGTACAGCTGATCACCACGTCGGCGGCGGCAATGGCCGCCGGCAGGTCGTCCAGCGCGAACGCGCGTGCCGGCACACCCTGCGCGACGATGTTCTGCGCCAACCGTTCGGCCCGCGGCAGGGATCGATTGACGACATGGACCTCGCTGACACCGGCCCGAATCAGATGAGCCGCGGACAGCCCGCCCATCGAACCGGCACCGATCACCGTGGCGCTTCGACCGGCGATACCGGCGAGCCGTTCGGCCGCGATATCGAGCGCGACCGACACCACGCTGGCGCCGGCCGCGTCGATCGAGGTCTCCGAGTGCACCCGCTTGCCGACCGCCAGCGCCCGCTGGGACAGATCGTGCAGCACACGGCCGACCGTTTGGTTGGCCTCCGCGGTGGCGTACGCGCGACGCACCTGGCCGAGCACCTGCTGTTCCCCGAGCACGGCGCTGTCCAACCCGCTGGCCACCGCGAACAGATGCTCGACGGCGGCCTCGCTGTAGCGGACGTAGGCGTGCTTGGTGATGTCGCTCATCGACATGCCGGAGTGTTCCGCCAGCACCTGGCCGATCGCCGACAGCCCACCGTGGAAAGCATCGACCACCGCGTAGACCTCGACCCGATTGCAGGTCGACAGGATCATCGCCTCGGTCACCAACTCGGACTGCAGTACCTGCTGCAGCAGCTTCACCTGATCGGCTTCGCCGGTGGACAGCCGCTCGAGGACCGGCACCGGGGCACTGCGGTGAGACACCCCGAACAAAAGGACGCTCACTGCGCGATCACCTACCGCTCCCCTCAACCACGAGTTCAGAGTGTGAAACTACTCGCAACGGTAGGCGCTTCGCAGCGGGCTCACCAAATTGACCGGCGGCTTCACCGCTTCGTGACGTCTGCCCGCAGCCGCGGCTCGTCGATGTCCCAGTAGCTGTGCTCCCTGCCGTCGAGCAGGACCACCGGCAGTCGGTCCCCGTACTCGGCCCGCAGCGCCGAGTCGCCGCTCGCGGCGGCGGCGTCGACGTCCACCGTGGACAGGTCGAAGTCGAGTTCGGCGGCCAGTTCGGCCAGCCGGTCGTAGACACGCACGCAGATTCCGCACCCGGCGCGGGTCAGCAGTTCGACATGCGGGCGGCTCACGGGTGACCAGTGTGACATCCGCCGTCCCCGCAGCGACGATGGCCTGGCGATAGGCTGGCGTCATGGAGTCGGGGCAGGCCAGCGCCGAGAAGGCGGTCGACGGTCTGGTGGCCGGTCCCCCGCCGCTGGATCTGACCGCAGCCGCCTTCTTCGACGTCGACAACACCCTGGTGCAGGGGTCTTCGCTGGTGCATTTCGGCCGGGGCCTGGCCGCGCGTGATTACTTCCAGTACTCCGACGTGTGGAAGTTCATCTACGCGCAGGCGAAGTTCCAGCTCACCGGCCGGGAGAACAGCGAGGACGTCGCCGAGGGCAGACGTAAGGCGCTGGAATTCATCGAGGGACGATCGACGACCGAGATCAGCGAACTCGGCGAGGAGATCTACGACGAGATCATCGCCACCAAGATCTGGCCGGGCACCCGGGCGCTGGCACAGGCGCACCTCGAGGCCGGCCAGCAGGTGTGGCTGGTCACCGCGACGCCGTACGAGCTGGCCGAGATCATCGCCCGGCGGCTCGGCCTGACCGGCGCACTGGGCACCGTCGCGGAGTCCGTCGACGGTGCCTTCACCGGCCGTCTGGTCGGGGACATCCTGCACGGGCTCGGCAAGGCGCACGCCGTCCGGTCGCTGGCCATCCGGGAGGGTCTCAACCTCCGCCGCTGCACCGCCTACTCCGACAGCATCAACGACGTCCCGATGCTGTCGCTGGTAGGCACGGCCGTTGCGGTCAACCCCGACGGCAAGCTGCGGGAAGTGGCCCGTGAACGCGGTTGGGAGATCAGGGATTTCCGCACCGCGCGCAAGGCGGCGAAAATCGGCGTGCCATCCGCGCTGGCCCTCGGGGCCGTCGGCGGGGCATTGGCGGCGGCCGCCTCACGCCGGCACGGCGACGACTAGCGCGCGATAAACTCGCCCAATGTCCTTCGCCAGCGACATCATCGGCACGCACTACCGCTACCCGGACTACTACCTGGTGGGCCGCGAGAAGATCCGCGAGTACGCCAAGGCGATCCAGTCCGACGATCCCCTGCACTTCTGCGAGGACGCCGCGCGGGCGGCCGGGTACCCCGACGTCGTCGCACCCTTGACGTTCATCGCCATCCCCGGCCGGCAGGTGCAACTGGACATCTTCCGGAACTTCGACGTCGGCATCAACCTGGCCCGGGTCATCCACCGCGACCAGAAGATCACCTACCACCGGCCGATCTGCGCCGGTGACAAGCTGTACTTCGACTCCTGGCTGGAATCGGTGGTGGAGTCGTTCGGCGCCGTCATCAGCACGTTGCGAACCGAGGTGACCGACGCCGACGGGAAACCGGTGATGACCACCCTGGTGACGATGTTCGGCGAGTCCGCCGGCGCCGAAGAGGACAACGCTCAGGTGGCCGCCATCGCGGCCGCGGCGATGGGCCGGAGGAACTGACGTGGACCTCGGCTGACGTCAGCCGAGGAAGGTGTTGCGGCGCTGACCCAGCAACGTGAACAGCGTCTGCTGAATCGTCTCGCGGACCTGGTCGGTGACCTCGAAGGTCACCATCGGGTCATCGGCCGCACCGTCCTCGAACGCAGCGGTCTCAATCGGCGCGCCGAAGGCAATGTGCCACTTCGACGGAAGCGGGACCAGACCGACGGGGCCGGCCAGCGGGAACAGCGGAGTGATCGGGAAGTACGGCATCCCCAGAACCCGGGCCAGCAACTTCATATCGGCCAGCATCGGGTAGATCTCCTCCGAACCCACGATCGAGCACGGGATGATCGGGGCCTTGGTGCGCAGCGCCGCCGACACGAAGCCGCCACGGCCGAACCGCTGCAGCTTGTAGCGGTCCCGGAAGTTCTTGCCGATGCCTTTGAAGCCCTCCGGAAACACTCCGGTCAACTCGCCCGCAGCCAGCAATCGGTTGGCGTCGACGTTGCAGGCCAGGGTGTGGCCGGCCTTGCGCGCCATCGGCCCGACCACCGGCATGTCGAACAGCATGTCGGCAGCCAGCAGTCGCACATCCCGCCGACGCGGGTGATGGTCGTGCACCGCCACCGACAGCATCGCGCCGTCGAACGGCAGAGTGCCGGCGTGGTTGGCGACGATCAGCGCCGCGCCGGTATCGGGGATGTTCTCGACACCGCTGACCTCGACCCGGAACCAGGTGTCATGGAAGAACCGCAGCACCGGCATGACGACGGCTTCGTTGTACTGCGGATCGAAGCCGAATTCGTCGACGGTGTAGTCGCCGGTGATACGGCGCCGCAGGAAGTCCGCCGCGCCGGCGATCCGCTGGGCCAGTTCACCGAGGGCCGGTTCGACCGGGCCGCCACGACGGGTCTCGAACTCGCGGATGACGTCGGCGATCTCTTCGGCCGAACCGGTAGCCGTCCGGGTGGCGCGGGCCTTGGCCCGACTCGCCACTCGAGCCGGATCACTATGCAGCGGAATCACTTTCGCCTTCTCGCCCGCCATGTCACACCCCCTTCGCTTCCCAGCGCTGCGCCAATGCGACGGCGCGGTTACCGACTGAGAGTACCCACTTCGGGTCAACGATAGGCTGCAGACCCCGACCGCGAACGAAGTCGTCGAAGGCGTCCACCGTGGTCCACTTCGGCTGAAAACCCAGTTCAGCACGCATGCGTGTGGTGTCCATCACTCGGCCGTAGCTCAGGTAGGCCAGTTGGTCGCGGTTCAGTTCGCTGTTCATCGTCGCCCTGCGCGCAGAGTCCACCACCTTCACCCAGAAGGACGGCACCGGCAGCGCCAGCCGTCCGGCCCGACGGATGGCCTGCGACATCATGATGATGCCGTCGGCGCCGATGTTGAAGGTGCCGGCCCGGCCGAACATGGTGGCCCGCTCCAAAGCGCCCAGGGCGTCCTGCTCGTGCAGCAGCTGCAGCCGGGCGTCATGGCCGAACACGGTCGGGACCACCGGCCCGGACAGGTACCGGGATAACGCGGTGTCCATCGCCGGGCCGATCATGTTCGCCAACCGCAGGATCGTCACCGCGATATCGGGCCGCCGCCGGCCCAGCCCGCGCGCATACCCCTCGATGTCGATACTGTCGCGGGCGAAGCCCTCCCCGGGCGGCCGACGACTGCTGCTGTCCTCGGTGTGCACCGCGGGGTCATGCGGATGCGACCCGTAGACCTCGGAGGTGGATTTCAGGATCACCCGTCGCACCGACGGGGTCTTCTGACAGGCCGCAAACAGCTGCATGGCGCCCATCACGTTGAATTCCTTGAGCGTGGCACGGCCACCGGAGCGCGGGGCGTAGGACGCCGCCGCCGCGTGTACCACGGTGTCGACGTCGCTGTTGCGAATCACCTTCGCGATGAAGGGATTCCGGATGTCGGCGCGAACGAACTCGGCGCGGCCCATCCGGCGCTGCAGGTCCTTGCTGGGCGCGATCGCGTCGACCGCGATCACATTCTCAATCAGAGGATTCTGCGCAAGCCGGGCGGTCAGGTAAGCGCCGAGGAAGCGACAGGCTCCGGTGACCAGCACCACCTTCGGGTGGTGCTGGGCATCCGTTCCGAAGCCGCTGCCAAATCCGTTTCCGGAGCCGCCGGGTTGCATGCGCACAGCCTAACGCTGTGCGCGAGGCGCTACTTACCCAGTTTTCTGCGCTGCACCCGGGTGCGACGCAACAGCTTGCGATGCTTCTTCTTGGACATACGCTTACGCCGCTTCTTGATGACTGAACCCATGAACTCCGCTACCTACCTTGGTTTTACGACCCCGCAACCTTACCCAAGACCGAACCAGAACCCCTAAGCGGGGAGCCGGTCGGCCGCCGAGTCTTGCGGCGCCTCGTCTTCGCGCCCGGAGGCGCGTTCGTCAGCCGGCGTCGAAGTACGACGTTTCGAGCAGGTCGTGAACGGCCTTGGCATGAACCCGGAAGGACCGGCCCACCCGCACCGCGGGCAGCTCGCCGTTGTGCACCAACCGGTACACCGTCATTTTGCTCACCCGCATCAGCGCCGCCACCTCGGCGACGGTGAGGAATTGTGTTCTGGCAGCGGGCCCCGAGTCGGCCGTGCCGGAGTCTCGGGCCGGCTTCGCGCCGGCGGAATCCCGTCCGTTCATAGACGTCATCGCAACCCATTCCGTCGGGCGCGGGCAGTTCCAGCGGCTTCCCCACCGCTGGCACCCACCCGCGCATACACGAGGAGAATAGCGTGGCCAATGGGGTTCCTGCGACGGGTGTTTGTTAATCCGTCAGAAATTCCCCGAACTACTCCGATGTAATTCCGAGCTGTTCAGAACGGGTTTTGGCGGCCTCCACCGCATCCGCCACCGCCGACCGCAGCCCACATCGTTCGAGTTCTCGCAGTCCCGCAGCAGTCGTACCGCCGGGCGAGGTGACCATGGCCCGTAGCTGCGCGGCGCTAGTGTCCGGAACCGCCGACGTCAGGCCGCCCTGCTCGGGCAGTCGCTCGAGCAGCATCGCAGCAGAACCCGCCATCGTCTGGACGGCAAGTTCGGTGGCCACCGCGCGGGTCAGCCCGATCGCCACGGCGGCATCCACCAGCGCCTCGACGAACAGGAAGAAGTACGCCGGGCCGGAACCCGAGACGGCGGTGACCGAGTCGATCTGGGCCTCCGGCACAGTCAGCACTCCGCCCACGCACTCGAACAACCGGGCCACCACCGCGAGTTGCTCGTCGGTGACGAACCGGCCCTTGGCCAGCGCACTGACGCCCGCACCCACCAGCGCCGGCGCGTTCGGCATCACCCGGACCACCGGCGAACCGGCGGGTAACCGGGACTCGTAGAACGACGTGGTCACCCCCGCGACGACGCTGACGAGCACCTGCTCGACGGCGCTGCCGTCGGCCCGGGCGGAGGCGTCGCTGATCTCGGCGACGACCGACTCGACATCGGCGGGCTTGACCGCCAGCAGCACATGAGCGGCGTTCTCGGCGGCGTCCCCCACTCCGGTGACCCGCACCGCGTAGGTCTCGGCGAGGTAGGCGGCCCGCTGTGGTGCCCGTTCGGCGACCACGAGATCCTTCACTTGACGTCCGGAACGAAGCAGTCCGGCCAGGAGTGCCTCCCCCATGCTGCCGCCGCCGATGATCGCGATTCTTGACATGGTCGACCACCCTACCCAGCGGGACCGCGGTCAATCACCCATCGGGGACTGGCGCCCACCCAGCGGGGACTGGCGCCGATTACCCGGAAGGGACCAGGGCCAATTGCCTGGTTTGCACGACGATGCGTCCGGCGCTGTCGACGACGGTGTGATCCTCGTCGAACCAGTCCTGACCGATCTGGGTGGCCGTGCACAGCACCCGCAACCACCCGTCGACGGGCAACCCGCGCAGGTAAGCGGTCAACTGGACGGTGGGCGCCCAGCCCCGCCGACCGACCGCGTATGGCACCGGCAGCGAGATGTCCCCGCACATCAGCGCGAACAACTCGTCGACCACGCCGAACCGGGGCCGTACCCAGATCCGGAACAGCGGACCCTCGCCGCCGTCGAGTTCCTCGACGACCAGTGGCCGGATATCGCAGCCACGGGCCAGGTGGTTGATCTCGGCGCCCGGATGGCCCGGACCGATCGGGACGACACCGGCCGGCGGCTCCGCCGGCATCAGCGACACCACCGATTCGTCGCGATACAGCGGTGCCGCATCGTGCTCGGGTGCGCCGAGGGTGATGGCGGCGTGCACACACGCCCGCTGCCCCTGAATCAGGTCGACGTCCACCAGGCCGATCCGCCGGCCACGTTTGCGCACCGTGGCTCGAAGCCGCACCGGGCCGGGATCGGGGGCGGACAGGAAGTTGGCGGACACCGCGACCGGATGGAGACCGGTGTCGGTGGAATCGCCGAGGCGGTAGCCCTCGCGGGCGGCCTTGGCGCACAACGCGACCATCACACCGCCGTGCACCTTGGGCCCGATCGTCCAGTCCTCGCCCAGATCGCCGTCGAAGTCCGCCGTCAGGTCCCCCACAGGGCCGGGGCGCAGGACCATCGCATCGGAGAACCGTGGCGTCATGGGTGCCTTCCTCAGCGCAGCAGGTGCGTTCGGGCGAACTGGAGGGACTCGGTCAGCAGCTCATCGCGTTCGGCTTTGGTGCGCGCACCGGACGTGGTGACCTCCAGGACCACCTGGCCGGTGAAACCACCGCCCGCCAGCATCTCGCAGACCTCCACGGTCGGCTGGGTGCCACGGCCGGGTACCAGGTGCTCATCCGTGGAGGCGCCGTTGCCGTCGCACAGATGCAGGTGCACCAGTCCGTCCCCCATCCGCCCGGCCATCTCCAGCGCGTCGGTTCCGGCGGTGGCGGTGTGCGACAGGTCCAGGGTGTAGTGGGCGTGGCCCCCGTCCAACGGATCGTAAGACGGCGCGAACGCCGAAACCCCCGCTCCGGGATGCCCGCCGCGACGGCGCATCCGCTCGATGGAGGTCTGCGCGGAGCCGAAGAACCGATCGGCCCGGAACGGGAACATGTTCTCCACCGCGACCAGGACGTCGCTGCGCTCCTCCAGTGCGGCCACCTGATCGGTGAAGCCCTCGGCATAGCGACGCTGCCAGCGGAACGGCGGATGAACCACGACCGTCGTGGCACCGAGTCGCTCGGCGGCCTGCACGCTGCGGTTGAGCTTGGCGATCGGATCCGACCCCCACACCCGCTGGGAGATCAGCAGACAGGGCGCGTGCACCGAAAGCACCGGCATGTCATAGCGGCGGGACAACGTGGCCACCGCGCCGACGTCCTGGCTGACCGGCTCCGACCACACCATGAGTTCGACGCCGTCATAGCCCAGTTCGGCCGCACACTGAAAAGCGGCCTCGATCCGCAACGGGTATACCGAGGCCGTGGAAAGGCCGACCTTGATCGCTGGGCGCACCGGGCGGGTCAGCCGTAGGACTGCAGCAGGGCCAGTGGGCCGAGTGTCACCAAGGCGCCCACCGCGACCGCGATGAGCGTGCTGGCGATGTCCTCGGTCTTGCGGACGACCCGAACGGCGATCACCAGGCCCAGGATCACCAGTACCGAAAGAACCAGCGCCACAATGGTGTTCCACCGCCATAGCTGATCGAAGGCGACGAACATCCCGGCACCGAAGGCCACTGCCAGCACCGACTGCAGTACGGCGGTCAGCGCATGTCCTACCGCGGCGAGCCGGCCACCGGACCGCGGAGCAGCGGCCCGTTGCGGTGGGCCAGGCACCGACAGCGCAGCATCGGGTGCGGCCCCACTGCTGATACCCCGGCGGGCGAGGTCGTCGGCAACCGTCTCACCGCTGAACAGCGCCCCACCCGACGACGTCAGATAGGAGCGCAGCTGTTGTTCCTCGGCCGCCTGGTCACCGACCAGTTCGGCGATGTCGACCGTCTCGTCGACGGGGTCGAAGGCCATCTGCTCGGCACCCGAGGGGCGGCGCTTGGGTCTGGGGTCGTGGCTCCGCTCGGGCCCGGTGCTGCGGTGCGGCCGGGGATCGCTGGCCAACGGCGGGGTGGTTTCGGCCGATTGGGCAGCCTCATGAACGGGTGCGGACCCATCCACGGTGGCCGGCCCGGCCTTGCGGCCCCCTCGTCTGGACAACCAGGTGCGGATCGTCGACGACTCCGCCACCTCACTGCCGGCCGCGGACTCCGACTCCGGGACGGCCTCCATGCCGGGCGTCGTCTCCGCCGCTGACTCCGCCTCCGACTCCGCCGCTGACTCCGACTCCGACTCCGACTCCGCCTCAGGAGTTTCGGCTGCCTCCTGCGCCGACTCCGGTTCATGATCGGTGTCGGTCTCGGTGTCGGCGGCGACCTCCGCCTCGGGTGTCGTTTCCGCCTCGGGTGCCGGCTCCGGTTCGGGTGCGGTTTCCGCCTCGGGCGCCGCCTCCGGTTCGGGAGCCGCCTCCGGTTTGGGAGCCGCTTCGTCCTCCAACGCCGCTTCGTCGTTGACCCCAGCCTCCGCCGCCGACTCGTCCGTGACGGCCTCGGCTTCGGCGGGTTGGGCCTCAGCGACAGGTTCGGGCTCAGCCTCAGGGGCCGGCTCAGGGGCTTTCGGCTCGTCGCGGATCACCGGGATCTCACCGGTGAGTTCGGCGACGGTCACCGCCGCACTGTTTCCCCTACGGCGCCGACGGCGCCCGCCCACCGGGGGCGAGCCGATCGTGCCATTGCGGGCCAGCAACTCGGCCACCGAGATCGGCCGGGTCATCTGGCCTTCGTCGTCGGTGTCTGAACTCATCTGTCGCCTCTCACATCACGGTGCCGTCGGCCTCGCTGTCGAGCCGGCGCAGAATGACGCCTTCACGTAGCGCCCACGGGCAGATATCCAGCGATTCCAACCCCAGTGCTCGCATGCTCGCTTCCGCCACCAGAGCACCCGCCACTATTTGTGGCGCACGCTCGGCGCTGACCCCTTCCAGTTCGGCACGGTCCGCCGTCGTCATCCTAGAGATGAAGGCGATGACTTGCCGCAACCCGCTCGCGGTAAGGGTGCGTTTCACCCGCGGACCCGCCGCCGAGGGCGCGGCCCCGGTGAGGCGGGCCAGCGAGCGGAAGGTCTTGGAACTGCCGACCGCCAAGTCGGGCGGGCCGGCCTGAAGCATCTCCTTGGCCGCCCCGGCCAGTTCGGTATCCAGCCAGTCCCGCAGCATCGCCACCCGGCGGCGGCTCGGCGGATCCTCCGCCAGCCACTCCCGAGTGAGCCGGCCCGCCCCCAGCGGCAACGACAACGCGACCTCCGGCGCCTCATCGAGCCCGGTCGACATCTCCAGCGATCCGCCGCCGATATCGAGATTGGTGATCCGGCCCGCGCTCCAGCCGTACCAGCGCCGGACCGCCAGGAACGTCAACCGGGACTCATCGGGGCCGGGCAGCACCCGCAGATCCACTCCGGTCTCGGAACGTACCCTCGCCAGCACCTCCTCGGAGTTGCGCGCATCCCGGACCGCCGAGGTGGCGAACGACAGCAGGTCCGCACACCCCGAACTTCGGGCGATCTTGGCGAACTCGTCGACCGTCTCGGTGAGGAGGTCGGCACCGCGCCGGGTGAGCTTGCCCGAGTCGTCGATCGCCTCGGCCAACCGCAGCGCGGCCTTGGTGGAACTCATCGGGGTCGGATGTCCGCCTCGATGAGCATCGACCACCAGCAGATGTACCGTGTTACTACCCACGTCGAGCACGCCTAATCGCACGAAGAACAACCTAGCGCGGCCCGGCCCGCGCGCGTGTGGCACTGCGCGTCTACGGTGTGGATTCATGGCAGGTAGGCATCCCGGCGAGGTCGAGTTGGACTTTCCCCGCGAGTGGATCGAGTTCTACGACCCCGCCAATCCCGAACATCTGATCACCGCCGACCTCACCTGGCTGCTCTCGCGGTGGACCTGCGTGTTCGGCACCCCCGCCTGCAAGGGGACGGTCGAGAATCGCCCGGACGACGGCTGCTGCTCGCACGGCGCGTTCCTGTCCGATGACGACGACCGCGCCCGACTCGACGACGCCGTCACGTCGTTGACCGGCGCCGACTGGCAGTTCCGCGATAAGGGGCTGGGCCCCAGGGGTTACCTCGAGATGGACGAATACGAGGACAAACCCAGCCTGCGAACCCGGAAGTACAAGGGGGCGTGCATCTTCCTGAACCGGCCGGGGTTCGCCGGCGGCATCGGATGCGCCCTGCACAGCAAGGCCGTCGCGCTCGGTGTCGAGCCGCTGACCATGAAGCCCGACGTCTGCTGGCAGCTCCCGATCCGCCGCGCCCAGGAATGGGTCACCCGGCCCGACGGCAGCGAGATCCTCAAGACCACCGTCACCGAATACGACCGCCGCGGATGGGGAGAGGGCGGGGAGGACCTGCACTGGTACTGCACCGGCGATCCCAACGCCCATGTCGGAACTCGACCGGTGTGGCAGTCCTATGCCGCGGAACTGACCGAACTGCTGGGCGAGAAGGCCTACGACGAACTCGCCGCGATGTGCAAGCGGCGCGGGGGTTTTCCGCTGGTCGCCGTCCACCCGGCAACGAGCGCCGCATCCCGTGATCAGCCCTCCAGCTTGTAGCCCAGCCCCCGCACCGTCAGCAGCCGCGTCGGAGTGGCCGGGTCCGCCTCGATCTTGGAGCGCAGTCGCTTGACGTGCACGTCCAGGGTCTTGGTATCGCCGACGTAGTCCGCCCCCCACACCCGGTCGATCAACTGACCGCGGGTGAGCACCCGGCCCTTGTTGCGCATCAGATACTCGAGCAGGTCGAACTCTTTGAGCGGCAACCCGATCGGCTCCCCCGCCACGCTGACGACATGGCGTTCCACGTCCATCCGGACCGGCCCGGCCTCCAGCACCAGGTCGGTGAACATCGCCTCCTCCGACTCCCCGCCGCGGCGCAGGACCGCCCGAATCCGGGCGATCAACTCACGGGCCGAATAGGGTTTGGTGACGTAGTCGTCGGCCCCGAGTTCCAGCCCGAGCACCTTGTCGATCTCGCTGTCGCGGGCGGTGACCATGATCACCGGAACCCCGGAGCGGGTCCGCAACTGCTTGCATACGTCGGTGCCGCTCATCCCGGGCAGCATCAGATCCAGCAGCACGATATCGGCACCGGCGCGGTCGAACTCGGCCAGCGCCGAGGGGCCGTCCGCCACGGCCGTCACCTCGAAGCCCTCCTTGCGCAGCAGATACGCCAGCGGATCGGCCAAGGACTCCTCGTCCTCGACGATCAGCACCCTGGTCATTCGACCTCCTCGTTGTACGCCGGGATGGACAGGGTAAAGGTCGACCCAGTGCCCGGCCGGCTCCACAGCCGGATGTTCCCGTTGTGGTTGGCCGCCACGTGTTTGACGATCGCCAGGCCCAATCCTGTTCCCCCGGTGGCTCGCGAGCGGGCCTGATCGACGCGGAAGAACCGCTCGAAGACCCGCTGCTGATCTGCCTGGGCGATGCCGATACCCCGGTCGGTGACGGCGATCTCGATCTCGTCGCCCCGCCGCCGCCTGCTGATCGACACCGTGGAACCGTTGGGCGAGTACGCGATTGCGTTGGAGATCAGGTTGGCGACGGCAGTCACCAGCAGGGCCTGGTCGCCCAGCACCCGACAGCCGCTGGGCTCGTCGGTGCTGACGGTGATGTCGGCGTTGTCGGCCATCACCTTGTGCCTCGAGATCGCCTCCTGCACAACGGTGTCGACGTCCACCGACACCAGGTCGGGCAATCGCTCGGCACCCTGCAGCCGGGACAGTTCGATGAGTTCGCCGATCATGTCCGCGAGTCGCTGGGATTCGGTGAGCAGCGTTCCGGCGAAGTGCCGCACGGTTTCCGGGTCATCGGTGGACTCGAGCAGCGCCTCGGCAAGTACCCCCATCGCGGCGACCGGCGTCTTGAGCTCGTGGCTGACGTTCGCCACGAAATCGCGGCGACTGGCCTCCATCCGGGCCTGCTCGGACTGGTCATGCAGATAGACGACCGCGAACCGGGGGTGGGCATCACTGAGCAATCGAACGTGAACGCGCACCGACAGACCCCGTCGGCCGGTGGTCGCCCCACTCGGCGCGGACAGCGCCACCTCGACATCGGCGCCGTCGGCCAGCGTCCGCTGGGCTGCCGCCCACACCCGGTCGTCGAGCAGACCGTCCCGGACCAGACCCAGTTCGGCAGCCCGCCGGTTGGACACCACCACGTCGCGCAGACTGTCCACCACCACCATTCCGACCGGCGCCAGCGAGACGGTGCGGGACAGCGTTTCAGCGACGGTCATCGCGGTCCCGCCGGCGGCCGGACGACCGGTGCCCGATCCGGCGGCACGCGGGCGGCTACGGCCGAGCCAGAACCCGACGGCCAGGCCGATCAGGGTCGCGACGGCGACCGCAATCACCGCACCGACGCACACAGGCCGAGCGTACGCAGCGGACCGGGCTCACGAGAACACGATCGGACCCGCCGGGGCGATGTCACAGCCGCCGCGCGAAGAGTTCGACCGGCGTTAACCGGCCGTTCTCTTTTCTACTTCTTGGCGCCCTGGCTGGCCACCGCCGCGGCGCCGGCCGCCGCCGCCTCGGGGTCGAGGTACACGCCACCGGGCGTGACCGGCCGCAGATCGGCGTCGAGGTCGTAGCGCAGCGGAATCCCGGTGGGGATGTTGAGCCCGACGATATCGGCGTCGCTCATACCGTCCAGATACTTCACCAGCGCCCGCAACGAGTTTCCGTGCGCCACGATCAGCACGGTCCGGCCGGCCTTGAGATCGGGGACGACGGTCTGCTCGAAATAGGGCACGAACCGGGCCACCACATCGGCGAGGCATTCGGTCAGCGGCCCGCCGCCGATACCGGCGTACCGCGGGTCCCGGTCCTGGCTGTAGGTGCTGCCGGGCTCGATCGGCGGCGGCGGGGTGTCATAGCTGCGCCGCCACTGCATGAACTGATCGTCACCGTACTTGGCCTTGGTCTCCGCCTTGTCCAGTCCCTGCAGCGCCCCGTAGTGACGCTCGTTGAGCCGCCAGTCGCGATGCACCGGGATCCAGTGCCGATCGGCCTTGTCGAGGGCCAGGTTGGCGGTCGTGATCGCCCGGCGCAGCAGCGAGGTGTACAGCACATCGGGCAACCGGTCCAACTGCCCGATCAGCTCACCGGCCCGGACGGCTTCCCGGCGACCCTTATCGGTGAGGTCGACGTCGACCCATCCGGTGAACAGGTTCAGCGCGTTCCACTCGCTCTCGCCGTGCCGCAGCAGGATCAGCGTCGAGGTCCCGGAATTCGTCCCAGCGTGCTCAGCCATGGGCGGAAGTCTATGCCCGACCGTCCTCATCGTCGTCATGCTCAATCAGATGCTCGAAGGCCTTGAGATTCTTCAGCGACTCGCCCCGGGCCACCCGCCAGGCCCATTCCTTGCGAATCGACGACGCGAAACCCAGTTCCAGCAGGGTGTTGAAGTCGGTGTTGACCGCCTCCACCACCTGGCCGAAGATGCGGTCGATCTCATCGGGGTTGACCGTATCCAGGGCGATCCGCCCGATCAGATAGATGTCACCGAGGTTGTCCAACGTGTAGGCGACGCCGTACAGGCGCCGGTTGCGCTTGAGCAGGAAGCGGTAGACACCCTCGAAGTTCTCATCGGGCTTGCGGCAGACGAAGGCTTCGACGCGCACCGAGTGTTCGCCGATGCTCAGCAGGGTGTTGGTGGTGAGTTTGCGCTCGCCGGGCAGTTCGACGATGAGCCCGGGCAGACCGCCGTGCGAACCGTCATGCCGGGTGAACGCCAGTCCATGCCCGGTCAGGGTGTCCTCGATCATCTGCTGCACGGTCATGTCCGCACCCCACGCCGGATGGCCCAGCGTCGCCCGTTGCGCCGCGTGACCAGGTTCCGGGCGGCACCACGCCTGCGGGCCCCGGCGTATTCGGTGACCGCGCGGCCGTAACCGGCCAGCAGATCCGCCACGGTGCTGTCCCAGGAGAACCGGGCGGCGTGCGTGATCGCCGCGGTACTCAGTCCCGCCGGATCGGCCGCCAGCAGCGCACCGATCGTCCGCGCCCAGGACACCGGGTCATGCCCGTCGACCAGGGCTCCGCTGACACCGTCGGCGACGGCGACCGGAAGCCCGCCCACCGCGGCGGCCACCACCGGCGTCCCGCAGGCCTGTGCCTCGACCGCGACCAGTCCGAAGGACTCCGAGTAGCTGGGCACGGCCACCAGGTCGGCGGCCCGGTAGACCTGCGTCAGCCGTTCGGGTGGCTGCGGTGGCAGGAAGTCCACCCGGTCGGCGATCCCCAGTTCGGCGGCGAGCAGTCGCAGGCCGTCCGGACTCGCCAGCCCACTGCCCGACGGCCCCCCGGCGATGAGAACCCGGATGTCCGGCAGCAGTGCCGCCGCCCGCAGCAGCACATCCGGGGCCTTCAGTGGCTGGACCCGGCCGACGAAGGCCACGATCCGCGCATCCGGCGGCAGGCCCAGCGCCGCCCGCGCGGCCGATCGGGCACCGGGTGTGAAGGTCTGCAGGTCGACGCCCGGATGCACCACGTCGATCCGCCGGCGATCGGCCTGGTGCAGCGAAACGAGTTGGCGGGCTTCTTCTTCGGTGTTGACGATCAACCGGTCCGCGGCATCGACGACCTGCTGCTCGCCGACCGACCGTAGCGGCGGCTCGGGTTCGTCCCCCTCGGCCAGGGCCGCGTTCTTCACCGCCGCCAGGGTGTGGGCGGTGTGCACCATCGGCACGGCCCAGCGTTCCGCGGCCAGCCAGCCGACCTGGCCGGACAACCAGTAGTGCGAGTGGACGATGTCGTAGTGCCCGGGATCGTGGTTGGCCTCCGCCCGCAGCACCCCGGCAGTGAAGGCACACAACTGGGTGGGCAGGTCGTTCTTGTCCAGCCCCTCGAACGGACCGGCCACCACGTTGCGCACCACCACCCCGGGCGCCACCGTCACCGAGGGCGGGTCCGCCGAGGACGTGGCCCGGGTGAAGATCTCCACCTCGACGCCGCGGCGGGCCATGCCCAGGGCGGTCTGCATGACGTAGACGTTCATCCCGCCGGCATCGCCGGTGCCCGGTTGGGCCAGCGGCGAGGTGTGCACGGACAGCACGGCGACCCGCCGGGGCAGCACGATCGAGGGCTCCCGGTCAGAGGGCTCCCGGACATAGGACACGAGACCATCTTTACACCGGGGCGCCCGGAGTGCGCCCGGCCGGCCGACCGCCCCGGGCCGTAAAGTCGCCGGGATGAACGTTCCCGAAGCACACTCCAGGGTGGCGGTGGTCACCGGCGCCAGTTCGGGGATCGGCGAGGCCACCGCGAGAGTGCTTGCCGCGCAGGGCTTCCACGTGGTGGCGGTAGGGCGCCGGGCGGAGCGGATCACCCCCCTGGCCGACGAGATCGGCGGCACCCCGGTGGTGGCGGACGTCACCGACGACGCCGCGGTGGCCGCGCTCGCGGCGGGACTGTCCAGGGTGGACGTCCTGGTCAACAACGCCGGCGGGGCCAAGGGCCTGGAACCGGTGGCGGAGGCGAACCTCGAACACTGGCGCTGGATGTGGGAGACCAACGTGCTGGGCACGTTGCGGGTCACCCGTGCCCTGCTGCCCGCCCTGATCGGCTCCGGTGACGGCCTGATCGTGACGGTGACCTCGGTGGCGGCACTCGAGGTGTATGACGGCGGGGCCGGCTACACCGCTGCCAAGCACGCCCAGAGCGCCCTGCACCGGACCCTGCGCGGGGAATTGCTGGGCCTGCCGGTGCGACTCACCGAGATCGCCCCGGGTGCGGTGCGCACCGAGTTCTCCGCGGTGCGGTTCGGCGGGGACACCGAACGGGCCGAGGCCGTCTACGCCGGGATGACCCCGCTGACCGCCCTCGACGTGGCCGAGGTGATCGGCTTCGTCGCCTCCCGACCACCGCACGTCAACATCGACCAGGTCGTCGTGCGTCCCCGCGATCAGGCCAACGCGCGGCGCTTTCACCGCCGGACCTGAGCACCGCTACAGCGAACAGCCCACCAGGACCGGTTCGGGCTGCAGGGTGATGCCGAACGCCGCGCGCACCCCGTCCCGCACGGTGCGGGCCAGCGCCAACAGGTCCGCACTGCCCGCACCGCCGCGATTGGTCAGCGCCAGTGCGTGTTTGGTGGACAGCCGGGCCGGACCCTCGCCGTATCCACGGCCGAATCCGGACTTCTCCACCAGCCAGCCCGCCGCCAGTTTCACCCCGTCCGGTGCCGGGTAGTGCGGTACCGGGCCGTCGACCGCCGCCCGCACCCGCTCGAATGCGTCGGCGGACACCACCGGGTTGGTGAAAAAGGATCCCGCGCTCCAGGTGTCGTGGTCGGCCGGGTCGAGCACCATGCCCTTGGCGGCGCGCAACGCCAGCACCGCCGCACGCACCGCGGTCGGGTCGGCCACCGCCCCGACCGGCACGTCCAGAGCGTCGGCCAGTTCCCGGTAGCGGATGGGCGCCGACCGGCCGGACGGGTCCAGCGCGAACTCCACTTCGAGAACCACCGCGTCGGCGGAGTTCTTCAGCGCGCTGTGCCGATAACCGAAGCCCAGATCGGCGGCCGGAACCCAGCGCACCTCACCGGTTCGCCGATCGGCCAGTCGAACCCGGGTCAACCGGTCGGCGACCTCGACCCCATAGGCGCCGACGTTCTGCACCGGGGTGGCGCCGGCCGAGCCGGGGATGCCGGACAGGCATTCCAGCCCGCCGAGTCCGGCCGCCCCGGCCGCCACCACGACGTCGTCCCAGTCGGTTCCGGCCTGGGCCCGCAGCAGGTCCCCGTCGATCTCGACTCCGCGGTTGGCCAGCAGCACGACGGTCAGACCGACCAGATCGTCGGCGATCAACACGTTGGATCCACCGCCCAGGACCAGCACCGAGCCCCCGACAACGTCGTCGCGGTCCGCCGCGCGCAACGCTGCGACCACCTGGTCAGCAGTGCCGGCGGTGATCACCCGGCGGGCGATCGGGCCCACCCGAAACGTGGTCAGCGGGCCCAGCGGCACATCCTCGGTGACCTCGGCCCCGCCGAAATCCTCCGCTGCTGCACCCACGCCGGCTAACGGTAGCCTCAGTCGCTATGCCGCGTTCATTCGACATGGGCACCGACTACGCCACCAGCGTGGAGCAGGTCCATCGGGCGTTGGGCGACCGGCAGTACTGGCTGGCCCGGCTGGCGGGTTCCGGCGCCGACGAGGCCCACCTCGAGCGGATGGACGTCGCATCCGACGGCAGCATCGACGTCGTCACCACCCAGGTGCTGCGTTCGGACCGGCTTCCGGGCGTGGTGTCGCAGTTCCACCGCGGCGACCTGGCCATCCGGCGGGAGGAGATGTGGACGCCGGTGCGGGACTCGCGGTCCCGGGCGGCGGTCGCCGGCAGCATTGCGGGCGCACCGGTGTCACTGACCGGGAACGCCGTGCTGATGCCGTCGGAGGCGTTCTCGCGCTTGGACTTACAGGCGACGGTCGAGGTGCGTATCCCGCTGGTGGGCCGCAAACTGGAGAAGTTCATCGGCAACCAACTGATCGAGTTGCTGATCGCCGAGCAACGGTTCACCACCCGGTGGATCGCCGAGAACCATTGAACCGATGAACCCTGAACCCTGAACCGATGAACCCATTGAATCAATCAGGATCTGGAACCAGATGACCAAGCGGATGGCCTTCGACGTCGAGGTCGGCGTGACCGCGGCGGTGATGTACCGGGATTTCACCACCATCAAGTACTGGGAGGACCTGGTCGTCCGCTACCGCGAGGAGGCGACCCAGACTGAGATCGCGCACTTCTCCTCCGACGACACCGGCACCCGGGTCTCCTTCGCGCACATCCTCACCGCCGCCGACCTGCCGGCGATCGCCCGCCCCGTGCTCCCGGGCACGTTCGTCGTCACCCGCGAACAGCACTTCGACCCGTTCGACGAAGAGGGCGGCCTGGCCACCGGCCGCTACCGGGCGACGGTCCCGCACGTCCCGGTCGACATCCAGGGCGACTACACCCTGATGGACACCGCCACCGGTAGCCGGATGCGCCTGGAGACCCGGTGCACCGCACGGGTACCGCTGATCGGCGGCCAGATCGAGTCGCTGCTGATCGGCGGCCTCAAGGGATTGTTCGCCAACGAGGGCGAGTTCACCGCGCACTGGATCGCCGCCAATCACTAGGCCCGCCGACCCGCGCCGGCCGATCGGCATCCCGACGCGAGGCACCACCGCGGCCAACCGGTTGCGCCGCTCCGATCGCTGGTTGCTGGCGTCTCCACGGGTACGTAACGCACTGCGGGACGCCGGCGCGACGGTGGTGGACCTGGGCTACGGGCGGCTGCCGGTCACCACTCTGGAGCTTGCCGCGCGACTGCGCACGGTGGCGCCCGACGTGCGGGTCGTCGGGTTGGAGATCGACCCGGATCGGGTGGCGGCCGCGCAGTCCGCGTCGGACGGTTCAGTCGAGTTCCGTTGCGGTGGTTTCGAACTGGCAGGTTTGCGCCCCGCTCTGGTGCGCGCGTTCAACGTGCTGCGGCAGTATCCCGAGGAGGCGGTGGCGGGGGCCTGGCAGACCATGCGGGACCGTCTGGCCCCCGGCGGGGTGATCCTCGACGGAACCTGCGACGAACTCGGCCGGCTGTCCACCTGGGTGCTACTGGACCGCACCGGTCCGGTCAGCCTGACCCTCGCCTGCGATCCACGGCATCTGAGCCGTCCCTCCGAGTTGGCCGAACGGTTACCCAAAGTGCTCATTCACCACAACGTCGCCGGACAGCCGGTCCATGACCTGCTCACCGCAGCCGACCGGGCGTGGGACGAGGCGGCCGGACAATCGGTGTTCGGCCCGCGGGCGCGGTGGCGGGCCATGCTGGACACCCTCGCCGCCCGCGGGATCCCGGTGGAACGGCAGCGCCGCAGCAGACGGGATGGCGTGCTGACCGTGCCTTGGTCGCTGATCGCTCCGCACCGCCCGAGTCGCTGATCGCTGCTCCGCAGCGCTGCGCTCCGTAGGCTCACCCACATGCGGATTGCCTGTGCGCAGATCCTGTCCGGCCCGGACCCCGCCGGAAACCTGGCGACGGTCGCCGAGCAGACCCGCCTGGCCGCCGACGCCGGTGCCCGGCTGGTGGTGTTCCCGGAGGGCACCATGTGCCGGCTGGGTGTCCCGCTGGCCGGAGTGGCCGAGCCGATCGACGGCCGGTGGGCCGACGGCGTGCGGGCCGTGGCCGCCGAGACCGGCGTCACGGTGCTGGCCGGGATGTTCACCCCCGCCGCAGACGGGAGGGTCACCAACACCGTTCTGGCCACCGGCGGCGGAGTCGAGGCCCGGTACGACAAGATCCACCTCTTCGACGCGTTCGGCTTCACCGAGTCGGCCACCGTCGTGCCCGGACATCAGCCGGTCGTCGTCACCGTCGACGGAGTCGGCGTCGGCATCACCCTCTGCTACGACATCCGGTTCCCCGGCCTCTACACCGCGCTGGCCGACCGCGGCGCCCAGCTGATCACCGTCAGCGCGTCCTGGGGCGCGGGCCCGGGCAAGCTCGATCAGTGGACCCTGCTGGCCAGGGCGAGGGCCCTGGACTCGACCTGCTTCGTCGCCGCCGTCGGCCAGGCCGACCCCGGTGCGGAAGTGGCCGCGGCGGTGGCCGCACCGACGGGCGTGGGCGGCAGCCTGGTGTCCTCCCCGCTCGGCGCGGTGCTGGCCGCCGCCGGACCCGACCCGCAACTGCTGATCTGCGATGTCGA
>JAUPLT010000094.1 GCA_030836785.1 Actinomycetota bacterium
GGCGGTCGGCTGTGTGGGCGCGGGCATCGGGGCGCGGGCCGGCGTGCTCAAAGGCGGCGTGGGCACCGCTTCGGTGGTGCTCGACTGCGGCGTCACGGTCGGGGCCTTGGTGGTGGTCAACTCGGCCGGTGCCGTCGTCGACCCCACCACCGGCTTACCGTGGCAGGCCGATCTGATCGCCGAATTCGGCCTGCACACCCCGCCGGCCGGGCAGATCGCCGGCTACGCCGCCCGGCACGGCGAACTGAGCCCGCTCAACACCACCATCGCGGTGATCGCCACCGACGCCGTGCTGAACAAGGCCGGCTGCCGGCGGGTCGCCGTCGCGGCCCAGGACGGCCTGGCCCGGGCGATCCGGCCCGCGCACACACCCCTCGATGGGGACACGGTCTTCGTGCTGGCGACGGGGGCGATAGCGGTCGAACCGTCCCCGGACACCCCGGCCGCCATGCTTCCGGACACCGCGCTGGTGACCGCGCTGGGAATCGCGGCGGCGGACTGTCTGGCCCGCGCGGTACTGGCCGGTGTGCTGGCCGCCGAATCGCTCGCCGGGATCCCCAGCTACCGCGACTTGCTGCCCGCAGTGTTGGCGCAACGGGGACAATGACCGTCATGGGCATCAACACGCCGGAGTCCCCGCCCGCCAACTGGCCGTTGTGGAAGACCGGCGGCGCCACCATCCTGACCTTCGTCGCGCTGCTCTACCTCGTCGAGGTCGTCGACCAGTTGAGCGGGCACGCCCTCGACCGCAACGGCATTCGCCCGCTGGAGACCGACGGCCTGTCCGGGATCGTCTTCGCGCCCCTGCTGCACGCCGACTGGGCTCATCTGCTGGCCAACACCGTGCCGGCACTCGTGCTCGGGTTCCTGGTGACGCTGACCGGGATGGCCCGGTTCGTCTGGGCCACCGCGATCATCTGGATCGTCGGCGGTTTCGGTACCTGGTTGATCGGCGATATCGGTGGATGCCGGCTGGAGACCAACCACATCGGAGCGTCCGGGCTGATCTTCGGGTGGCTGGCCTTCCTGCTGGTGTTCGGCTGGCTGACCAGACATCCCTGGCAGATCGTCACCGGTCTGGTGGTGTTGTTCGTCTACGGCGGCATCCTCTGGGGCGCGGTGCCGGTGCTGGACCGGTGCGGCGGGGTGTCCTGGCAGGGCCACCTGTGCGGCGCGGCCGCGGGGCTGTTGGCCGCTCACTGGCTGTCCCGCCCGGAACGGGAGGCCCGCCGCCGGAAGGCCGGCGAGCTGCCCGGGACGCCTCGGTGACCGACCCGGACGCACCGATCGGCATCTTCGACTCGGGCGTCGGCGGGCTGACCGTGGCCCGTTCGATCATCGACCAACTGCCCGACGAGAACCTGATCTACGTCGGGGACACCGCGCACGGTCCCTACGGCCCGCTCAGCATCCCCGAGGTGCGGGCGCACGCGCTGGCCATCGCGGACAACCTGGTGGATCGCGGCGTCAAGGCGCTGGTGATCGCCTGCAACACCGCGTCCTCGGCATGTCTGCGGGACGCACGGGAGCGCTACGGCGTGCCCGTCGTCGAGGTCATCCTGCCCGCCGTGCGCAGGGCGGTGGCCACGACCCGCTCCGGCCGGATCGGGGTGATCGGCACTGCTGCCACGGTCTCGTCAGGGGCCTATCAGGACGCTTTCTCGGCCGCCCGCGATGTTCAGGTGACGGCGGTGGCCTGCCCCCGGTTCGTCGACTTCGTCGAACGCGGCGTCACCAGCGGCCGCCAGGTGCTGGGGCTTGCCGAGGCGTACCTGGAGCCGCTGCAGGGCGCTCAGGTCGACACCCTGGTGCTGGGCTGCACGCACTATCCCCTGCTGTCGGGGGTGATCCAGTTGGTGATGGGGGACGGCGTGACGCTGGTCTCCAGCGCTGAGGAGACCGCCAAGGACCTTCTTCGGGTCCTCACCGAGCAGGATCTGCTGCGTCCGCACCCCGACTCCGGGCCGCCGGCGGCGAGGTCTTTCGAGTCCACCGGAGACCCGGAAACGTTCACCGCCCTGGCCGCCAGGTTCCTCGGGCCGGTGGTGACGGGAGTCGGCTCACCGGCGCCACGCTGAACGGCTCATGCCGTTTGCCGTTCGGGACAGCCCGGCCGTGGCAAGCTAGAAGGCGTGCGAATGACGGTACTGGGCTGCTCAGGCAGCGTCGTGGGACCGGATTCGCCGGCCTCGGGGTATCTGATCACCGCCCCGGACACCCCGCCCCTGGTGGTGGATTTCGGTGGGGGAGTGCTCGGCGCCCTGCAGCGCTACGCCGACCCCAACGTCGTCCACGTGCTGCTGTCACACCTGCATGCCGACCACTGCCTGGACCTTCCGGGGCTGTTCGTCTGGCGTCGTTACCACCCGAATCCGGCTCCGGAACGCGGCATCCTCTGCGGGCCGAGCGACACCTGGACGCGGTTGGCCGCGGCATCCTCGCCGTTGGGCGGTGAGCTCGACGACTTCACCGACATCTTCGACATCCGGCCGTGGATCGACGGGGAGACCATGCAGTTCGGCGCGCTGAGCGTGTTGCCGCGCCTGGTCACACATCCCACCGAGTCCTATGGTCTGCGATTCACCGACCCCGATGGGGTCACGCTGGTCTACAGCGGGGACACCGGGGTCTGCGAGTCGCTGGTGGAACTTGCCGCCGGAGCCGATGTGTTCCTCTGCGAGGCGTCCTGGACCGAATCCCCGGAACGGCCCAAGCACCTGCACCTGTCCGGCGCCGAAGCCGGCCGGATCGCCACCCGGGCCGGGGTCGGCCGTCTGCTGCTCACGCACATACCGCCCTGGACGTCGCGCGAGGACGTGATCGGCGAGGCCAAATCCGAGTTCGACGGTCCGGTGCACGCGGTGGTGGCGGGCGAGGCGATCGACGTCCGCGCCACGCCCTAGAGTTCGGGCTGTGACTTCAACCCCCAGCGCCGAGCGCAAGGACGGCCGGGCCGACACCGATCTGCGGCCCGTCGCCATCACCCGCGGTTTCACCTCCCATCCGGCCGGTTCGGTGCTGATCGCATTCGGCGAGACCCGGGTGATGTGCACCGCCAGCGTCACCGAGGGTGTCCCGCGCTGGCGCAAGGGTTCCGGGTTGGGCTGGCTCACGGCCGAGTACGCGATGCTGCCGGCCGCCACTCATACCCGTTCGGACCGCGAGTCGGTCAAAGGACGGGTGGGTGGCCGCACCCAGGAGATCAGCCGGTTGGTCGGACGCTCGTTGCGGGCCTGCATCGACCTGGCCGCACTGGGGGAGAACACCATCGCGATCGACTGCGACGTGTTGCAGGCCGACGGGGGCACCCGCACCGCCGCGATCACCGGGGCCTACGTGGCGCTGTCCGACGCCGTGACGTACCTGGGCGCCGCCGGGGCACTGACCGACCCGATGCCGTTGTCCTGTGCGATTGCCGCGATCAGCGTAGGGGTGGTCGACGGGCGCGTCCGGGTGGACCTGCCCTACGAGGAGGACTCCCGCGCCGAGGTGGACATGAACGTGGTGGCCACCGATACCGGGACGCTGGTCGAGATCCAGGGCACCGGTGAGGGGGCGACGTTCCCGCGCTCCACGCTGGACCGGATGCTCGACGTGGCGTTCGGGGCGTGCGACGAACTGTTCGCCATGCAGCGCGAGGCGCTGGCGTTACCGTATCCCGGCGACCTGCCGCCCGGCCCGCCGCCGAAGAAGGCGTTCGGGTCTTGACCGCAAACCGGTTGCTGGTGGCCAGCCGCAACCGCAAGAAGCTGGCCGAGTTGCGCCGGGTGCTCGACGCGGCCGGTATCACCGGCTTGGAGTTGCTCAGCCTCGACGACGTCCCGCCCTATGACGAGGCGCCGGAAACCGGCGCGACGTTCGAGGAGAACGCCGTGGCCAAGGCCCGCGACGGGTTCGCCGCGACGGGACTGCCGACACTGGCCGACGACTCCGGGATCGAAGTGGCGGCACTGAACGGGATGCCCGGCGTGCTGTCGGCCCGGTGGGCGGGCGGTCACGGCGATGACACCGCGAACTACACACTGCTGCTCTCCCAGCTTCGCGATGTTCCCGACGAACGCCGGGGCGCGGCGTTCGTCGCGTCCTGCGCGCTGGTGCAGGGGCCTGGGCTCGCCGATGTCACCGTGGTGCGCGGGCAGTGGCCGGGCGTGGTGGCCCGGGATGCGGTGGGCGACGGGGGCTTCGGCTACGACCCGGTGTTCATCCCGGAAGCGGAGACGCGCAGCGCGGCCCAGTTAAGCCCGGCGGAGAAGGACGCCGTCTCGCACCGGGGCCGGGCACTGGCCCTGTTGGTGCCGGCTCTGCGCAGGCTGGCCGGAGCGTAGCGGTGGGGCAGAGCAAACGGAAGACAACCGAGCAGGGGCGTTAGTCGGAGGCTGAGTCACCACCGCCAGCAGACGGTCCAGTCCAATCATCAACCGATCCGGTTGGTCAACCATCAATGTCATAGGCTCCGACTAGTATCGAATGTATGTTCGATAGTGCTGATCCGGAGGTCCTTCCCTCCGCTGATGATGCGGTGGTGGTCGGCGCGGTCGGCGGCTGGGCGCATAGCGAAGCGGCTGCGGCGGCACGGCGACTGGCGGCGATCGGCGAGCTGGTGGCCCGGCGTTGCCCGGTCGACGAGGTCGATCCCGACGTGGTCGACGAGCGTTCGCGGTGGGTGTGTGACCCCTGGGATGCCACGGCCGCGGAGGTCGCCGCGGCGCTGGGGATCAGCGCCCGGCGGGCGTCCTCGCAGATGTATCTGGCGCAGTCCTTGCGTGAGCGGCTCCCCAATGTCAATGCCCTGTTCTTGTCGGGTCGCATCGGGGCGCGGCTGGTGTCGACGATCTCGTGGCGGACGCACTGTGTCATCGGCACAGCGGAGATGGCGGCCATCGACGCCGAGATCGCCGACGCCGCGCAATCGTGGGGTCCGTTGTCGGACCGCAGAATCGAGACGCTGATCGATGTGGTGGTGGATACCCACGACCCACAGGCGCGGGAGTGGTTCCGAGAGGCAGCCCGCGGAATGGACGTGCAGTTCGGCAAGCCCGACGACGACACCGGGACCCGATCGGTGTGGGGTCGGCTGCTGGTCACTCATGCCGAACTCATCGAGCGGCGGCTCACCGCCATGGCTCGCGCGGTATGCGAGGCCGACCCGCGCACCGTCGGACAGCGCCGCGCCGAAGCGATGGGCGCGGTGTTCGCAGGCGCCGACCGGATCGCCTGCCAATGCGGTCAACCCGACTGCCGCATCCCCGCCGTCGCAGCGCTGAAGGACTCGGTGGTCATCCATGTCGTGGCCGACAAGGCCGCGGTCGAACAAGCCACGGCAGAACAAGCCACGGCAGAACAAGGCACGGCAGAACAAGGCACGGCAGAACAGGGCACGGCCGAACAAGCCGCGGCAGAACAGGGCACGGCAGAACAGGGCACGGCCGAACGGTCTGCCGACCCCGACGCCGCCGACCGGGCCACTCCGGACCGCGCCGAGACGAAGCCGGGCCAGCAGGACCGTGTCCGGCGCGCGTTGATGGTCAACGGCGGGGTCATTCCGAACCCGCTGCTGGAGCAGCTGATCCGGGAGGGCGCGCGAATCGTGCCGCTGAGCCCGCCATGCGGGAAGGCCGAGCCTCGTTACCGGCCGTCGGCGATGCTGCAACGATTCGTCCGCTGTCGTGATCTCACCTGTCGTTTCCCCGGATGCGATGTTCCGGCCGAAGCCTGTGACATCGACCACGCCATCGCCTATCCGCTCGGCCCCACCCATCCGTCGAACCTGCGTTGCCTATGCCGAAAACACCACCTGCTGCGCACTTTCTGGATCGGCGAAGACGGTTGGCATGACTCACAGCAGCCCGACGGAACGATTGCCTGGACGGCACCGACCGGACACACCTACACCACCCGTCCCGGCGCCAGGCTCTACTTCCCGGGCTGGGACACCGACACCGGCGGGCTTCCCCCCATCGCCGCCGATGCTCCGACACCGGTCAACCGCTCGCTGAAGATGCCCCGGCGCCGACGCACCCGCGAAGCCGATCGCGCCCAGCGGATCAGGACCCGCCGCGCCCAGAACGACACAAGCTGAAGACTTTCAACACGCTGAGCAGCCCATTCCTGCCACGGTGCAGATCCCGCCAAGTACAGACGGGGCCAATCCGTAATGAACGCCAGACGACGCTAGATCCCGAACCGCTCCTTGAGTTCACGGGTCTGGACCTGCTCGACGATGATGCCCAGCAGAGGAACCGTTCCGGCCAGCAGCACACCGATGGTCTTGGAGATCGGCCAGCGCACCTTCACCGCGAGGTTGGCGGTGAACAACAGGTAGACGAAATACACCCAGCCATGCACCACGCCGATCCAGGTGGGCGGATTGTCGACTTTGACGACGTACTTGAGGATGATCTCGTAGCACAGGGCGATTAGCCAGATGCCGGTCATCCAGGCCAGCGCCCGGTAGCCGTTGAGCGCGGAGCGGATCTTGTCGATCGGGGCAACCGGCGGGGTACCCGGTGTCTGGGTCATGGTGTGGTCCTCTTGTCGTTCTCGGCTAGTTCGGCCAGATAGGCGTTGTACTCGGCCAGTACCCGGTTGGTGGACTGGGCCTCGGCGGTCGGGCGTTGCGGCAGTAGGCCCGCGGGGATCTCGGTGACGGCGTCGTCCGGACCGGGCGGGGCTGGTGGCGCCTCCTCGTAGCGGATGAACTTGCGGTACGCGTAGACGCAGAATCCGGCGAACAGCGGCCACTGCAGGGCGTAGCCCAGGTTCTGGAAGTTCCCCGAGGTTGACTCGTACCGGGTCCACTGCCACCAGCCCAGTGCCAGGCAACCTCCGGCGGCGACGATGACGCCGACGATCAGCGCGACGCGGCGGCGGCGGGTCACAGACACACCACGAACCTACCGGTGCCCTCCCGGCGATAGGATCGACGGGCCGCGGGCGTGGCGAAATGGCAGACGCGATGGCTTTAGGTGCCATTGCTCGAAAGAGCGTGTGGGTTCGAGTCCCTCCGCCCGCACTCAAGCTGTTCGGGTGCCGACGCCGGCCGCGCAGCAGAATCAGGGTCCGGGCAGGCTTGCTCTGGGGTCGTAAAAAGGTGCATTACCGCAGATAAAACGGTATTATTGAACTATCGGGAGCGGTTGCCACGGCGGCTGCTTGTTCACTGGTGGGGATCACTTCATTCGGGTTTTTCGGTGGTCCCTGCCTGCCTACGGAAAGGTGGCCCATGACCAATCCCAACTCAACTCTGATCGCTGCACTACTCGACCGATCGGGTTCGATGAACAGCTCTGTGCAGGCCACCGAACACGGCTGGCGTGAACTGATCGACGTCCAGCGTGCCAATCCCGGAATCTGCCACGTCAGCTTGGCGCAGTTCGACTACGAATACGACGTCGTCTACCCGCCCACCGACATCGCGGCGGTGCCCGAATTTGTGCTGGATCCCCGCGGGAGCACCGCACTGCTCGACGCAACTGGCCGATTCATCACCGAACTGGGAGAACAGCTCGCGGCATTGCCTGAGGACGAGAGGCCCGGGCAGGTGATCTGCCTGATCATGACCGATGGCATGGATAACTGCAGCCAGCACTGGACTTGGGCCGGGATCAAGCATCTGATCACCCAGCAGCGGATGGTTTACAACTGGGAGTTCATTTTCCTCGGTGCCGATATCGACGCCGTGGAATTCGGCGAGAGGATGGGGGTGGACCGCAAGTTCTCGATGACCTACAACAAGTGGGACTACCTCGACAACCGCAAAGCCTTCGAGTCGATGACCGCGCTGGTGACCGAGGCGCGGGCCGCCGGAAAGCTCGAGGATGGCTTCAGCGACGCCGATCGTCGAGAGGCGATGGGACAGTAGGCGATGGGACAGTAGGCGATAGGACGATGATGCCGATCAGAACACCGAATAGCCGCCGTCCATCACCACGGTCTGACCGGTGAAATAGCCCGATCCGGGGCTGGCCAGCCACACCGCCAGCGCTTCGAAGTCCTCGGGAACGCCCCAGCGCCGCAGTGGGACCCGGGGCAGGATCTTGGTCTGCGCGGCATCCGAGGACAGCAGGCCCTCGGTCATCGCGGCGACCGTCCAGCCCGGGACGATCGCGTTGGCCCGGATCCCGTCACGGGCCAGTTCCACCGCCAGTCCGCGCGCCATCGCCGCCACGCCGGCCTTGGCGGCCGCGTAGTGCGGGGAATACGGCAACCCGTCGCTCTGCGACACGCTCGAGGTGAAGACGATCGATCCGGTGCGGCGGGTCTTCATGTGGCCCACCACCGCGCGCACGGTGAAGAACTGCCCGTCGAGATTGACCGAGGTCACCCGGCGCCATTCCGCGGTGCTCATCTCATCGATGGGGGTGGGCCGGCCCGGCACTCCGGCGTTGGCGAAGCAGGAGTCGATCTGGCCGAACCGTTCCAGCGTCGCCGCCACCCCGGCCGCCACTGCCTCCTCGTCGGCGACATCGACGGTGAACGCCGCCACCGGTGCGCCGCCGTCGGCGCTGAGTTCCTCGACGGCCGCGGCGTTGCGGTCGGTATTGGTGCCCCAGATCGCGACCGCGGCGCCGGCGTCGTGCAGACCGCGGGCCATGCCCTTGCCGATACCGCTGTTTCCGCCGGTCACCAGGGCGACGTGCCCGCTGAGATCATGCCAGGAAGCCATGGGCGCACCCTATCGTGGGATTCGCGGTGTCGCGGCTCGCTCAGATCATGTCCCGGGCGGTCATCCACCGCATGATCGGCCACCCGACGAACACCGGCAGCCACACCGTCAGCACCCGGTAGAGCAACACGCTGGGCACCGCGACGGCGGTCGGAACGCCGAAGGCGGCCAGGCCGCCGATCAGGGCCGCCTCCACCGCGCCCACCCCGCCCGGCGTCGGGGCGGCCGACGCCAGGGTGCCGCCCACCATCGTCACCACCGTCACCGTCACGAACGTCGTTCCGCCGCCGAACGCCTCGACGCTGGCCCACAACGCCAGCGCTGCCCCCAACGTCGTTCCGGCGCAACCCAACACGATCAAGGCGAAGCGCTTGGGTTCACGGACCAACTCGACCAGGTCGGTGCCGACCTCGGCGATCTTCGGCCGGATCGCGGTGTCCAGCCAGCGCCGCAGCTTGGGCACCAGCAGGAACGCGCCCACCGCTCCCAGCGCCAGGCCGCCGATCAGGTAGAGCAGGGTCAGCTTGGGAACGAAATGCGACAGGTCCGCCGAGGCGCCCGCCGCGACGGAGAAGAAGATCAGCAACGCCACGTGGGTGATCACCTGCACGGCCTGCTGGACGGCCACCGCGGCGGTGGCCCGCACCGTGCCCAGACCGGCCTTCTGCAGGAACCTGGTGCTCAACGCCAGTCCACCCACCCCGGCTGGGGTTGTGGTGGCGGCGAAGGTGTTGGCGAACTGCATGATGACCAGGTTGCGGAACGTCACGGTCTCGCCGGCGCACGCCCACAGCCCGGCCGCCGCGCCGACGTAGGTCAGCGCGGACACCGCGAGCCCAAGCAGTGCCCACCAATAGTTGGCGCTGCGCAATTCGTTGAAGAAGGTCGGCACCGTGGAGATGAACGGGTAGGCGACGTAGACCAGGGCGACCAGCAGCACCAACTGGATCACCTGCTTGCGGTTGAACCGGGTGATCGACTCGGTCTGGATCGCCTGCGCGCCGGTCTGGTGCTTGACCTCGTCACGGGCCGCGGTCAGGGTCGCCTTGGCATCGGTGACGGTCTTGCGCAGCCGGGCCGGCATCGCCGAGCGGGTCAACCGGCGCGAGGCGGTCAGGACCGTATCGGCGTCGAACACCTCGATGGCGGCGCGGACCGATGGCTCCGCGCCGAACCGGTCAGTCGACGTCAGCAACAGTTGGGCGATGTCGGCCTGCAGACGCTCCTCCGGCGCGCCGTACTCGGCGTGGCCGAACCCGCCGAACAACGCATGCCCGTCGTCGATGGAGATCTCGCTGGCGCGCAGGTCGCCGTGCGCGATCTGATGGCGGTGCAGCAGAGCCAGCGCGTTCCACACCGGGCCGACCGCCTCCGGCCCGGCCTGATCCAGCGGCGTCCCCCGCGGCGGGGTATGGGCGAACATGGTCCAGCCGCGGTCCAGGCCGGCCAGGGTCGAAGTGGTGGTGTTCGCGGCCTCCAGGTCACCGACGGCGATGGTCATCAGCGCCCGGTGCTCCACGGCCCGGTGCATCGAGGTCTGCAGCGGCCCGGTCTCGGAGTCACGCAACACCAGCCAGCGCCAGAACTGCCGGATCGCGCCACCGCTGCGCTGGTTCGGCCCATACAACTCGATGACCGCGCCCTCGCCGGCGGTCCCGGTCGCCAACAGCTCCAACGGCCCGCGGCCGGCGGGCCGCACCACGGTGATTCCCTCGACGTGAAACCCGCGCCGCGACAGCGCCCGCACCGCGCCGTCCAGCGGAACCTCCAGGGCCGGGGTGCCCACCACCAGAACCACCAGGGCGCCGACGAACCAGCCGACCGACAGGCCCAGCAGCGACCGCGCGGGCACCACCGCGCTGACGACGAGGTGGATCGGGACGAACGCCAATAACAGCGCCCACCACCAGCGTCGCCACCGGGCTGGCAGCCACGGACCCGAGACGGTGAGCACCGCTGCCAGCATCGCGATCCAGCGCGGGTCGTCGAGGAACTGCGACAGCGTGGTCGACAGCCGTTCGTTGAGGTCGAAATGCCAGTCCGGGGCGGTGATGCCCTGACCGGTGATCGACAGCGAGAGGACGGCGATGAACCCGGCGGCCGCGTACGCGCCGAGCAGTTTCCACTGCCGGCCGGCGATCAGACCGATGAAGATGACGAAGGGCAGCGCGACGATCGCGATGCCGTAGGCCAGGTACACCAGATTGGACTGGGTGGGCGAGAGCACGCCGACGATCCGGGAGATGGACTTCTCCAGGCCCACCCAGTCGCTGCGGGTGATCAGCGAGCTCGTCACCACCAGGGCGAGAAAGACTCCGGACAGGCCCACCCGGACGATGTCGTTGGTGCGCCGGGTCAACGGCTGCAGCAGGTTGCCCGCTACCGCAATCTCCCGACCGTCGACCCGCATCCCCAGAACTTATCGTTAGACGAATCCCAGGTAGCCCAACACCGCCGCGGCAGCCACGATGAGCAGTGGGTTGGTGTCGGTTCGCACGAAAATCACGGTCGCCGCAGCGGTCAGCAGGTAGGCCCGCCAGTCGTGGTCGGCAGCCCGGCTCATGACCAGCGAGGTGGCCAGAATGAGGCCGACGGTCAGTGGGGCGAATCCCTTTTCCACCGCACGGCGGAGCTTGGAGCGCTGGGCGCGCTGCCAGGTCAATGTCACCAGGTACATCAGCAATGCGGCGGGCAGCACCATGGCGGCCGTCGCGATCAGGCCGCCCAGTAGCCCGCCGGCCACGCCCGCCGCCTGCAGTCCGGCGGCGTAGCCGACCAGCGAGACGATCAGGATGCTCGGGCCGGGTGCGGCCTGGGAGATCGAGAAGATGTCGGCGAACTGGCCGTCGGTCAGCCAGTGGTGGTCGGCGACGGCGCGCAGATGCATCTCTGGCAGAACGGTGTTCCCGCCGCCGATGGACAGCAGCGACAGGGTGCCGAACAGCCCGACCAGCGCCAGGTAGGTGTTCACGACGGTTTGGTGTCTTCCCGCGGCCAGGCCCAAAGCAGGGCGAGCGGTGCCAGGATGGCCAGGGTCAGCAGCAGCGGCCAGCGCAGCACCCCGTTGAGCACGAACGCCGCGCCGAACAACGCCACCGGGATGACGCCGGTAAGGCACTTCTTACCGGACTTGACCACCATGGCCACGGTCATGGCGACGGCGGCCGCGGAGGCCCCGTGCAGCGCACCGGAAACCGCGGGCACTTCTTTGAAGGTGAAGTAGACGAACCCCAGCGTTAGCATCAGCGCCACCGGGACCAGACACAGGCCGAGTACCGCAGCCACTCCACCGGCGGCGCCGCGCAGGCCGGCGCCGACGAACACGGCCAGATTGATCTGGTTCGCGCCGGGCATGATCCGGCACATGGTCATCGCCGAGAGGAACGCCTCCTCGCCCATCCACTGCTTGCGTTCCACGACGATCTTCCGCGACCATGCCGACAGCCCGCCGCCGAACGAGGCCAGCGCGATCTGGTTGAACGTCCAGGCGATGTCGGGCAGCGATACCCGAGCACCCGGTTCGCTCACCGCCGCTCACTCATGGGTCAGGTCGTCGTCGTGCGGGAAGTCGTCTTCGTGCGCCGGCATCCGCTCCAATGGGTCCGGCGGCGCGTAGCGGCGCGCGTCGCCCCAGTCCTTCTCGAACACCGACGCCAGCCGCCCCACCACATCGGGGTCAGCGATCGTCAGGCCCAGTTCTCGGCGCAGGTCGAAAGCGCTGCGGTCGATGTTCATCGACCCGACCAGGGCCTCGCCGTCATCGACGATGATCAGCTTGGCGTGCACCCGCAGGTTCCGCTGCTTGCGCACCTTCACGCCGAACCGGCACAGGGTGCGTAGCGAGGCGAACGTGTCGAGGATGTCCCAGTCGCTGATGCCGTGCTTGCCGCCGCACAGCACCCGGACGTCCACACCGCGGTGCACAGCGGCGGCGATGTGGTCGAGGATGACCGCGTCGACGAACTTCGGGTGCTGCACGCGCAGTGTCTTCTTGGCCCGGTCGATGAAGCGGGCCATCTGGTAACGCGAGTTGGAATTGCTCCACAGCAGGCCGGCGGTGTCCGGCGGGTCGATGTCGAGGTGTTCCCAGTCGGCGTCGAACACCGCGACGATCTGGGCGACCTGGGCCGGGTCCCGGGTGATCACTCCGTAGTCGCGGGTGAGGGCGAAGTACTTCGGCATCAGGTTGTAGGTGGCGATCATGGCGGCCCGGTTGTCGACGACGATCGACTTCTCATGTGTCACATAGAACTTCGGACTCGCCCATTGAACGTCGATGCCGGCCGCCCGGAATGTCGCATAGGTGTCGTCGTTGGCCCGGTCGCCGCCGGACCGGGCGGCGTTGAGCATCACCCGTACCGCGACCCCGGCCCGGGCCCGCCGGAGAGTGGCCTCCACCAGGCTCGGCTCGGTGAAGGTGAACTGCTTGATCAGCAGGCTGTGCCGCGCGGAGTCGATGAAATCCCGGACCGGTTCCAGACCGTCATCGGGCTCGACTATCAGGCGAACGGACTTCTTGGACATCAGGGCGCGGGCGGCGGTGTTGGCAGGGGCGTTGTCGGCGGGGTGGCCGCGCCCCCGGCGTCCGGAGCCTCCTCGGGTGGACGCTGGCCCAGCAGCGCTCCCCGCAGTTGCCCGGCCGTATACATCTCGTGCAACCGCTGCAGGAAAGCCAGCCTTCCGGTGCCGGGACTGTCGGCGTCCGGACCCAGGCCCGGGGCCGGTACGCCCTCGCCGGGTGCGGCCGGATCGGTGTTGAGCGGCACCAGGTAGCCGGGGTCGAACGCACTGAGGTTGGGTACGGCGGCAGGGGCGGGAACCCCCGGTTCGGCGGGCATCGGGTTCTGGGCCAGCAGTAACGCCGGGCCGAGCGCCGAAAGATCAGGCAGGCCCAGCGGTCCGGAGGGTGCGCTGCCGGTCTGACCCAGGACGGTGCCGATTCCTGCCAACAGACCTTCGCGCGGGGGCGGCGGGACCGGCGACGGCGTGATCGGTGCCGGCACCGGCGATGGTTCCTCGGGCGGGGTCGCGCCCGCCGGTGCCGCCCCGATCGCGGTGAGCCCGAGCAGCACTGCCGCGGCCCACGACCGCCGCGCCGTCATTGCTTGCAGAGTTCGACGATCTTCTTGTTGGTCTCCTCGGCCGATCGCAGCAACCCTGCCTGGGGTTCCTTGTCGTTGGGGATACCGGCCAGGGCGTTGACCGCGAGACCGTTGAGGTCACCGGCGAAGGAGCGCACCTGGTCGGCGAGTTCCTTCGGCGCGTTCGGGGGCAACTCGTCGAGCAGGTAGCTCGCGCCGGCCGACATCGCCAGCCGGGCGTTGGCGGCAATGGCCTCGGCTGCGACCGGGGCGACCGGACCGAGGTCGGGCCCGGGAGCGCGCTTGGTCTGGATCGAGACGGCCGTGCTGACGGTCTCGAAAACGCTGCACACGTGGGCTTTCGGGTCGGATATCGTGCCGGCGGGCGTCGGAGCGGGTTTGAACAACGCCCACCCGGCGCCGGCCGCGGCCAGCAGCGAAATCACCAGGGCCGTCGGGGCGATCCAGCGCGGGCTCTTCGGCTCGACGTGGAAGGGCACCCTGGACACCTCCGCGAGGGGGGTCCCCGGGAGGCTGGGGTCGGTCGGGGACGGCGCGGGCTCAGTCATGGGCCGATCCTACAAGTAGGCTGGTGGGTGACAGCAAAGAGACAAACAAGAGGTCACGGCCATTCCGGTTCATCGCGTTCTGGTGTACGCCACCTGCCTGGCAGCGGTGGCGGGGGTTCTGTTCGGCCTCGCGCCGGTCGCGGACGCCCAGAATTGCGCGCCCGGATTCGTGCCCAACCCCTACAACTCCCAGTGCCTGTCGCCGGTGATCACCCCGACCATCAACGGTGTTCCCTGTGTCCCCAGCAATCTCGGCCTGTGCCAGTCGTTCGTGCAGAACCAGCAGCCGCCCCGGAAGCCCGGGAGCTTCGCCGGCTGAGCCGTCCAGGTCAGGTGTGGGTCACCGTCTTGTTCATCAGCCGCTGCACCCAGTTCGGTGTCACCTGCACCATCGCGGCCAGCACTGTGGCCTGCCGGCCGACCGGGTGGTGCACGCGGGGCAGCAGGTGCCGGCCCGGCCGGGTGGCCGCGCAAATCTCCGCGGCGACCTCGTCGGCCCCGAGGTGCACACCCAGCGATGCGGTGCTGGCTGTCTCGACGCCGTCGACCATGCCGGTCGCCACGAACAACGGCCACATGTCGATGACCCGGATACCGTGGCGCCGCCACTCCAACTCGAGGGCTTCGGTCAGGCCGCGCACCGCGAACTTGGTCGCTGAGTAGGTGGCCAGTTCGGGCTGGCCGTACATCGCCGAAGCCGAGCACAGGTTGACCACCTGGGCGCCGGCGGTGTCGCGCAGATAGGGGAAGGCGGTGTGCATTCCGGTCAGCACACCGTTCACGTTGACCTCCACGATGCGCCGCTGGGTTGCCAGCGGGATGTCCTCGAACCGGCCGGCACTGAGAATGCCGGCGTTGTTGATCAGGATGTCCAGACGGCGCGACGGGCCGGCGAACTCGGCCAGCCGGGCGGCCCAGGCCTCGGCGTCGGTGACGTCGAGGTCACCGGTTGCGATATCGCCGCCGCTGCCGGTGACTTCCGCAGCCAGGGTGGCAAGTCCGGCGGAGTCGATGTCGTAGGCGCCCACCCGGTAGCCGCGGGCGGCGAACAGACGCGCGGTGGCGCGGCCGATACCGGCGGAAGCGCCGGTGATGAAGACGGTCGGGGAGGTCATGCCTGATGAATCTAGTCCCGAATCCAACCCCGGTTGCTTCGGTACAACCGGCCCCGCTCGCGATACCAGTCGATGAGTTCGGGGCGGTCCACCGACCGCGGGTCCAGCGACACGTCATCGTGGCCGGCCATGATCGCGGTGATCGGCACCTCGAGTTTCTTGCCGGTCCGGGTGTGCGGGATTCCGGGTGCGGCGATGACCTCATCGGGCACGTGCCGGGGGGACAGCACCGTGCGGATGCGGGTGCGGATGGTGTCGACCAGTCCGTCGTCGAGGGCGGCCCCGTCGGCGAGGGTGACGAACAGCGGCATCCAGTAGGACCCGTCGGGTCCGTCGACGCCGACCACGAATGCCTCGGTGACGGACTCGATCGCCTCGACCGCCTCGTAGATGTCCGCCGAGCCCATCCGTATTCCGTGCCGGTTGAGGGTCGCGTCGCTGCGGCCGTGGATGATCAGTGACCCGCGCTCGGTGAGCGTCACCCAGTCGCCGTGCCGCCACACCCCGGGATCGGGCCCATCAGCCCAATGGTGATCGAAATAGGCTGCACGGTAACGGGATCCGCCCGGATCGTCCCAGAAACCGATCGGCATCGACGGCATCGGCGCGGTGATCACCAACTCGCCGACCTGTCCGACCAGGGGCTGGCGCTGGGGTGACCAGGCCTGCAGTGCGACACCGAGGTATCGGGTGCTGAGCTCCCCGGGCAGGGCCGGGACTCCGGCCGTGCCGCCGGCGAACGCCGTCACCACGTCCGTCCCGCCGCTGATCGAGGAGATCTCGATATGTTGCCCGGCATGGCTTTTCGCCCATTCGAAGAGGTCGGCGGGCAACGGGGAGCCGGTGCTGCCGAGGGTGCGCAGTCGACGCAGATCGTGTTCGTCGCCCGGGTTGAGGCCCGCCTTGCGGGAGGCCAGCAGATGGCCGGGACTGGTGCCGAAGTAGGTGACCCGCTCCTCATCGAGCAGGCGCCACAATCGGTCGGCGCCGGGGTGCATCGGGTGCCCGCTGTAGCCGACGACCGTGCTGCCGCACAGCAGTCCGGACGTGCGGAAGTTCCACATCATCCAGCTCAGGGCCGTCTGCCAGAAGAACACGTCGCCGGGGCCGAGGTCGGCATGCAGGGCTGCGGCTTTGAGGTGTTCGATCAGCACGCCACCGTGGCCGTGCATGATCCCCTTGGGCCGGCCCGTGGTGCCGGAGGTGAACAGCACCCACAGCGGGTGGTCGAATCCGACCGCCGCAACCTCCGGTTCGACCGGATCGGACACGAGATCGCGGTAGCGCTCGCCGTCGAGCAGGATCAGGGCCGGCTCGCCGGGCAGCGCGTCGAGCAGTGCCTCGGTGTCAGTGCGTTTGTCCAGCCATCGGCCGTTGAGCCGGTAGCCCTCGCAACTGAACAGCACCTGTGGCTGCAGTTGGCCGAGCCGGGCCGCCGCTCCGGCAGGAGCGTAGTCCTGCCCGCACGCCGACCACACCGCGCCCAGGGACGCGGTCGCGAGGAAGGCCACGACCGCATCGGGGACGTCGGGCAGGTAGCCAGCGACCCGGTCGCCGGGGCGCACCCCCAGCCGCCGAAGTTCGGCGGCGACCGCGCCGACCCGGCCGGGCAGCTGTGCCCAGTCGATCTGAGTGCGGGTGCCGTCCTCGTCGATGCCGACGATGGCCGCGCCGGAGCGGTCGCGGTGCCGCAGCACCTGATCGACGTAGTTCAGCCGGACGCCGGGAAACCACTGGGCACCGGGCATCACCGGATTGGCCAGTACCGCCGCGTCATCACCGCCCAGCGGGCCGCTGGACCCTGAGATGTCCCCGGAGATATCGAAGTACTCCCACACCGCCCGCCAAAACCGGGCCGGGCGGTCGACCGACCACTGCCAGAGCCGGTCGTAACGATCCTGCGGGCTACCCGATCCCGCGTCGGCGCCGTGCCGGGCCGCAATGGTGTCAGCGAAGTGCAGCCAGCGCGGCTGCTCTGTGGCGGGCTGTCGCACGGTCAGACGAACTCGACGCCGGACATCTTGATCTGCCCGCCGTCGCGCTGCAGGTTGAGCACCACCCGCCAGACCCTCGGCTGCTGCTGATCCTTGGGCGCCTTCGGTCCCTCCCGGCGGGATGTCGCGGACACCAGGACGACCGCTGAATCGCCGCTGATGGATTCGACGGCGGCATCGTTGACGGTGGCGGTGGTGATGATCCTCTCCTCCTGCAGGGCCTTGACGAAATCGTCGGAGGTCTCGGCGAAGTTGTCCCGGAACTTGCCGGTCGAACCGTCGAGCACCCGCGCAACGCTGTCGTCGGCGGTGGTGTAGTCGATCGCCATCAGGTTCACCACGCTCTGCCGTGCGGCGGCGGCGAACTCCGCGACTTGCCGGCTTTGCGCGGCGGCGTCGCGGTGTGCCCAGAGCATCAACGCGGTGGCTGACACCAGGGCGGTGACCACGACGGCCGTCACCGCCGCGGCCAGGCCGCGCCGGACGGATGCGGACTCCGGTCGCGCAGTGTTCTCGACGACGGGCCGCGGTGCCGGGTCTGCTTCGGGTTCCGGTTGGGAGTTCACCTCGGCGACAGCCTCGACCTGGCGGCGCAACTCGGCCGCCCTGGCAGCGGCGGCCTCCGCCCGGGCCCGGGCCGCTTCGGCTTCGGCTTCCGCCTCGCGGGCGAGGCGCTCGGGGTCCGCCTCGCGGGCGAGGCGCTCGGGGTCCGCCTCGCGGGCCGGTTCACCGGACGTCATCGGTCCTCCTCATAGCGGAGCATCTTGCCTGACCGGCGGACCCGCACCGCCCCTATGTGCAACAGTGAATCCGTGCGTCCGGCCCCGCGTCTGACCGTAGCCACTCTTGTTGCGGTGGCGACTGTCGGCCTCCTCGCCGGGCCGACCACCGGCCCGGTCGCGCCCGCGCGAGCCGACGAATGCAATGACTCCTTCTGCACACCCGGAATCACCCCCGGCGTGGTGCTCGGCGCGCCGTGCGTGAACACCGCCACCTACGTATTCGGCACGACGTCGTGGGGCCGGTTGGTGTTCTGCGGTTCGCCACGCCGCTACGAACCCCGTTATTTCCGCTCGCCGCCGATGGTGGGGGTTAAGGATCTCGGCGGCAACTGCAGCGGTTACGAGAACTACGTCGCTCAGGCCCCGGATGGGCTCTTCCTCACCTGTGGGTTCGTGAACCAGCAGCCCGTCTGGGTGCGCGGCGACGAGTAAAACGAACGCACAGCCTCACCAGAGGCGCATCGAACGCCCAGCCTCACCAGAGGCGCATAGAACGTCCAGCCTCACCAGAGGCGCATAGAACACAGCGCGCCTTTGGGTCCTGCGTTGGTGACCACCACCTCACCGTCCACCGCCAGGGTGCAGCGGAAGCCCGGCGGATTCGGTGACAGGCCGCTGGTACCCAGCACCATGGCCCAGTTCTGCGGGTCGGCCAGCCTGACGTTCAGCACCCACGGATTTCCCGGCCCGACCTCGGCCTCGACGTTGGGACTGAACACGTACGGGTCGTGGCTGTAGTCGGCGAAGTTCGGTGGGTCGACGTCGCGGTAGTAGATCTCCGCGCGGAACGGGGTGTCGGTGTAGACGGTGTAGGTCACGTCATGAAGAACCGGTTCCTGGGCGCCCGCCGGCGCCGGGGCCGCCAGCGTCAGAATCGGCAGGATGGTCGCCACGATGCCGATCGCTGCGCACATCCGGCCCGACCGCATAACCGCAGTCTGGCACGACACCTGCTGGTGGAAAGCCGGTTTGCGCCGTCTACGATCGGTGGACCGCGAGCGTAGGCCGGGTGGCCGGGAAGGGACTGCATGCCGTCCGAGTTTCCGGGCGCCGCCGGTGAGGCGGGCGCCGGCCCGGAATCCGGTGTCGATGTGCTGAGCCAACTGGCCGAGGCTGAGGCTGCTGAGGCGCAGGCCCGCGCCGAGGCCGAGCGGGCCGCCGCCCGAGCGGAGCAACTGCGTAGCGATGCCGGGGCTCCCTTGACTTCCATCGCGCCCGCGAGTGTTGTGCGCCGGATCGCACCGAAACTCGGTGCGGCACTGGCGGGACTGACGGTCGGCGCCGCTCTGGTGCTCAGCGTCCTCATGCTCCGGCAGCACGCCTCGGCCGATGCGCATCGGGCACACGATGACCAGATCGTCGAAGGAGCGCGCGCCGGGGTGGTCGCGCTGCTGTCCATCGACCACAGTCAGGCCCGGGCCGATGTGCAACGGGTGCTGGACCGCAGCACCGATACATTCCGGGACGACTTCGCCAAGACGGCCGACGACTTCGTCGCGACCGCCGAAGCGCAGAAGGTCGTCACCGTCGCGAAGGTCAAGGCCGTTGCGCTGGAGTCCGCCGACCGCGACGGCGGGGTGGTGCTGGTGGCGGTGAACAGTGAGGTCACCAATGCCGCTGGCGCCGAACAGGATTCCCGGCCCTTCCGGATGAGCGTGACGGTTGCCCGCGACGGCGCTCAGTTCAAGATGTCGAGTCTGGAGTTTGTGCCGTGACCGCTGACGATCAGCCCCAGTCCGCCGCCGGCGAGGAACCCCCCGCTACCGGCGAGGAAGCCATCGAGACGTCTGCGGAGGCGTCCGACGTCGGCACCACAGGTCCGGAACCGGGCGCCCGACGGCGCGTCGGAGGCTGGCTGCGGCGACATTGGGTCGCGGTGATGGCCGCGGCGGTGCTGGTCTCGGTGGCGGCCGCCGGATCGGTGTACTGGACGATCTACCGGCCCGACCGGTTGACCGACACCACCGCCCAGGAACAGGTGCTCGACGTCGCCAGAGCGGGCACCGAAGCCCTGCTGTCCTACTCCCCGGAGACTGTCGACACCAACGTCGCCGACGCGAAGTCACGGCTCACCGGCGATTTCCTGCAGCGCTACAGCGAGTTCGCCGACACGGTGGTGGTGCCCGCTGCCAGGGAGCGGGGGGTGAAGACCGAGGCCAATGTCGCGCGGGCGGCGGTGTCTCGGATGCACACCGACTCGGCTCAGGTGCTGGCATTCGTCAACCAGGTGACGACCAGTAAGGAACGGCCCACCCCGGCCCTGGCCACCAGCAGCGTCATGATGACGCTGGTGCGCGAGGACGGGCGCTGGCTGATCGCCGAATTCAATCCGATCTAGCAGTCAATCCGATCTAGCAGTCAATCCGATCTAGCAGTCCATCCGATCTGGGGAGATCCGGGCGTTCGGTACCGCCGCCCTTGATACTTCTCCGCCCCCTGAATACTTGCGCCCCCTGAGCTGAGGACTTCCGGCCCTGTACCGCGCCGCCGGTCGGACGCGACATTTGCAGGTACACCGGCGCCTGCGAGCGTCGGCCAGGCAAGTCTGAGTGGCCGCACGGATCGAAAGCGGGGGCACATGGGCAGACTCGCGGGGGCCGGCTTTCCCGACCCGCCGACGCTGCGCGCGGTGCTGGAATCGGCGACCCGAGCGCCGTCGGTGCACAACTCCCAGCCGTGGCGGTGGCTGGTCGGCCCGGACAGCCTCTACCTGCTGGCCGACCCCAGCCGGCATCTACCGCACACCGATCCTGACCGCCGGAATCTGATGCTCAGTTGCGGCGCCGCCCTCCACCACTGCACCGTGGCACTGGCTGCGGCGGGCTGGCACGCAAAGGTTCAGCGGTTACCCGACCCGCGGTCGCCCGAGCACCTCGCCACCATCGAGGTGACGCCCAAGCCTGCTGATGAACTCGACATCGTGCTGTGCCTGGCCATCGGCCGGCGCCGAACCGACCGTCGCAGTTACCGGTCGTGGCCGGTGCCCTGGGGTGACATCGCGCTGATGGGGGCGCGCGCGGCCCGAGCCGGGGTGATGCTGCGTCAGGTCGACGAGATCCCGCGATTGCACGACATCGTGCTGGACTCGGTGGCCCGCCACGTGTCCGACGCCGACTATCTGGCCGAACTCAGTGCCTGGAGCGGTCGGTACGGTTCGGTGGCCGGTGTCCCGGCGCGTAACACCCCCGCACCGAATTGCTCCGCGCCCATCCCGCCCCGGGCCTTTGCCGGCCCGGCCATGGAGACCGGGACCCGGGACGATGTGGAGTCCGAGGGATCCGTGGTGGTGGCCCTGGGCACCGAGAACGACGACGACCTGGCACGGTTGCGCGCGGGCGAGGCGACCAGCCTGGTGCTGCTCTCGGCCACCGCGATGGGCCTGGCGAGTTGCCCGGTGACCGAACCGCTGGAGATTCCCGAGACCCGGCAGGCCGTGCGCGCCGACGTATTCGGGGACAGCGGTCATCCGCAGATGATGGTCCGGGTGGGCTGGCCGCCGGCGGGTGCCGACCCATTGCCCCCAACGCCGCGACGTCCCCTGCTGGACGTCGCCGAGTGGCGGTTGGCCGGCGCGTCCGCGTTGTAGCTGCTCGTGCCGGGCCGCCTCGGTGGCGGTGGGTGCAGAGGTCGCGGCGAATGGGCATTGCTCGCCGCCTGCCACAATTTCGGAAAACTGCGCGGCCACATCGGAATGACCGGACTGGCAGCCCTACCCGCCGGCTGGATACCGGCACAACCGCACTACTGCCGCCAGCCAGTGCAACACCCGCTCACCCACGCCGAGTCTGCGCCCAGATCGTCACAACCACCAGAAACGCGATCTCTACGCAGACTCGATGAGCGGGCACCCCACCAGATCGTTACCGACCCACGCTCCTAGCCGAACCGCAGGGTGGTCCCCGGGTCGAGGGTTTCGACCCGTCCCCGACACTCGATCTGAATCGCCGGATGGTCGGCCGGATCCACACTCACCTCGGCCGTGCGTCCGGTGATCGTCAGGTGCAGCCGATAGCCGCGGAAGAAGATCGGCATCCGCAGCGCGCCAAGACTTTCCGGCCACATCGGGTTGAGGATCAGCCGGTCCGAGCGGATCTCCAACCCGGTGAAACAGCGTTGCAGCAAGTCGATGCTTCCGGCCATGGCGGCGACGTGAATCCCCTCTGCCGTGGTCCCGCCCTGGATGTCGGCGACATCGGACATCAGGACCTGCTGGAAGTAACGCATGGCTCGCTTGCGGTCGCCGCGGGCGAGCACCCAGGCGTGCACCACCCCGGACAGTGTCGAACCGTGCGAGGTCCGGTGCAGGTAGTAGTCCACGGTTCGGGGAATCTGTTCCGGGGTGAACCGATAGCCCAGCCGGGCGAACAACTCCCGCAGTTCGTCGGCGGAGAGCAGGTAGAACAGCATCAGCACGTCGGCCTGTTTGGAGGCCTGGTAGCGGTTGACGTTGTCGTTGTCCGCCTCCAGGATGCGGTCCAGGCGTTGGATGTTGCCGTGCCGCTCGCGCAATCCGGCCCAGTCCAACTCGGCCAGGTCGCCGTAACCCTCGAACTGACTGATCACACCGCGACCGGACGCTGGGCCGGGTCCGGGTGCGGCGTGGAAAGGCACGAACATCCGGCGGCTGACGTCGTCCCACTGATCCAGTTCGCGGCCATGGATACCCAGGCGTTCGAGCAGATCCAGTCGATCCCGGAGCGGCATCGCGTCCAGGGCGTCGAGGGCCCGCACGATCGACCACACCGCCATCACGTTGGTATAGGCGTTGTTGTCGACCCCGTCATAGGGGCGGTCGGGGTAGCCGGAGTGGAACTCGTCGGGACCGATCACGCCGCGGATGATGTAGCGGCCCTTACCTTCGTCGAACTCGGCCCGGCTGACCCAGAACCGGGCGATCTCGGCGAGCATCTCCGCGCCGTTCTCGACGAGGTATTCCAGGTCTCCGGTCACCTGGTAGTACTGCCAGACGTTGTAGGCCACGGCGACGCCGATGTGGTGTGCGCGGGCGCTGGCGTCCGGGTTCCACCGGCCGGAGTTGGGGTTGAGGTGGAGGGTCTGGCTCTCCTCCCGGCCGTCGCTGCCGGACTGCCAGGGGAACATCGCACCGGCCCAACCGGCCTCGCGGGCCGCCCGCCGGGCCTCCGGCAGTCGCCGGTAGCGATAGCGCAGCAGCGAACGGGTGGTGGCCGGCGAACGCAGATTCAGCACCGGGAACACGAACAGCTCATCCCAGAAGATGTGCCCGCGGTAGGCCTCGCCGTGCAGACCGCGGGCCGGCACCCCGGCGTCGAGGTCCACCGCACCATTGGGCACGGTCTGCAGCAGATGCAGCAGGTGCAGTCGAACCACCCGCATCGCGTCCGGGTTCTCATCGAAGGCGATGTCGAACCGCTCCCACAGGTGTGACCATTCGCGAATGTGGCCGCTGCGTAGTTCGGAGTAGCGGCCCAGATGGCTCAACAGCCGGGCGGCGGCGTCGCCCGGTTCGGAGATGGCGTGATCGCGTCCGGTGAAGATCGCGGCCATCTTCTCCACCGTTACCGACTCGCCGGGGCTCAGGGTCACCACGTAGGCGTGGCCGACCCGGCGATCCTCGGAGACGGACCGGCCCTCGGCCGGCAAAGCGGCCTCGCCCCGCCACAGCGTGGTACGCGAGGCCACCGCGACCGGGACCCTGGACTGCACCGTCTGACACACCAGAACGCTTGAATTGGGCGACAATTCGCGAGTTGTCGTCACCACCAGGTGGTCGTCGGAGAACGCGCTGTACCGTTGCACCCCGCTGTTGCGGACGTCGCCGTCCACCACCGACAGGAACTCGATGGTGCCCGACCAGTCCTCCGCCCAGACGGTGGTCTCCAGTGCGCAGGCGTGCGGCTTGTGCATGGCGGCGATCCGGCGCTGAACGACCCGGCTGGTTCGGCCGGACGGGTCGCGGAAGCGGAACTCGCGGGTCAGTTCGGCCTGCCGCAGGTCCATGCTTTGGCGGTAGGACAGCAGGTCGGCGGTGTCGATGTCGAACCATTCGGCGCCGTCGATCCGGAACTTCAGCGATAACCAGTTCGGCAGGTTGACCAGGCTCTCGTTCTCCACCGTCTGACCGGCGATCTCGTCGGAGAGCCGGTTGTACAGACCGGCGGCATAGGTGCCGGGGTAGTGGTGCGGGCTCGCGTCGGCCTCCGGTGCGGAGCCGCGGGTTGCCCGGTAGCCGTTGCCGACGGTGCACAGCGCCTCGCGCAGCCGCTCCTGCTCCGGGATGTAGCCGCCGTAGGTGAATGACCAAGGGCTGGAAAGAGTTTGCCGGTCGATATCGCACTGCCGGACCAGCCGCTCGATGAACTCGCGGACCCGGTTGGGATCGTCGAGGCTGTACCGGGCGCCGGTCGCCCGGTCGCCGTCCTCGGTATGGCGCGCCACGATGCCGATTCCGTCATGCAGCACGGCGTCGAAGGCGTCCTCGTCGGTCAGGTCATCACCGATGAAGATCGGCAGCAGTGGTTCCTGCCCGGTGATCCGGTCGACGATCCAGCGCAGCGTGCGGCCCTTGTCCCAGTCGATGTCGGGACGTAGTTCGATGACCTTTCGACCGGTCGTCACCTTCAGTCCCAACTGGCGGCCGATATCGTGCACGGCCGCGGAGATCGACGGCGCGGCGTGCGCTGCGGCATTGCGGTAGTGCACGGCGACCGCGTAGCGCTTGTGCTCTACGGCGACACCCTCGATGGCCGCGAACCGCCCGGCGAGATCGGCGGCGGCAGTCTCCAGAGCCGGTACCGCCGCAGCGGCCGTCTCGTTGCTGTACGCGGAGCCGTCCGGGCTCACCATCTCGAAGCCGTGGCTGCCTGCGTACCACAGCCCCGGAATACCGATCCGCTCCCGAATGTCGGACAGACCCCGGCCGGAGAGCACCGCGACCGGGTACAACGCCGCCAGCGAGGTCAGCGCCTTCGCCGCCCCCGGCACCAGGGTCGCGGCGTCCGGGTCGTCCACGATCTCCGACAGCGTGCCGTCGAAGTCGAAGAAGAACGCAGGACGTCGCGCGCCGACCACCCCGGCGATCTGGTTGAAGGTCCGCAGCGCGTCGGGCAGCGTGGACATGCGGCGGTCGATCACCCGAACACCGACCTCGGCAAGATCGCCCACGATCCTGTCCGCTCCGCAGTCGAGCAGCCGCTCGGCCCGGTCACCGGACCGGTCCACGCCGATCACCAGCGCAAAGCCGCCGTCGCGGCCGGCCCGCGTCCCGGCTTCGGAATCCTCGACGACAACTGCGCGTCCCGGCCGCACGCCGAGCCGTCGGGCGGTCTCCACCAGCACCGCCGGATCAGGCTTGCCGGGCAGCCTGAGTTCGCCGGCCACCACCCCGTCCACCCGGGTAGCGAAGAGCCCTTCGATCCCCGCCGAGCGCAGGACGGCTGCGCAGTTGCGACTGGCGGAGAACACCCCAACCCGGACCCCGGTCTCGATCAGGCGTTTGACCAGGGCGACGGTCGAGGCGAACACCGGCACCCCGGCGGCGATGCGGGCGGCGAACAGTTCCTGTTTGCGGTTGCCCAGCCCGCACACCGTGGCGGCGTCGCCGTCGCGCCCGGTGTCGGCGGGGTTACCCCACTGCAGGGCGACGCCCCGGGAGGCCAGGAAGTCCCGCACCCCGTCGTAGCGGGGCTTGCCGTCGATGTGGCGACGGTAGTCGGCCGCCGTGAACGGGTCATGATTCTCGGCTTCCGACGGTTCCCGGCTCGCCAGGTAGCTGTCGAAAAGTTCCTTCCACGCAGCCTCGTGCAGGGCGGCGGTGTCGGTGATCACCCCGTCCAGGTCGAAGAGAACGGCGTCGTGGTGCCGGGGGTCGACGGTGACTCGGACGTCGTTCCGATCGCTGCCCATGCCTCGACCCTAGGTGACATAGGTCTACTGACAACGGCAGGCGATCCCATTAGGGTCTGGAGTCGGGGCAGTCGGTGCCCGGAGAAGGGGAGCGAAATGTCAACTGCGCCAGCCAGTCGCCCGATCGTCGTCGGCGTCGACGGGTCACCCGAGTCGAGAGTTGCCGTCGATTGGGCGGCCCGCGACGCGTCGTTGCGCGGGATTCCGCTGAAACTGGTCCAGGTCCTCAACCCCCCGGTGGTGATGGTCTTTCCCGAGGTCCCTATGCCACCCGGCTATCTGGAGTGGCAGCAGAGCGAAGGCCAGGCAGTGCTCGACGCCGCGGTCGCGACCGCGAGGGAGGCCGCCCCCGAGCTTGAGGTAAGCACCGAGATGGTCAGTGGCCCTTCGATTCCCACCCTCGTTGAGGAGTCCGGGAACGCAGAGTTGCTGGTCGTCGGCTGCCGCGGCCGGGGCAGGCTGGCCCGCAGTCTGCTCGGCTCGGTGAGCGGGGGTCTGGTTCATCACGCCCTGTGCCCGGTCGCCGTCATCCACGACGCGGACCCGATGATTCCGCATCCCGCCAAGGCTCCGGTGGTGGTCGGCGTCGACGGCTCGCCGGCCTCGGTGGACGCCTTGGAGATCGCGTTCGAGGAGGCCTCGCTGCGCGGTGTGGACCTACTGGCTGTGCACGCCTGGAGTGACGACGCGGTGTTCGAGTTCCCCGGCACCGACTGGTCGACCCTGCAGGAGATGGGGGAGGAGACCGTCGGTGAGCGGTTGGCGGGCTGGCAGGAACGCTATCCCGATGTGCTGGTGCGTCGGTTGGTCGTGACCGACCGGCCCGCCCACCAGCTGATCGAACAGTCCCAGTCTGCGCAATTGGTGGTGGTCGGCAGCCACGGCCGCGGCGGCTTCGCCGGGATGCTGCTGGGCTCGGTGAGCACGGCCGTGGTGCAGGCCGCGAAGGTGCCGGTGATCGTCGCCCGACGTCGTGCTACTTCGGACTAGGGACGTCGGACTAGGGACGTCGGACTAAGGGACGTCGGACTAGGGAGTCCCGGGTGGCAGGTGCAGTGGCGCGGTCCAGTGCAGCACCGTCCCTCCGGTGGCTACATCGCTGAGCCGGAGTTCGCCGCCTACTTCCGCGGCGCGCGTCCGTAGGTTGGCCAGTCCGCTGGGCGTCACGACGGCCGGTACACCGCAGCCGTCGTCGGCCACCTCGATGCTGAAATCGTCCTCGACGCGCACGGTCACCGTCACAGTGCCCGCTCCGGCATGCCGGACGGCATTGCTGACGGCCTCGCGTACCACCGCCTCGGCGTGATCGGCCACCACGGGCTCCACCACCGAGAGCGGTCCGATGAAGGTGACGGCGGTGCGCACCCCCGACCGGCCGAAACTGTTGACGGCTTCGGTGATGCGCTGCCGCAGTCGGGTGGCCCCGGCGGCGCCGCCGTGCAGATCGAAGATCGTGGTGCGGATGTCGCCGATGACGTTCTGCAGTTCGTCGACGGTGTCGGCCAGGCGCTGCTGGACCTCGGGTATCACCGCCCGTGCGGTCGCACCCTGTAACGACAGGCCCACCGCGAACAGTCGTTGGATCACATGGTCGTGCAGATCCCGGGCGATCCGGTCGCGTTCGGCCAGCACATCGAGTTCGCGCATCTGGCGCTGGCTGTTGGCCAACTGCCAGGCCAGCGTCGCCTGATCGGCGAAGGCGGCCGCCATGGTCAGTTGATCCTCGGTGAAGCTTCGACGGCCGCGGTGGCGGAGCACCACGACCACACCGGCGACGGTGTCGCCAGCGGCTCCGGCGACATTTCCGGTCGTCCGCAGTGGCAGGAGCATGGCGGGACCGGATGGGTCGACCGTCACCGCCAGGCTCGCGGAGTCATCCAGGCGGCGTGGGTTCCGGTCGGTGAAGATGGCCCCGATCAGGTTGTCGCACAACGGGATCGGTAGGGACGGGGAAACGCCGACAGGGTCGCCGGCGGTCGCCGCGACGACGAGTTCGTCGCTGCCGGGGTCCGGTGCCGCGGTGTCGGCGGGGACCGCGACCACCACCGCGTCGGCGGCGGTGAGGCCAAGCGCACGATCGGCGATCAGCCGGAACACCCGCGCCGGTTCATCGCCCGCGAGCATTTCGGTGGCGATATCGCGGGTCGCGTCGATCCAGGATTGCCGGGTTCGGGACTGTTCGTAGAGTCGCGCGTTGTCGACCGCTATTCCGGCGGCCGCCGCCAGGGCCTCGACCAGGATTTCGTCGTCCTCGGTGAACGGCGCACCGCCGGCCTTCTCCGCCAGGTAGAGGTTGCCGTAAATCTCGTCCCGGATCCGTACCGGGACACCCAGGAACGTCCGCATCGGAGGATGCCCGGATGGAAAGCCCACGGAGGCCGGGTGCGTGCGGATATCGGCCAGTCGGATCGGGGTCGGGTCGTCGAGCAGTACGCCCAACACCCCGCGTCCCTGCGGGGGGCGGCCGATTGCGGTGCGCTGCGTCTCGTCCATTCCCACGGCGATGAAGTCGACGATGTTGTGGGAGTTGTGGGAGTTGTGGGAGTCGTGGGAGTCGCGGATGCCGAGCGCGCCGTAGCGGGCGTGGACCAGTTCGGTTGCCGTCCGGACGATGGTGTGCAGGGTGGCCTCGAGGTCGAGGCCGGCAGTGACCGCCAGCATCGCGTCGACCAGGCCGTCGAGCCGAAGTTGCGGATAGGAGGGGTCGCGCAGGTCAGCCCGTTGCCGCTTTCGCTTGGCGTTGTCAGGCATGTTCAGCCGTCGCGGCGGCGCTGCTGGTCGAGTTTGGAGACGAACACCGCAGCCTGGGTGCGCCGCTCCATGCCGAGTTTGGCCAGTAGCCGGGACACGTAGTTCTTGACGGTCTTCTCCGCGAGGAACATCCGGGCGGCGATCTGTTTATTGGTCAAACCCTCCCCGAGCAGGCTGAGCAGGACCCTTTCCTGCTCGGTCAGACCGGAGAGCGGATCGGTGCGCTCGGCGGCGCCGCGCAGTTTGGCCATCAGCGCGGCGGCGGCGCGGTTGTCCAGCAGCGACCGTCCGGCGCCGACATCCTTGATGGCCTGGGCCAGCTCCATGCCCTTGATGTCCTTGACGACGTACCCGCTGGCCCCGGCCAGGATGGCATCGAGCATCGCCTCGTCCGAGGTGAACGACGTCAGCATCAGGCAGCGCAACTCGGGCATCTTCGACAGCAGGTCGCGGCACAGTTCGATGCCGTTGCCGTCGGGCAGGCGAACATCGAGAACCGCGACGTCAGGCTTCAGCACCGGAATCTGTGCCATCGCCTGGACGACGGACCCGGCTTCACCGATCACCTCCAGATCGGGGTCGGTGCCCAACAGGTCGATCAGGCCCCGCCGAACGACCTCATGGTCATCGACGAGAAAGACGGTGACGCTGGACGAGCCCATGGCCAGTCACGATAACGCGGTCTCACAGCAACCGTTGCCGGTCGACGACAATCACCGAACAGTCGGTGTACTGCAGGGCGGCCTGGCCTGCAGGACCGAGTAGATCACCGACCTCCTCGGCGCTGCGCGCGCCGACCACCACCAGCTGGATCGACTCGGCGTTGCGGGACAGGTAGTGCAGCATGCTCCCGTGCACGGCCACCGGTTTCACATCGAGGTCGGGGTAGCGCCGCCGCCACTCCGAGAGCCGCCGGTCGAGCTGGGCACGCACCAACCGGTTTCCCTCCGACACCGCGTGGGTGTCGTGGACGTCGGTGTAGCGCGACTGCCAGCCGCCCAGTGCGCGCAGGGGGGCGCCCCGCAACCGCGCCTCGGTCACGGCGAACTGCAGCACCGCCGCGCTCTGCGGGGTGTCGTCGACCTCGACCACCACCCAGCCCGGATCGGTCGGTTCGCCACCGCGTACCACCGCGACCGGGCACTGCGCCGAGGCCACCAGGGCGGCGGCGGTCGAACCGATCCGGTGGCTGCCGAAGTGCCGCAGCCCAAGGGCGCCGACGCACACCATTGCTGCGGTGCGGGAGGCCTTCAGGAGGCACAGGGTGGGCGAGCCGGTCAGCACCTCGCGGACCACCCGTACCGGCTTCCCGGCCGCCTGCACGGCGGCGGCGGCCGCGTGCAGGGCGGTGTGGGCTTCGGAGGTGGCGCTGTCCGGGGGCGTGCCCGCGGTGTCGTCGGTGACCGCCAGCAGGTGCAGAGGGATGTCTCGGCTGGTCGCTTCGTCGATGGCCCACACCGCGGCCCGGACGCCGGCGCGTGATCCGTCGACGCCCACCACCACGGTCGGCGGGATGAACGGTCCGGGCTGTTCGGGCATCACGGCCTCCCGGGTGCCAGTTCGACGTCTACCGGCTCCTTAGTCTGCCCGAACAGCCGCTCGGTGTCCGGGCGAGTACAGGTCGCGTTGCCCGGGGTCAGCAGGGTGGCCGACCCGGCGGCGATGCCCAGTCGGACCGCCTGTTCCACCGGCCAGCCCCGGATCATTCCCACCGCCACGCCGGCGACCATGGCGTCGCCCGCACCGACACCGCTGCCGCCCGGGGGTATCGGGACCGCGGCGAATCGCTGCGCCCGGCCTTCGGACACCAGCACCGCGCCATCGGCCCCCATCGACACCAGGACGTGCCGGGCGATACCGCGGGCCACGATCTCCAAGGCGACGGCGACCTGCTCGGCCTCGGTGTTCAGCGGCCGGTCCGCGTACTCCCGAAGCTCCCGGGCGCTGGGCTTGAGCAGGAACACCCCGGAATCGACGTTCCGCAGACCGCCGCCGGAGGTGTCCAGCAGCAGCGTCGCGTTCAGTTCCTCGCAGAGGTCCGCCACCCGCTGATAGAAGTCCAGTGGCACGCCGGGCGGCAGGCTTCCGCTGGCCACCACGACCGCCTGCCCCAGATCCTGCCCCGGATTCTGCCCCGGATTCTGCCCCGGATTCTGCGATGCCGATGACACCTCCCGGCGCAGGTATGCCAGGCACTCGGTCTGCTCGGCCGCGGTGAGGTGCGGACCGGGTAGCACGAACCGGTACTGCTGGTCGGTGGTCTCCTCGTTGACGTTGAAATTCTCTCGGGTGGGGCCGCCGACGCGTACCCGGCGCATCGTCAGGCCCTCGGACATCAGGAGGTCGTGAACCGCTTCACCGGAATGGCCCCCGGCCGGGAACACCGTGGTGGCCGGCACCCCCAGCACATGAGCGACGCGAGCGACGTTGATCCCGCCGCCGCCGGGGTGGTACCTCGGCGCGGCGCAGCGCATCTTGTGGGTCGGGCCGATCAGCGGGATGCTCGTCGCGATGTCGAGGGCCGGGTTCATGCATAACGTGACGATCCGGTTCGGCGGGGTCATCTCTACATTCCTACAGACTTCCTAGAGACCGCTCGGGTAGGTCTCCGGGTTCTGGCCGGCGACCCAGACGCTGGTGGGCTCCAGCGGTTCCAGTGCGCGGGTGTCGTCGACGTGAATCATCGCGTCGAACTGATCCGAGGGTCGCACGTGGAAGTAGTGGCTCTGTCGCTCCGTCTGGGGCAGGTAGATCACCCCGATGGCCCGGCTGAGCCGGACCACGTCGAGGGCATGTGCCGCCGGGGATCCGTCGTGCATGGTCACCCAGAAATCGCCCCGGCCGGACTGGTGCAACAACTCCTCGATACTGCCCGCCAGCGCCGGACGCACGACTTTGCGCTGCGCGATCCCGCCCCACTCGCTGGCGGCGGTCACGGTGCCCGAGTAGGTGGAGAAACCGATCAGCCGGCACTCCGGGCCGAACCGCTCCCGGGCCAGCTGACCGATGGTGAGCTGGCCGTCGGCGGCGACCTCGGTGGCCCGGGCGTCGCCGACATGGGAGTTGTGCGCCCACACCACCACCCGGGCCGGCTGTGGGTTCGCACCGCTGCTCCCGCCGTGTCGATCGAGATGCTCGATCAGCGCGTCGAGCGTCGATGCCATGTGGGTGTCGCGCATGTTCCAGGACGTCACCCGGCCCCTGAACATGCTGCGGTAGTACGCCTCGGCGTCGCGTACGGTGACGGCGTTCTGGCGGGCGTAGAACAACTCGTCCTCGGCGGGCGCGCCGTCGCGGCTGAGGAAGGCCGCCGCGCTGCGCTGCATCTCGACGAGCTGCTCGACGGCCTGGCGCTCGCAGTTCGGTCCGGCGCCGAAGGCGGCCGCGTATCCGTAGGCCTGACCGTCCTCGCCGGAGGAGTGGTCGAAACACGCATAGCGGGCCCGCGCCCGGGTCGCGGCAGCCGGGTCGACCCCGTCGAGGTAGCCGATCACCTCCTGCATGGACCGGTGCAGGCTGTAGAGGTCCAGGCCGTAGAACCCGGTGGTGCGGCGGCCGTCGGCCAGGCAGCGCCCGTTATGCCAGCGCAGCCACTCCACGAAGTCGCGCAGCACGGTGTTGCGCCACATCCAGGCCGGGAACCGCTGGAACCCGCGCAGGGCCTCATCCGGCGTGGTGTCGGAACCCGACCCCTGCACGTACCGGTTGACCCGGTAGGCGTCCGGCCAGTCCGCTTCGGCGGCGACCGCGGTGAAGCCCTTCTCCTCGATCAGCCACCGAGTCATCTGGGCCCGCGCGTCGTAGAACTCGTGAGTGCCGTGGGAACTCTCGCCGATCAGCACCACCCGCGCGTCTCCGACGAGGTCGAACAACACCTCCTTGGGCGGCACCCCGCCCGGTGCGGCGATGGCCACGGCTGCCACCAGGTCGGCGGGTCCGGTTGCCGGAGCGGTGGTCTCCGCACCGGTCGGACGGGCCAGCAGTTCGCGGACCTCCTCATCGGTGACCTGGGTGAAATCCCAGAACGACTCGCCGACGGCGAGGAACGGCGTCGGCATCGACGCGCACACCATGTCCTCGACGATCGCGGCGAACTCCCGGCAGGTGGACTCCGGTGCGGCGGGAACCGCGACGACGATGGCAGCCGGTTCGGACTCCCGTAGCGCTTGCACCGCCGCCAGCATGGACGATCCGGTGGCCAGGCCGTCGTCGACGAGGATCACCGTCTTACCGGTGACGTCCGGCGGAGGCCGATCCCCGCGGTAGGCGGCCTCCCGGCGGAGCAGTTCGCGTGCCTCCCGGTCGGCGATCTCCCGCAGTTGGGCGGGGGAGACCCGCAAGCCGCGCAGCACGTCGTCGTTGACCACGACCCGCCCGCCGCTGGCCAGGGCGCCCACCGCGAACTCCTCGTGGCCGGGTGCGCCCAGCTTGCGGACGATGAACGCATCGAGCGGAGCACCCAGTGCCCGGGCCACCTCGTAGGCGACGGGAAGCCCGCCACGGGCCAACCCGAGCACCAGCACATCGGGCCGGCCGCGGTAGGTGCCGAGCAGACCTGCCAGCACCTGCCCGGCTTCTTTTCGGTCCCGGAACACCCGGCGTGGTTGCTGTCGGCGAATACCCTTGGCGCCGGCCATAGCGACCCCTTCCCACAGGAGGAGCGGGATCAGACACTTCCCGCCGTCCTGTGCCGATTGCAGCACGCCGACCGACGTCGACGGTAGGGGCCGAAGTCCCCACCGTGCGCGTTGGCCGTCTGCGCACCAGCCGGGTAAGACTGGAGCTGTGGTGATGCGATTGATCGGTTCGGTGGCCGCCGGCGCGGGATTGGTGGCG
>JAUPLT010000095.1 GCA_030836785.1 Actinomycetota bacterium
CGGGCGGCGCAGCCACAGGCGCCGGGGCGGGCGGGACCGGCTCAGCCGCTGGCGGGGCGGGCGGAACCGCCCCCGGATCGGCGGGGACCTCGGCGGGCGGGGGCGGTGGGGGCGGCTGGACCGGGAGGATCCCCGAGCTGCTCATCGCGAAACCTTTGCCCGTCGGCGCCGCCCGGCAGGTGATCCCATAGGCGTCGGCGATGCAGCTGAACGGCCCCAGCGCGGCGGTCTGCCCGTAGCCCAGGGTGGCGGCGCCGGTCAGTGGATCGGCCTGGCACCGGTCGATCCGGTCTGCCACCGGGTTGATGCAGGGTTCCAGCAGTCCGTTGGGAAGCAATCGCACCGTCTGGGCGCGTTCCTCGTCACTCCACGCGCAGAACGCCCCGTCCGGGGTGCCGTCGGTGCCCGCCACGGTGATGACGCACTCGATGGACTTGTTGGGTGAGACGAAGGAGCAGTCCGTCGCTGTGCACATCGGCTCATCCGCCACGGCCCGCGGGGTCGATGCCGCGACGGGCAGGGCACCCACCGCGACGGCGATCACCGCCGCTGTCGCCCACGTCGTCCTCATCCGTTGAATGATAGGCGCGCACTAGAGTCCATTGGCGTGACCGGGGCCACACGCATCCAGGCGGCGATCCCGGTCTACGCCGGACTCCTCGTCGCCGCGGCCCTGACCGTCGCCCCGTTCGCCCTGGGTCTGCTGACCTCGTTCACCTCCGCACAGCAGTTCGCCACCGGGACACCCTTGTCGCTGCCGGACCCGCCGACCCTGGCCAACTACACCGCCCTGGGCGAGGCGGGATTCGGCCGGGCGCTGGCGGTGACTGCCGTGATGACGGCCGTCATCACCCTCGGACAGCTGACCTTCTCGGTGCTGGCGGCGTACGCGTTCGCCCGCCTGGAGTTCCCCGGCCGCGACGCACTGTTCTGGGTCTACGTGGCGACGCTGATGGTTCCCGCCACGGTGACGGTGGTGCCGCTGTACCTGATGATGGCGGAATTGGGCCTCCGCAACACGTTCTGGGCGCTGGTCCTGCCCTTCATGTTCGGCTCGCCCTACGCGGTGTTCCTGCTGCGCGAGTACTTCCGCGGCATCCCGGCGGACCTGCTCAAGGCCGCCCGCATCGACGGGGCCAACACCCTCGACGTGATCGTGCATGTGGTGGTGCCGTCCAGCAAACCGATCCTGGCCACCCTGACCCTGATCACCGTGGTGTCGCAGTGGAACAGTTTCATGTGGCCACTGGTGATCACCAGTGGTGGCCGTTGGCAGGTGCTGACGGTGGCCACCGCAGGCCTGCAGTCGCAGTACAACGCCCAGTGGACACTGGTGATGGCGGCCACGACGGTGGCCATCGTTCCGTTGGTGGCGCTGTTCGTGGTGTTCCAGCGGCACATCGTGCGCTCGATCGTGGTAACCGGTCTCAAATGACGTGGCGCCCGAGGTTCTCCACCACGGTGGCCGCGGCACTGGCGGCGGTGATGCTGATGCTGGCAGGCGTGGCGGTACTGCTGGATCACAACGCCGATCCGGGTGGGCGGACGGTCGTCACCGTGCGGTTGTGGGACGAGCAGGTCGCCGCGGCCTACCGGGACAGCTTCGAGGCCTTCACCCGCGTCCGCCCGGACATCGACGTGCGGATCAACGTGGTGTCCTACGCCAGCTACTTCGACACGCTGCGCACCGACGTGGCGGGCGGCGGCGCCGACGACGTGTTCTGGATCAACAACTCGCATTTCGCCGAGTACGCCGACAACAACCGGCTGATCGCGATCGCACCCGACCCGGACTGGGAGCCGTCGGTGGTCGGTCAGTTCACCCGCGGCGGGACGCTGTGGGGTGTCCCGCAACTCACCGACGCCGGGATCGCGCTCTATTACAACGCCGATCTGCTCGAGGCGGCCGGAGTCACCCCCGCCGAACTGGGCCGGGCCCGCTGGGACCCCGACCCGGCTGCGGACACCCTGCGACCGCTGCTCGCGCGGCTGACCCTCGACAGCGCGGGAAGAACCGCCGGCACAGCCGGATTCGATGCCCGACGGGTTCGGCAGTGGGGTTACAGCGCCGCCAACGACCTGCAGGGCATCACCCTCAACTACATCGGCTCCGCGGGCGGGGTGTTCGCCGAGGGCGACCGGTTCGCCTTCGACGGTCCCCGCACAGCCGTCGCGCTGAGCTACGTCGTCGGACTGATCAACGACGACCACGTCGCTCCCCCGGCCTCCGACACCAATGACAACGGCGACTTCTCCCGCAACCAGTTCCTGGCCGGCCGGATGGCGGTGTTCCAGTCCGGCACCTACAACCTGGCCCAGATCGCCGGGCAGGCCCGCTTCCGCTGGGATGTGACGATGCTGCCGACGGGGCCCGCCGGGCGGGTGAGCGTCACCAACGGCATCGTCGCCGCCGGGAATGCGGCGACCCGCAACCCCGAGGCCACCCGGGCCGTTCTGGACTGGCTGGGCAGCACCGCCGGCAGCGAGTACCTGGCCCGCCGTGGTGCGGCGATCCCGGCGGCGCGCGCCGCCCAACGGGTGTACTTCGACTACTGGAAGCAACAAGGGGTGGACGTATCGCCCTTCTTCACAGTGCTCGACGGACCACGCATAGCGGCACCGGGCGGACCCGGGTTCGCGGCCGGTTTCACGGCGATCAAGCCCTACTTCGACGCGATGTTCCTCGGCAGACGGCCTGTCGCAACCACCCTGGCCGCCGCGCAGCAGGCCGCCAACGCCGCCGCGACGCGCTGATCCTTACCTGACTGTGCGGATCCGTACGCCCCGCGCGGGGTGTCGGGTACGAAACCGCACACTGACGGCTGGGGCGGTGGCCTGCCGGTAAGGCCGGAAGTCCTAGAAGTAGCGGACCTCGACGAACACCGATACGACGCACACCGCCGCGCAGATCCCCAGCACCACCCAATCCCGGGCGACCGGCCGGGCGGGCGCCGCGGCGATCTGCCCGGTGCCGCCGCGGGCGGTGATGGCGTCACCCATCTCGTCGGCGCGGCGCAGTGCCACGGTGATACCGGCCGCAAGCAGGTCGACCATTTCGATGAGCCAGCGCCGCCGCCGGGCCCGCGCGTCGGGCAGCACCGGCCGGGGCCGCAACCGGCGCGCGGCGTACAGCAGTCGGAACTCGTCGAGCATCATCGGGAACGAGCGCAGCGCCAGTGCCAGCGCGACCGCCCAGTCGTCGACCGGGACACGGAAAGCCTTGAACGGACGGCCCAGCGTCGCCACCGCCGGGGCGACGTCGGCGACGTTGGTGGTCCACGACACCATCGCACCCATGCCCAGCAGCACGATGGACAGCGCGGTGAAGCGCAGGAACTTCAGCAGTCCGCCGATCTGCACCTCGGCCGACCACACCTGGAGCACCGGATCCCCGCCGCCCAGCGTGGCAGTCACCATTCCGAGCAGCAGCAACAACCACAGCCAGCGCGGGATCGTCGGAAGCGCCCCCCGCGGAATGTGCGCCAGACGCGCGGCGATGAGCACCGCGCCAGCGGTCAGGGCGATCGGGATCCAGCCCGGGTAGAACGCCAGCAGAACCGAGAAGACGAACACCACGATGAGCTTCGTCCCGGCCCACAGCCGGTGGATCACCGACGTTCCGGGCACCGGCCGCAGCAGCACCACCGGACGGCGCTGACGGCTGGGCCGGCGCCTGCCGAGAAGACTCGTCACGACAACACCCCCCGATTGAGGTGCAGGGTCCGCGGGCACAGTTCCTCGAGTCCGACGAAGTCGTGGGAGATCACCACGATGGTCAGCCCGGTGTTGCGGCGCAGATCGGTGAGCAGCCGCAGCAGACCGCGCTGGCTGTCGGCGTCCAGCCCGGCCAATGGCTCGTCGAGGATCAGCGCCTTGGGCCGTCGGGCCAGCAGGCCGGCGATGACGACCCGGCGCATCTGCCCGCCGCTGAGCTGGTCGACGCGGCGGCGGGCCAGCGAACCGTCCAGCCCGACGGCGGCTAGCGCGGCCACCACCCGCCGGATGTCCGACGGTGGGAAGCCGGCAGCGGACGCGATCTCGAGATCCACCCGGGCGCGCAACAGTTGAAGCCGGGCCGCCTGGAAGGCCACCGCCACCTCGCCGACACACTCGTGTGAGGGCCGACCGCCGACCAGACAGCTTCCCGTGGTCGGTGTGGTGAGCCCGGCCATGATCCAGGCCAGGGTGGACTTGCCCGAGCCATTACCGCCGTGGATCAGCACCCCGTCACCGGAGTTGACCGTGAAGCTGACGTCGGTGAGGGCGGTGTTCGCCCACGGTGTGTCGTGGGCGTACTCGTGACCGACCCCGCGCAGCTCCAACACCGGGGTGCGGCCCACCGCGGCGGGCTCGACGCTCGGCGCCGGCGGCGCGGCCTGGGCCACCATCACCATGTTGTCCGAGGAGGCGCTGAGTGCGAGCGTCCGGTCGGCGATGCGGGCCTCGTTGTCGTAATGGGTGATCTGCACCAGCGCCATCCGGTGCCGCTCGGTCAACCCGGAGAGCACCGCAAGCAGCGACTCCCGGCCGCGCTGGTCGACCATGCTGGTGATCTCGTCGGCGATCAGCAACGCGGGCCGGCGCGCCAGCGCCGCCGCGACGGCCAGGCGCTGCAACTCCCCGCCGGACAGTCCGCCGGTGTCACGCTCGGCCATTCCGGACAGGCCGACCTCATCGAGCAGCCGGTCGATGTCGGGGTGGGTGCCGGGCGGCATCCCCCACACCACGTCGTCGGCGACCCGGCTACCCAGGACCTGGGTCTCGGGGTGCTGCATGACGACCGCGGTACCGCCGAGCCGGCCAAGCCCGACCGCACCGGGACGCTCGATGCTGCCGGAGGTCGGCTGGCGACCCGCCAGCAACAGCATCAGCGTGGTCTTGCCGGAGCCGTTGGCCCCGGTGACCGCGATGTGCTCACCGGCCGCCACGGTGAGCGTCAGCGGCCGCAGCGCGTCGTGGTCTGCTCCCGGGTAGCGGAACCGGGCGTCGGTCAGCCGGACCGGGACGGGCGCCACCGGGGCGCTCTCGGTGAGCGTGGTGAGCTTGTGCACGTCGGGGATGCCGCGCAGTCGGTCCAGCACCCGGGACAGTGCCCACCAGCCCACCAGGGACACGAGCATGATGGTGAAGATCGAGTAGGCCATCAGCAGCACCGGCCAGTACTGCAGGGCCAGGCCGAACACTGCGCGGGCGTCCTGGGCGCCCTGCCGGAACGGCTCGAACTTCGACATGGCCGTCACGACCCCGTCGAAGTTGGCGGTCATCGCCTCGAAGGTCAGCGTGCGCAACCGGACCAGCACCATCAGGGCGCCGATCACCATCAGACCGTTGAGGACGCCGGCGAGGACCGACACCGCGAGCACCGTCGGCGTGCCCCGGCCGCGCCGTTTGATGATGCCGGTCAGTCCGCCGACGTAGGCGCAGTTCAGCACCACCATGAACCCGCTGATCCCGGCGATCAGGAAGGACACCGTGGCGGCGGCGAACGCGGCCGCCAGCAGTACCCGCAGCCGGTACCGGTAGCCCAGCAGGCCCATCGGAACCGTTACCAGCAGCGACAGACCACCTGCGAAGGGAACCACCACCGAGACGATGGCCAGGGCCGCGGCCAGTGCGGCCATGACGGCCGCCTGCGCCATCTCGACGGGCGTCAGGGAGCGGCCGGTCGGAGCCGACGCCATATCGGGCGAGTTGCGCGACGGCGCGCCCGGCCGCGTCGAGGTCATCGCCCGATTCTGCCAGCCGGGCCGGACGCGATCCCTCCGGCGTACCGACCGATCACATCCAGACCGATCACATCCAGACGGCGGCCTTGTCGCTCTCCTTGGGCTGGGCCAGCCGATGGCCCGCACCGAGCAGGTTGCCGGAGATGGTGGCGCAGATGCGGTTCATCGAGATGTCGAAGATGCTGTTGTTCATCGGCTGCTCGATGAACCGGCCGAGCCGTTCGGCGACGATGAAGGTGGTCATCAGCAGGACTCCGACCACCACGCTGCTGGGATGGTGAGCGGCGCCGTCGAGTCGGCTGAACGCCATGATCCCGAAGAACCAGGCCAGCAGGCGGATGAACATGTCGTAGTGGATCGGCACCGGCTCGTTGCGAATCCGCTCCAGGCCGCTCTGGGCCGTCACCGTCGCGGTGTTGGCGTTCATCAGCAGCAGCCGGGCTTGCTCGTCGATGTGGCCACCGGCGGCCAGCGCGGAGACATCGACGGCCTGACGGCGGAGCAACTCGGTCGCGTCGCTGTCTTCGGGGTCCTCCGGGGTCAGGTCGGTGGCGTCCGCGGGCGTCGGGATTCGCCGCAGCTCAGAGGCCAGCTGCCAGCAGTACCGGACCTGCCGGCGGCGCATCCGATCCAGAATCTCCGCCGTGGCCGGCGACCCGTTGTCGACGGAGGTCAGGCTGTTGTGGGTGGTCCGGGAACCGATGATGATCGCGCCCCACAGCGTGCGGGCCTCCCACCAACGGTTGTACCCGGTGGTGTTGCGGAAGGCGATGAACACCGACGCCCCGATGCCCAGCAC
>JAUPLT010000096.1 GCA_030836785.1 Actinomycetota bacterium
CGAACATGCGCGTGCGCGGCATCCGGCAGCCGACGGCGACTCCGCCCTGTCCCCGCCAGCCGGTCACCAGGGTGTCGACGGAGCGGATCTGGGTGTCGATCAGCCCGACGGCACCTTCGGCAAGCAGCCACCCCCTCAGCACCCGCCGGCGCAGGGCGTCGGGCAACTCCCGCACGGCGTCAACCCGTAGTCCGGTTTCGCCCAACGCGCCCGCGAGGTGGTCCGCGGCCATCCCGTCGAGCAGGTCGGTGTCCTCCCGCAGTGCCACCGCGGTTCGGGCCAGCGCCTCGGCCACCCCGCCACCGAGCACGTCTTCCAGCAGTGGCAGCACTTCGCGCCGCAGTCGCACCCGGGTGTACCGGGGGTCGGTGTTGTGTGGGTCGTCCCAGGGAGTCAGCCCGAGCTCGGCACACGCGGCGACGGTGGTGCTTCGGCGCACGGCCAGCAGTGGGCGAAACCACGGTGGATCGCAGACCGTCATACCGGCCACCGACCTCGCCCCCGAGCCGCGGCCCAGCCCCAGCAGCACCGTTTCGGCTTGATCGTCGAGGGTGTGACCGAGCAACACCGGAGCGCCGTCACGGGCGGAGTCCAGCGCCGCGTAGCGGGCGGTCCGGGCGGCCGCCTCCGGTCCGCCCGCAGCGCCGACGCGTACCGGCAAGACCAGTGCGCTGACACAGCCGAGGTCCAGCGCCACGGCTCGGGCGGTGGCGGCCACCGCCTCCGAACCGGCCTGCAGTCCGTGGTCGACGATCAGGGCTGTGGTCGGTAGCACGGCTGCGGCGGCGGCAGCCAGTGCCACCGAGTCCGGGCCCCCGGAAACCGCGACGCACCAGGACCGCTCGTCCGGCAAACTGGCTTCAGCGAAGCCGGCCACCGCCTCGCGCAGCCGGTTCAGAGCACCCGGTCGACCCACAGCGCGGGATTCTCGATCTCGTTGGGCAGTGGCAGGGCGTCGGGTCCGGACCACACCGTGTTGAAGCCCGCCATACCGGCCCGGGCCACGACCTCGTCGACGAACGCCTTGCCACGGGTGTACTGGCTGAGTTTGGCGTCGATCCCGAGCAGCGCCCGCAGCACCCGTTGCAGCGGCGGCTGGGGCCGGTGCCGGCGGTCGTCGAAGCGCCGCCGGATCAAGTGCACCGATGGCACGACCGCCGGTCCGACGGCGTCCATGACGTGATCGGCATGCCCTTCCAGCAGGGTTCCCAGCACCAGCAACCGATCGAGCGCATCCCGCTGCGGCTCGGCGACCATCGCGCGAAGCACTCCGATGACGCCGGTGGGGCCGGCCTCACTCCCGCCGGGGCCCGACATGCCGGCCCGCTCCCTGAGCAGTCCGGCGAGCCGGCCGGCCACCTCCAGGACGTCGTCGTCACGTCCGGCGGTCACCACGGCGAGGGTGTCGGCCATGTACCGCGACAGCCACGGGTTCGCGGTGAACTGAACCCGGTGGGTCACTTCGTGCAGACACACCCATAACCGGAAGTCCCGCGGGGGCACCCGCAACTGGCGCTCCGCCGCGATGACATTGGGGTACACCAGCAGCAGATCGCCGCCGTCGGCGGTGAAGGGGTCGAACTGGCCGAGGATGCCGGCCGATACGAACGCCAGCACGGCACCGGTCTGGGCGCCGGCCAGGCGCCCGGTGACGGCGCCGAGGCCGGCACCGAGACCGGCACCGCCCCCGGCAACCACCCTCAGTCCGGGGCCGGAGCCGACCGCGGGACCGAACCCGGCCGCCCCAGTGCCCGGTGTTGGACCGCCACCGGCCATCACCCGCAAGGAGTTCGCGGCCGCCCGGATCCACTCCCGCCGGTCGATGATGCGGGCATCGCGCGCGGGGCCGTCCACCGACAGACCGGTGACCTCGCGCACATGTGCCTCCGCGCGCCGAGAAGCCTCGGCAAGATCGTCGATCACCTGGGCGCGGGTGTAGTCGGTGGTGGGCGGACCGGGGCGGGCCAGCCTGGCCCCGACCGCGCCGGCGAACTGCCAGTCGACGGCACCCCCGGACAGCGGGGGCGCTGGCCGGCTCATGTGCAACCGCAGGTACGGAGCCTGCCGGCCAGGGCGTCGAGGGCGGTGCGGCCCTCATTCCCGGCGTTGTTGGAGATGAACGCGAAGGTGAGCACCCGGCCGCTGGTGTCGGTGACGATCCCGGCCAGCGCGTTGGTCTTGGTCAGCGAACCCGTTTTCGCCCGCAGCCAGCCCGCCGAGGAGTTCTGGATATCGGTGGTGATGAACCGGTCGGAGAGGGTGCCGCTGCCCGCGGCAACCGGCAGCAGATCGACCAGTGGCCGCAGTTCGGGCTGATCGGGTCCGGCCGCGACGTTGACGACCTCATCGAGTGTCAAGGCGGTGAGCAGGTTTGCCACCGACAGGCCACTGGAGTCGACCAGCGACGCTCCGGTCACGTCGATGCCGGCGGCGGCGAGCTTGCTCAGCGTGGCCTCGGCGGCACCGGCGAAACTCAAGGGCCGGCCGGTGGCCTTGGCGACCTCGCGACCGATGGTCTCCGCCATCACATTGTCCGAGGTGTACATCATCTGGCGCAGTCGCTCCATCAGTGGCGCCGACTGCACAGAGGCCAGTTGCCGGCCGCCTGCAGGCCCCGGCGCGAACGTCACCCGGTCGGCGCCCAGTCCGAGCGCGGCCGCCAGGGCCCGGCCGGCGTCGAGTGCCGGGGTGGGCGACCGGCGGGACTCCACGGTCGTCGGCTGGATACGGCCGGCGTCGAGCATGACCGACTGGATGGGGGAGATGTCACCGCCATCGATATCCGCGGGATCCCATCCCGGGGCCATATCCGGACCGGTGAACAACGACGTGTCGACCTGCACCCCAGTGGCCTGCACGCCGCTCTTGCGGACCTGATCAGCCAGATCCGCGATCCGCGCCGCGCCCTTGTACCAGGTGGACTCCCCCGGCGGAGCCGCCGACAGGGTCGGATCACCTCCGCCGACGAGGACCACCACACCCGGCATCCGGGTCTGATCGGCGGCCTGTACGACGGTGCTGACCCGAGCATCGCGGTTCAGGGTGAGCAAAGCGGCGGCCGCGGTCAGCACCTTGTTCGTCGAGGCCGGCTGCATGGGCACGTTGGCCCGCTGCTCCCAGATCTGATCGCCGGTCTGCGCATCGGTGATGCGACCGGTCAGCGAGCCCAGGTTCGGATCGGCCAGAGCCGAGGCAAGGGCAGCCGTCATCCCGGTCGTACTGGGCACCGCCGCCGAGTCCGGGACCGGGACGATGCCCGGACTGGCACTGGCCAGAGGGCGCGGCGGCGGGACCATCGCGTCGCTACGGCCACCGGAGTTCAGCACCGCGGCGGCCGCGACAACCGCGGCCACCACCGCGATCACCACTACGGCGATCACCACGTGGTGGCGGCGCACCATCCCGGACATCTATCCCTCACTCACTGAAAC
>JAUPLT010000097.1 GCA_030836785.1 Actinomycetota bacterium
CGCCAGGATGGCGCGACCGACATCCGCCAGGATGCGCGATGGGCACCCGCCAGGATGGCGCAAACCAGCGGGGTTCGCGGCGGGCCTGACGCGAGGGCGGGAGTAGTGTCGGCCCGATGAGAAATCTGGCGGACTCCGAGGCCCGCTCCACGGCCCGGGGATCCGTCCGCCGGGGCGGACGACTGCCTCGCGGTGAGCGCCGCGAACAGTTGCTCGCGGCCGCAAGTGAGGTGTTCGTCGACCGCGGTTTCCACGCCGCCGGTATGGATGAGATCGCCGACCGGGCCGGGGTCAGCAAACCGGTGCTCTACCAGCACTTCTCCAGCAAGCTGGACCTGTACCTTGCGGTGCTGCAACAGCACGTCGACATCTTGGTCTCCAGCGTGCGGCAGGCCCTGCGCACCACCACCGATAACCGGCAGCGCCTGCGGGCCGCTGTCCAGGCGTTCTTCGACTTCATCGAGCACGACAGCCAGGGCTACCGGCTGATCTTCAAGAACGACTACGTCGCCGAACCGCAGGTCGCAGCCCAGGTGAAGGTGGCCACCGAAGCCTGCACCGACGCGGTGTTCGACCTGATCAGCCGCGACTCCGGACTGGAGGCGCACCGGGCCCGGATGATCGCCGTCGGACTGGTGGGCATCAGCGCGGACTGCGCGCAGTACTGGCTGGACTCCGAGCGGCCGATCTCCAAGGAGGACGCCGTCGAGGGCACGGTGGCCTTCGCCTGGGGCGGGTTGTCACACGTTCCGTTGGCCCGCTGAGCAACTTTCGCCCGCTGAGCCCCGTTCGCCCACTGAGCGCCGTTCGCCCACTGAGCCCCGGGGCGCCGGCTCAGGTCTGAGCGGCGATCCCGAATCCGACCCGGCGCACGTCAGCCGCACCGATCTCGATGTACGCGATGCGAGAGGTCTGAACCAGGAACCGGCGGCCCTTGTCGTCGGAGAGGCTCAGCACCGCCGTGCCGTCGCCGGACAGCGCCGCCGTCACCAACTCCTCGATCTCTTCGGGTGTCTGCGAACTGTTGAACACCAGTTCCCGCGGGCTGTCCGAGACCCCGATCTTGACCTCCACACCGGCCCCTTTCCTATCGGCTCAAGAGCAGGCTAGCTGCCCGCCCGGCGCACAGTTGCGTCAAGCTGCGGTTACAGCATGACAACGTCCGCGCGCGGGTGTTCGGCGGGGGCCGATCTGCTCCTAGCGTTGGTCAGGTGCGAGACGACCCAGGTGCCACGGGAAACGGACGCCGGCGCGCCCGGCAGTGGCCGCGGGTGCTGCTGACCGGCACCGGGCTGCTGGTGACAGCGCTGGCCACCACCTACGTCATCCAGTCCGGCGCAACGTCAGGCCAGGGAGCCCGCGTCGAGGGCGACCGCAGCGCACCGCGCACCGTCATCGCCACGATCGGCACCGAGACGCCGGCCGCCCCCGATACGCCGGCCGGCAGCGCGCAGGCGGTGTCCGTCACGGCCGATCCGGCGGCCGCGCTGGAACGCCCCGTTCAGGTGCCCGCACCCATGGCCGCCGCGCAGCCGCAGGTCGATCTTCGCGAAGTGGTCTACACCGTGGCCGGCAACCAACGCCCCGACGACCCGGTGACCGTGATCTACGCCGACGAGACCGGAACGCTGCAGACCCTCGACGACGTCACCCTGCCCTGGACGCTGGCCATGACCCCGTCGCTTCCAGTGAACTACGTCTACGCCAAGAGCCGCGGCAGCCAGCTGAACTGTTGGATCACCGATGCCGCGGGCGCGACGGTGGCCTCCCGGACCGACTACACCCCCACCACCAGCTGCAACCGCTGAGCCGGGAGGCAGGGCGCTCAAGGCAGGGCGTGATCAAGCCAGGCCGAGGTTGCGCATCCGCTCGTCGTGCGTGCGCTGCATCCGTTCGAAGAAGTCCGTCATCTGCCCCAGGCCGCTGGAGCCGGTCAGCACCAGGTCGACCAGTTCGTCGTGGTCGGCCAACACGAACTGGGCCTGGGTGACCGCCTCCCCCAGCAGCCGGCGTGACCACCGCGCCAGCCGACTGCGCTGCCGACCGCTGGAGGTCACCGCAGCCCGCACCTCGGCGACGACGAACTGGGAGTGCACCGTCTCGGCGAGCACCGCGCGCACCACATCGGCGATCTCGTCGGGCAGCGAACCCGCCAGCGCCAGGTAGAGGTCGGCCGCCATGGCATCACCGACATAGGTCTTGACCAGGGCCTCCAGCCAGGTGCTGGGCATCGTCAGCCGGTGGTAGTTCTCCAGCGCCGGGGCGTAGCGCACCATCGCGGACAGCACGTCGACGCCGCGGGCTTCCAGCGTCTGATGCAGCACCCCGTAGTGGCCCATCTCCGCGGCGGCCATCCGGGCCATGTTGATCCGGCCGCGCAGATCGGGGGCCATCCTGGCCTCGTCGGTCAGTCGGTAGAAGGCCGCCACCTCGCCATAGGCCAGCAGAGCGAACAATTCATTGACACCGGGGTGGTCCGCCGGAACGGTGCGCGACGCCGCCGTGTCGCCCGTTCCAGCACCCATGAGGCCACTGTAACCAGGTACCATGGTGTCCGGAACCGCAGGTTCCACGGAAATGTGCGTGCACGCACTGGCCCGCCGTCACGGCGCGCGGCCCGGTCCCGTCAGGGGAAATCCACAACTCGTGCGCGCTTGGAAACAAGTGGACATCATCACGAGATCACGAGGACCCATGACACATCTGCATAGCCATACCACTGTGCCCGGCGAGACCAAGATGAGCTTCGCCGACCTCGGCGTACGCCCCGAGATCGTCCGGGCGCTGGCCGAGAACGGTATCGAGCACGCTTTCGCCATCCAGGAACTCACCCTGCCGCTGGCTTTGGCCGGCGACGACCTGATCGGCCAGGCCCGCACCGGGATGGGTAAGACGTTCGCCTTCGGTGTGCCACTGCTGCACCGGATCGCCACCGACGCCGACGGCACCCGCCCGCTGACCGGCGCGCCCCGCGCGCTGGTGGTGGTCCCCACCCGCGAACTGTGCATCCAGGTGCACGGCGACCTCACTGAGGCGGCGAAATACCTTGAGGCCGATGCGGGTCGTCCGCTGTCGGTCGTCGCCATCTACGGCGGCCGCCCCTACGAACCGCAGATCGAATCGCTGCAGCAGGGCGCCGACGTCGTCGTGGGCACCCCGGGCCGGCTGCTCGACCTCGCCCAGCAGGGCCACCTGCAGCTCGGCGGGTTGTCGGTGCTGGTGCTCGACGAGGCCGACGAGATGCTGGATCTGGGCTTCCTCCCCGATATCGAGCGCATCCTGAGCCGGATCCCCGACGACCGCCAGTCGATGCTGTTCTCGGCGACCATGCCGGGCCCGATCATCACCCTGGCCCGCACCTTCATGAACCAGCCCACCCACATCCGCGCCGAGGGCGTGCAGGGCGCGGCCACCCATGACACCACCGAGCAGTTCGCCTTCCGTGCGCACGCGCTGGACAAGATCGAGATGGTGGCCCGCATCCTGCAGGCCGAAGGCCGCGGCGCGACGATGATCTTCACCCGCACCAAGCGCACCGCTCAGAAGGTCGCCGACGAACTCGCCGAGCGCGGGTTCAAGGTCGGCGCGGTGCACGGCGACCTCGGTCAGGTGGCCCGCGAGAAGGCGCTCTCCGGGTTCCGCACCGGTGACGTCGACGTGCTGGTCGCCACCGACGTGGCCGCCCGCGGTATCGACATCGACGACATCACCCACGTCATCAACTACCAGATCCCCGAGGACGAGCAGGCCTACGTGCACCGCATCGGCCGCACCGGCCGGGCCGGCAAGACCGGTATCGCGATCACGCTGGTCGACTGGGATGAGCTGGAACGCTGGTCGATGATCAACAAGGCGCTCGACTTGGACTGCGCCGATCCGGCCGAGACCTACTCCAACTCGGCGCACTTCTACACCGAACTGGGCATCCCGGCCGAGGCCGGCGGGACGGTGGGTGCTGCTCGGGCAGCCAAGGGAACCCGGCCGGCCCGGGCCTCCGGCAGCGGTTCGTCGCGGTCGGCCGAGCCCCGGCGGAACGCCGAGCCCCGCCCGGCCCGCACCCGCTCACGTCAGCGCACCCGCGGCGGCAAGTCCGATGCCGGGAACGGGGAGCAGACCCCGACCTCCGGCGAGGCCCAGTCATTGGCACCGGCGTCAATGGCACCAGTGCAGTCGCCGGCGAACGGCACGGAGACCGGTGACGGTCAGGCCCCTCGCCGTCGGCGCCGCCGCGGCCCGCGCAAGCCCTCCGGGGCGGGCGCCGCCACCAACTGACCGCCGCCAGCTGACCAGATGGTCCGACCCGAGCGTCGCACCCGCGGTGACCTGATCGCCGCCGCGGCGATCGCCACCGTCGTCGCGCTGTTCGTCACGCTGATCTGGTGGCACAGTTCGGCACGCTCCACCGAGTTCCGGCCGGCCACCGCGCCGGCCCCGAATGTCAAACCGGCCCAAGGGGTTCCGGGCACCCTGCAGCAGCGGTGGACCGCCCCGAGCCCGAAGACCCTGCAGCCGGTGGTGGTCAACGGCACCGTGGTGACCGGGGCCGGACGGGAGATGGCCGGCCGCAACCCGGAGACCGGCGAGCAGCGCTGGCGCTACGCCCGCGACACCGACCTGTGCGCGGTGTCCTACATCTACGACCTAGCCCTCGCGGTGTACCCCGACGTCCGGGGGTGCGGGCAGGTCAGTGCGATCAAAGCCGGCACCGGCCAGCGCGGGCCGACCCGCACCAGCTACGCCGACAAGCAGGTGGTGGTCAGCTCCGACGGCAGCGCGGTGTTGTCCTACGGACCGACCCGGATGGAATTGTGGCGCTCGGACCTGGTGCGGATCTTCTCCTACGGCGAGATCGACGCCCGGGTGAAACCCGTCAACACCGCCGTCGGTAAGGGCTGCGCATTGATGTCGGCGGCCGCCAGCGATGCCGCCGGCGCAGTGCTGGAAGCCTGCCCCGGCGAGAAGGACCTGCGGCTGAGCCTGATCAAACCGGCCAAGGAGGAGGACGAGCCGGAGGTCAAGCACGTTGCGCTGCCGGGCCTGGCGGCCGACTCCGACGCCCGGGTGCTGGCCGTCGCCGGCACCACCACCGCGGTATACCTGCCGATCCCTCGTCCCGAGGTGGCCATCTACGACGACACCGGAGCCAAGGTGTCCGGTACGCCACTGCGGGTCGCTCCGGTAATAGAGGGCCGGGCCCCGGCGCTCACCAAGGCCGGGGACCACCTGACCTGGTGGACCGGTTCGGCGGTGGTGGTTTTCGACAGTCGGCTGGGCTACCGCTACACCATCGACGCGCCGGCGCTGGGCCCGGCCGCGGTGATGTCGGGCTCGCTGCTGATCCCGGTCGCCGACGGCCTGGCGGTCTACGACCCCCTCGACGGCAGCAGGCAGCGGGTGATCCCGCTGACGCATCCGACGGGCACCGGGGCGGTGTTGCCGGCCGTGCTCGGCTCGATGGTGTTCGAGCAGCGCGGCGAGACACTAGCCGCCTTCGGCCCGGGCTGACCCCCGGCGCGCGGCTCAGACTCCGGTCTCGCGCCTACGACTCCGGGCTGAAGGTCGGCAGCGGCTTGCCCGAATTCCAGTGCTTCAGAAGCGATTCCGCCAAATCCCGGTATGCCATAGCGCCCTTGTTCTTGCGTCCGGACAACACCGAGGAGCCCGACGCGCTGGCTTCGGCGAAGCGGACCGTGCGCGGGATCGGGGGCGACAGGACCGGTAGTTCGTAGCGGTCGGCGACGTCGAACAGCACGTCGCGGCTGTGGGTGGTGCGCGCGTCGTACAGGGTGGGCAGTGCGCCGAGCAGCGTCAGGTTCGGGTTGGTGATCTGCTGCACGTCGGCGACGGTCCGAAGGAACTGGCCCACCCCGCGGTGTGCCAACGTCTCGCACTGCAACGGCACGATCACCTCGTCGGCTGCCGTCAGACCGTTGAGGGTGAGCACCCCCAGCGAGGGCGGGCAGTCGATGATCACGACGTCGAAGCCCGGCCCGTCATTGGCGAGCTTGGCCAGCGCACGTTTGAGCGCGTACTCCCGGCCGGCCCGCATCAGCAGCATCGCCTCCGCGCCCGCCAGGTCGATGTTGGCCGGCAGCAGCGTCATCCCCTCCGGGGTCACCACCAGCGCCGCGTCGGGTTCGACGTCACCGAGCAGCACCTCGTGGACCGACACCGTCAGCTTGTCCGGGTCGGTACCCAGCGAGAAGGTCAGGCAGCCCTGCGGGTCGAGATCCACCAGCAGTACCCGCTGACCCTGTTCGGCGAACGCAGCCCCCAGGGAGGCCACCGTGGTGGTCTTTGCCACCCCGCCCTTCTGATTAGCCACCGCCAGCACTCGGGTCACGCCGACCATCCTGTCAGGTTCGGGCACAATCGGTGAGCGTGAGTGTCGGCAATCATCGTCTGGTCCTGCTCCGGCACGGTGAGACCGAATGGTCGCGTGACCGCAAACACACCAGCCGCACCGATCTCGACCTCACCGAACGCGGCCGCGACCAGGCCCGGCTGGCCGCGCACACCCTTGAGCACCTCGACCTGAACGACCCCCTGGTGGTCAGCAGCCCGCGACGGCGCGCGATCGCCACCGCGGAACTGGCCGGGCTGCGCGTCGACGAGATCTCCCCACTACTGGCCGAATGGGACTACGGCGACTACGAGGGCCTGACCACCCACGAGATCCGCACCAACACCCCCGGTTGGCTGCTGTGGACCTATGGCTGTCCGGGCGGCGAGAGCGTCGACCAGGTCAGCATGCGCGCCGACCAGGCGGTGGCCTACGCGATGGACCAGATGGCCGAGCGCGACGTAGTGTTCGTCAGCCACGGGCATTTCTCCCGGTCAGTCATCACCCGGTGGGTCGAGCAGCCACTGCGCGAGGGCGCCCGCTACGGGTTCGGCACCGCCGCGGTGTCGGTGTGCGGTTTCGAATACGGCCTGCGTCAACTGTCCGCACTCGGCCTGACCAGTCACCGCGAACCGGTCAGCGGCGCGTGATCAGCCCCGCGTTCGTTCTGACCGGCCCGACCGGAACCGTCGTCGCCGACGGCGTCCGCGCCGCGTATCAGGACCCCGCCGGCGCGGCCCGGGCGCTGCGCGACGGTTCGGCCGAATTGATCGTGGGCGCACTGCCTTTCGACATCCGCGGCCGTACAGCGCTGCTGGCTCCGGAACGTGTCTCAGACCGGTTGCCGGCAGTGCACGATCTGCTTCCGGCACTGCCCGCGGCCCTGCCGGGCCCGCTTCCGGTAGTGCGGATCGCCCAGACGCTGCCCCCCGCCGACGAGCATCGGGCCCGGGTCGAGGCCGCCCTGCGGCGACTCCGCGATCCGGCCGATCCGCTGCAGAAGGTGGTACTGGCCCGGGCGCTTCGGCTGGCCGCCGACGGACCGCTGGACCCGATGGCGGTCCTGGTCCGACTGATCGCGGCCGACCCGCAGGCCACCGGCTACCTCGTGGACCTCTCCCCCGCCGGCGACCGCTACGACGGGTCGGTGCTGGTGGGTGCCAGCCCGGAATTGCTGGTGGCCCGTTCCGGTGACCAGGTGAGCTGCCAGCCGTTCGCCGGGTCTGCACCGCGATGTGCCGACCCCGATGACGACGCCGCGAGCGGGGCGGCGCTGGCCGCATCGGCCAAGGATCGCCACGAGCACCGACTCGTGGTCGAGACCATGCGCGAGGCCCTGGGGCCGCTGTGCTCCCGGCTGGACGTGGCCGACGAACCGCAGCTCAGCCGCACCGGCGCACTATGGCACCTGGCCACCCCGATCCGCGGCGTCCTACGGGAAACATCCACTACCGCTTTGGATCTCGCGCTGGCACTGCATCCCACCCCGGCCGTCGGCGGAGTGCCTACCGCCGCCGCGGTGGACCTGGTGTCAGATCTCGAGGGTGATCGCCGCTTCTACGCCGGCGCCGTCGGCTGGTGCGACGCCCGGGGAGACGGCCGCTGGGTGGTGGCCATCCGCGGCGCCGAGGTGTCCGCCGACCGGCGCAGCGCGCTGGCCCTGGCCGGCGGCGGGATCGTGGCCGAGTCCGACCCCGACGCCGAGGTCGCCGAGACCACGACGAAGTTCCGCACCATCCTGCGCGCGCTGGGAGCAACCGAATGACAGTGCAGATCCGCTTCGCCCGACCGGGCGACGAGACCGAAATCGTCGCGATGATCCGCGAACTGGCCGAGTTCGAGCGGGCACCCGATCAGTGCACGGTAACTCAGGCACAGATCAGCGCGGCACTGTTCGGTGAGGACCCGACCGCTCGCTGCCACATCGTCGAGGTGGACGGCCGGGTTGCGGCAATGGCGCTGTGGTTCCGGACCTTCTCGACGTGGGACGGGATGGCCGGGATCCATCTGGAGGACCTGTTCGTCCGCCCGGAGTTCCGCCGCCGCGGTCTGGCGCGCACCCTGCTGGCCACGCTGGCCCGGGAATGTGTGAACAACGGGTACAGCCGGCTCGGCTGGGCGGTGCTGGACTGGAACACCGACGCGATCGCGCTCTACGACGCCGTCGGCGGAAAGCAGCTCTCGGAGTGGATCGGCTATCGGGTGTCCGGGCCGGAACTGTCGGCACTGGCCGCCCGATCAGGATCCGAATCCGTCTGACCAGCAAGCCATTTCAAGGTGCTGGGGCTGAAAAGCAACACCAACACGGCGATCGACGCCGCCGCGATCGGGACCGCGTAACCCCACCGGTGTGAGCCCACCCCGGCGTACCAGGTGGCCGGCAGGATCAGCATCTGAGCGAACACCGCCAGTCCGCGTCCCCAGTGCCGGCCCGTCCACAGTGCCCAGGCGGCGGCCAGCACCGACCCGCCGATCACGGCGAACCATCCGGCGTTGCCGTAGCCGTCGACGATGTGCCGGTCTGCCCCAGCGAGGCCGCGGACGGTGAAGACGACGGCGGCGACGACCCCGGCCGCGCCCTGGAGGCCCACCAGGATCGCGGCCCGACGCACGGCCAGCGGGGGCAGGGATGTCATGACGTCAGATTAGAACGCCCCGACAAAGGGACGGTCACCACTCCAGCAAGCGGTGACCGTCCCGGCGCCTCACACTGCACCAGGGGGGGTCGGTGGCGGTGGAGACTGACCTCAATACTGCTGTCGGCACCGGCCCGCAGGCCAGCGACAAGCCGAACTCCCAGCAACATCACAGGACTCACACCGATAGGGTCAATGACCGTGCGTGCCGTGCTGATCGTGAACCCCAACGCCACCTCCACCACCCCGGCCGGACGGGATCTGCTGGCGCACGCCCTCGAAAGCCGCGTCAGCTTGACCGTGACCCACACCGACCACCGCGGGCACGCCATCGAGATCGCCGAACAGGCCAAGGCCGACCGGGCTGACGTGATCATCGTGCACGGCGGGGACGGCACCGTGAACGAGGTGGTGAACGGCCTGCTGGGGAAGCCCCCCGGCTTGTCCGGCACAGCCCCACTGCCCGATCCGGCCGGATTGCCCGCCGTCGCGGTGGTACCGGGCGGCTCCGCCAACGTCTTCGCCCGCGCACTGGGCATCAGTTCCGACCCCACCGAAGCCACCAATCAGCTGATCGACCTGCTCGGCGCGCACCGCGCCGGGGACTCGTGGCGGCGCATCGGCCTGATGGACTGCGGCGAACGCTGGGCGGTGTTCACCGCCGGCATGGGCGTGGACGGTGACGTGGTGGCGGCCGTAGAGGCCCAGCGCGCCAAGGGTAGAAAGGTCACCGCCGGGCGCTATATGCGCATCGCGCTGCGTGAGATGCTGTCCAACGCCCGGTCCGAGCCCGCACTCACCGTGCACCTGCCGGACCGCGAACCCGTCGCCGGGGTGCACTTCGCGTTCGTGTCCAACGCCAGCCCGTGGACCTACGCCAACGCCCGCCCGGTCTGGACGAATCCGGACACATCATTCGAGACCGGACTCGGCCTTTTTGCCGTGACGAGCATGAATGTCATCGCAAACCTGCTACTGGTCCGCCGGATGCTATCGAAGAAAGCCAACATCAAGGCTCGCCACCTATTACGTGAGGACGACCTTGACTGGGTGCGGATCACCACTTCCCGGCCGGTATCGTGCCAGGTAGATGGCGATTTTCTGGGGCTGCGCGAGGAGATGACGTTCGCCTCGGTGCCCCGCGCACTAGCCGTTGTGGCCCCGGTCTGACCACCAAAACACGCCGAACGCAACAAAGAGTGACGTTGCCCACGGTTTAAGAAAGTTCTGTTGACATATAACGAGGCTGTGACAGCATCAATGCAACAGCACAACACAGTTCGTGTGCGAGCTCTCAGAGCCCACTCTCGGAGCCCAGGGTCTCAAGGTACCTCTTGCCCCTGCGCGCGCACACACCAGGTAAGGAGTAGCGGAAATGGATTGGCGCCACAAGGCGGTCTGTCGCGACGAGGATCCGGAACTGTTCTTCCCGGTGGGAAACAGCGGCCCGGCCCTGGCCCAGATCGCAGAGGCGAAGCTCGTCTGCAACCGGTGCCCGGTTACCACCGAATGCCTGAGCTGGGCGCTTGAGTCCGGTCAGGACGCCGGCGTCTGGGGCGCCATGAGCGAGGACGAGCGTCGCGCGCTCAAGCGTCGCAACGCACGCACCCGGGCCCGTTCCGGAGTCTGAGCTTCGCACCACTGAACAACTAGCCGCGGCCCCGAGAAATCGGGGCCGCGGTCTTTTTTGGGCGGCGGTCATTTCTAGGCAGTCCCGAGCGGGATGCTTGTCTCAGTGCGCCCGCCCGCGCCGCCCGACCGGCACTCGGAGTACCACGTCGGTGCCGCCATCGGCGCCCGGGTACATCGTCAGTGACCCGTCGAGCTCGGCTGAGACCAGGGTCCGCACGATCTGCAAGCCCAACCGGTCCGAGGTCTCCAGGTTGAACTCCGGTGGCAGACCCCGGCCGTCGTCGTGGACCACGACGTCGAGCCATCGGGCGGACCGCTCGGCCCGGATCAGCACGCTGCCCTGCCGTTCGGCACGCTCGAATCCGTGCTGGACGGCGTTCTGCACCAGTTCGGTGACCACCAGCACCAGCGCGGTCGCGCGGGCCGCGTCGAGCACGCCCATCGCCCCCTCCCGGCGGATCCTGATCGGGGTGTCCACCCGGGCCACGTCATTCATGATCGGCAGAATCCGGTCGATCACCTCATCGAGGTTGACCTCCTCGTCCACCGACAACGACAGTGCCTCGTGTACCTGGGAGATGGCGGCGACCCGCCGCACCGACTCCATCAGCGCCTCACGCGCCTCGCCGTTGTTGGTGCGCCGGGCCTGCAACCGCAGCAGTGCTGCCACCGTCTGCAGGTTGTTCTTCACCCGGTGGTGGATCTCCCGGATCGTGGCGTCCTTCGACAACAGAGCCCGGTCGCGGCGCTTGACCTCGGTGACGTCGCGCACCAGCACCGCCGCGCCGGTGGATTGCCCCGCCACCACCAACGGCAGCGTCCGCAGCAGCACCGTCGCGCCACCGGCGTCGATCTCCAGACGCATCCCCGCACCACCGGCCACCGACGTGCCGACGTGCTCGGCGAGTTCACGGGCCTCGAACGGGTCGGAGATCAGCGGACGGGTGACGGAGACGAGGTTGTGGCCCTCCAGTTCGGAGGCCAGCCCCATCCGGTGGTAGGCGGACAGTGCGTTGGGGCTGGCATAACCGACCACGCCGTCGACGTCGAGACGGATGAAGCCGTCGCCCACCCGCGGACTGGACCGGGAAATCGCCAGGTCGGCGACGTTGGGAAAGGTGCCCTCGCCGACCATCGCCAGCAGATTGGCGGCGCAGTCCAGGTAGGCGGTCTCCAGCGGGGATGAGGTGTCCGCGCCGTCGCCGGCACTCTGCCGGGTGAGCACCGCGACCTCGCTGCCGCGGTAGCCCACCGGCACCGGCGACTGCAGGTCGTCCTCGGCGACGACGGTGCCGACCGCGTCGGTGACCACCAGGGTCGGCGCGGTGTTGGGACGGCACTGCGCGACGCAGACCAGGGTGCCGTCGTCGCGACGGACCCACATCAGGTAATCGGCGAACGACAGGTCCGCCAGCAACTGCCACTCGCCCACCACCGCGTGCAGGTGGTCGACGGCCCCGCCGGGGAGCACAGTGTGCTCGGCCAGCAGGTCACCGAGGGTGCTCACTCGATGATGGCGATGAGATCTCCGGCCTGGATGACATCGCCGACGGCGACGCTCACCTCAGTGACGGTGCCGGCGTTCTCGGCGAGCACCGGGATCTCCATCTTCATCGACTCCAGCAGCACCAGGGTGTCGCCGGCGCCGATCTGGTCGCCCTTGCGAACGACGACTTCAAGCACGCTGGCCACAATCTCAGCGCGCACATCCTCGGCCATGCCCCTATCGAACCACAACACTCCGATGCCCGGCGGGTCACGACACCGTGAGACACTGGTGGAAAGCAGCAACAGTCACAACGCTGCACCACTCACGACGGAGGTATCACCATGGCCAAACGAGGCCGAAAGAAGCGCGACCGCAAGCACAGCAAGGCTAATCACGGCAACCGGCCGAACGCCTGAGAGGCGCCACTCAGCGTCAGCCGGCTAGATACGCCGGATGATGGTGGTCCGGCTGATCTGCATCCGGACCCGTTCCACCAGATACGACGGTGCTCGCTCGCCACTGCACTTGCTGGCGATCAGCGCCTTGATCCGCTCCTCCACCCCGTAATGCCGCAGGCAGGCAGGACACTGCTCGAGATGGTGCCGCAGCCGGTCACGGGAATCATCGGTGACTTCCCCGTCCAGCAGGGTCCACACCTCGGCAATGACCAGCGCGCAGTCGCTATGACCGGGATCCGGATCGGGGCTGGTATCGGGACGGGAGTCGCTGGTCGTCATGACGTCACCCCTTCCCCGGCGTCCACAGCTTGGTCGCCGCGCAGCATGCCGCGTTCGCGGGCGACATCGGCGAGCAGGGTGCGCAGTTGCCGCCGCCCCCGGTGCAGGCGGGACATCACGGTCCCGATCGGTGTCTCCATGATCTCCGCGATCTCCTTATAGGGGAAACCCTCTACGTCGGCCAGGTACACAGCCAGCCTGAACTCTTCTGGTAACGCCTGCAGGGCCTGTTTGATTTCACTATCGGGAAGATTCTCCAGCGCTTCGACCTCCGCCGAGCGCAGACCGGTGGAGGAGTGCTCGGCGTTGGCGGCCAATTGCCAGTCGGTGATCTCATCGGTGGGGTACTCGGCAGGCTGGCGCTGCTTCTTCCGGTAGGTGTTGATGTAGCTGTTGGTAAGGATCCGGTACAGCCACGCTTTGAGGTTGGTGCCCTCTTTGAAGGACCGGAACGCGGAATATGCCTTGACCATGGTGTCCTGAACCAGGTCCTCGGCATCGGCGGGATTACGGGTCATCCGAAGGGCGCCGCCGTAGAGCTGATCCATCAGCGGGATCGCGTCCCGCTCGAACCGGGCCGTCAGCTCGGCGTCGGTCTCCTCGCGGGGTGCGGGCAGCTCGGTTTCGGAAGTCATGGTGTACAGCATCGTAGGGAACCCCGACGGATCGGTCGTGACGCCACCCGTAGGCAGAGATCGTGAAATATTGGGTGGCGCCATGGAGATGTCGACCAACTTCGTCACCGCGCTCATCACGATCGCAACCGTGACCGGCGCCATTTCACTCGGAGTGTGGCAGCTGCGGCGCCGGGCAGCGTTCCGCTCTGGCCTCGCGCAGCGCGGTCTGCAGATCAGCCGGCACGGCGAGGTCACCACCATCACGCCGGACGCCGGCGACTGGTCGGTCACCATGACCCGCTCGTTCGCCTCCCAGATGTCACCCCCGGGCTCACACATCGTCGTCAGCACCTGGACGAGCCCAACTCCGCGCGCCGAGGGTGCGGCGCTGGTCGTCGGCCCTGCCCCGCCGCCGGAGTTGCGAAGCCTGACCGTCGCACTGCTCGGTTCGGCGACGCCGGCCATGACCAACTGGCTGGGCATCGACCGGGTCAGCGGCGGACACCCCCTGGAGCCGGTGCCGTCGGTGGACGAACGGCTGCTGGCATTCGCCACGGCCGGCTACCCGCACCCGGGCGACCTCATCGGAGTGGCCGACGCGATCGGCGTCTGGTGTTCGCGCTACGGCTCCGAGCGCGAGCAGCCCGCGGTGACCGTCGACGACAGCGGGGTGCGCGTTCGGGTACGGACCGACGTTCTGCGGTCTGTGGATCGGGTCGACGCGTTCGTCGAGCTCGGCCTTCGGTGCCGCGACAGCCTCCGCCGGTGATGCTGGCGGCGGCGTGGTCCGCGATCGCGTTGGCCGCCGCCGGGCTCGCGTACCGCTGGCGGCGCCGGGTGTGGCGCTTGTGCGCAGTGGTCGTTTCGACCGCCGCGGCGGCGGTCGTGGCGCTGATGGGCACCGGAGACGTCGCGCCGGCTCTGGTCGCCGATGCGGCAAAGATCCTCATCGGCACGGTGCTGCTCGCGGTCGTCTCGGTACTGTTGATCGTCCGGGCGCTCCCCCGGCTCAGCAGCCGACGCGACCGCGGCGGAGTCGCTCTGATCTGCGCAGCGATAGCTGCCTGCTACCTCGCGATCTCGGTCTTCCTCGTCGTGGCTGCCGATGATCAGCTGCGCGTTGACGACCTGCCACAGCTGCGGACCCGCGAACAGTTCATCGCCCTGCGCGATGCACCGGCGCCGCCGGGCGGAGCTCTGATGGAGGCGACTCTCAGCGACCGGAATCCGACATTCGGGGACGGCGTCGTCGCGTCGATTTCCTGCCCGGACGTCGGAGGCGTCCGGATACCGGGGACAGCGCACCGGCTGCCCGGACGCTACCTCCTTGAGTTCCCCGGCGGACCACCGGTGATAGCGGCCGGCGTCGAATCCAGTCTGCAGACCTGGGGATGGCCCCCAGACGGCTCCGGTGATTGCATGCTGCGACACTCCACCGCGGTCGTGGTCTGGGCGGACGTGCGGAAACGGATGGGCGGCGAGGCGGCGACGTCACAGACCGGACTGGCGGATACCCGGATGATCGCGGTCGGCGATATCGCCTCGTTCATCAGGGAATACACCCCCGTCGCACGCCGCACCGCCGGCGCCGTCTACGCATTGGCATGCCTGAATGCAGGGTTGGGTCTCCTCATGATCGCTGTCGGCGTCGTGACCTGGCGACGGCTCACCCGCACGGGTAGCGCCGCCCCGCCCAGGATCACCTGGCGGTCCGGGTGACCCCGGTGCGGCCGGTTACGCCGTTCGCGCTCTAGGGTGGCGCCATGGGCACCTTTTCCGGCAAAACCATGTTCATCTCGGGCGCCAGCCGCGGCATCGGCCTGGCGATCGCCAAGCGGGTCGCCGCTGACGGCGCCAATATCGCACTGGTCGCCAAGACCACCGAGCCGCACCCCAAGCTGCCCGGCACCATCTACACCGCGGCCAAGGAGATCGAGGAGGCCGGCGGGCAGGCCCTGCCGATCGTCGGCGACGTCCGTGACGGGGATTCGGTGGCGGCTGCCGTCGCCCGGACCGTCGAGCAGTTCGGCGGGATCGACATGTGCGTCAACAACGCCAGCGCGATCAACCTCGGCTCGATCGAGCATGTACCGCTCAAGCGGTTCGACCTGATGAACGGGATCGAGGTGCGCGGCACCTACGCCGTGTCGCAGGCCTGCATCCCGCACATGAAGGGCCGGGAGAACCCACACATCCTGACCCTGTCCCCGCCGATCCGGCTGGAGCCCAAGTGGCTGCGGCCCGCCCCGTACATGATGGCCAAGTATGGGATGACGTTGTGCGCGTTGGGCATTGCCGAGGAGCTGCGCGATGCGGGCATTGCCTCGAACACCCTGTGGCCGCGCACCATGATCGCCACCGCCGCGGTGCAGAACCTGCTCGGCGGCGACGAGTCGATGGCCCGCTCACGCAAGCCCGAGGTGTACGCCGATTCCGCCTACGCCGTGCTGAGCCGACCCGCGGGCGAGTACACCGGGCACTCCCTGCTGTGCGAGGACGTGCTGCTGGATTCCGGGGTCACCGACCTGTCGGTGTACGACTGCGTGCCGGGCTCCGAACTGGGTGTGGATTTGTGGGTGGATAGCCCGAATCCGCCGGGGTACGTCCAGCGGTAGGGACCCCGCTTCGGCGGGACGCAGTTTTGTCGTAGCGGCGACATATCATTCGAACATGCTTTCGAAAGATGTCGAGGCGGCCGTCTCCCGGATCGACGCGGCCATCGACGTCCTCGGGTCGGTGGACCTCACCGGCTTGAGCGCCGGGGACCTGGTCCGGCTGGCCGGGCGCTGCGAGACCCTGGTCCGCCGGCAGGCGGTGGTGCGCGGCGACATCACACTCGAGATCGGACGCCGCGACGTCAGCGAGGTCGGCGGGGCGCCGCACAAGGTTCTTGCCGATTGGCTGCGGATCAGCCCGGCCGAGGCGCGGCGGCGCGCGGTCATGGTCGAGCCGCTGGCGAGCCGGACCACGCTGACCGGCGAGCCGCTGCCCCCGCGGCAGCCCGAGACTGCGCAGGCCTGGCGCGAGGGCCTTCTCGACGTCGAACATGTGCGGGTTATCCAGCGGTTTCTGACCGACTTGCCGATCGCGGTCCCGCGCGAGGAGCGGGAGGGTGCCGAAGCGTTCCTGGCCGAACACGCCCGGACGCTGCGGCCGGATCAGCTAGCCCGACTCGCCGACCGACTGGCGCTGACGCTCAACCCCGACGGGGATTTCAGCGACGCCGACCGGGCGCTACGGCGCGGATTCACCTGGGGCCGCCAGGACGCAACGGGCATGAGCACCGGACGTTTGGTGGCGACCCCCGCGTTGCGCGCGGAGTTGGACGCGTGGTTGGCCAAGTTTGCCGCCCCTGGTGTGTGCAACCCCAGCGACCCGCGGCCGGCGGTCCACGACCAACCCAGCCAGGATCAGGTCGACGCCGACCGCCGTACCCACGCCCAACGTCAGCACGACGCCCTGTCCGCACTGGTGCGCGGGCAACTAGGCGACCCGAAACTGGGCACCCATCGCGGGTTGCCGGTCACCGTGATCGTCTCGGCGAGCCTGCAGGACCTGCAGGACAAATCCGGGGTCGGGATCACCGCGGGGGGCACTGCGGTGCCGATCACCGACGTGATCCGGATGGCCAGCCACTCCTACTTGTATCTGACCGTCTTCGACGAGAAGTCGGGGCGTCCGCTGTGGCTGGGTCGGAGCAAGCGCATCGCGACCGCCGACCAGCGGGTCGTCCTGCACGATGTGGATCGGGGCTGCAGCTTCCCGGGCTGCACCGTGCCCGCTTACGGCTGCCAGGTCCATCACGCCAACACCGACTGGGCCGATGGCGGAGTCACCGATATCGACGACCTCACCCTCGCCTGCGGACCGCACAATCGGCTCGTCAAACGCGGGGGCTGGACCACCCGAAAGCACCGAGACGGCACCGTCGAGTGGCTACCTCCGCCGCACCTGCCACTCGTCGGCGGGGTGAACTCCTACCACCGCGCCGACCGGCTGCTCCGGAAGCGACGCAGTCAAGGGCCTGCTCAGCCTCGGCCGATCCCGAACCGGCGCAGCCCATGACCGGCGACAGCCCGCATGGCCGCCAGTGCCAGCTTGGCCTGCCGCTTCGACGAGGAGTACCAGAGCAGTTCGGACTTCTGGGTCGGGATCCGCGGGGCGGTGATGGCCTGCTGCCGACAGAACTTGATCAAGCCGGCCGCGCCGCCGGCCCGGTATCCGATACCGGATTCCTTCCAGCCGCCCATCGGCAGGCCCGGGCAGAACACGTTGGTCAGCGCGTCGTTGACGTTGACGGCGCCGCACTCCAAGCGGCGGGCCACCCGCTCCCCGCGGGCGGTGTCCCCGGTCCACACCGTGGCCGACAGCCCGTACTTGGAGTCGTTGGCCAGCCGGACAGCTTCATCCTCGTCGGCGACTTTGACCACCGGCAGGGTCGGGCCGAACGTCTCCTCGGCGATGCAGGTCATCTCCGGGGTGACGTCGGCGAGCACGGTCGGCTGGAAGAAGGTGCCCCGCCCGACCGGCTTGCCGCCGGCCAGGACCCGGGCACCGGCCTCGGTGGCCTGCTCGACGTGGCGGGCGACGATATCGCGCTGGGCGCCGGTGGCCATCGCACCGACATCGAAGGTCAGACCCGGCCCGGATTCGCTGCCCTGCTGCAACTTGCTGACGTTCTCGGTCAGCCGGGCGACGAATTCGTCGTACACCGGGGCCTCGACGTAGACCCGCTCCACCGAGACGCAGACCTGCCCGGAATTGAACATCCCACCCCAGGCGATGCCGTTCGCGGCGCGTTCGACGTCGGCGTCGGCCAGCACGATCGCCGGATCCTTACCGCCGAGCTCCAGGCTGAACGGCTTCAGTTGCTCCGCGCAAGCCACCCCGACCTTGCGGCCGGTGGCCGTCGACCCGGTGAAATGGACGTAGTCGGCGACATCGATCACCGAGGCGCCGGTGGCGCCGTAGCCGGTGGCCAGCGCCAACACCGGCGGGGCACCGACCTCGTTCCATCCGCGGGCGAACTCCACGGCCGAAAGCGGCGTGACCTCAGAGGGTTTCAGCAACACCGCCGCGCCGGCGGCGAGGGCCGGCACGACATCGAGGGCCAGCATCGCCAGCGGGAAGTTCCACGGCTCGATGATCCCCACCACCGGATAGGGCCGGTAGACGGTGGTGAGCTTCTTGACCCGGTAGAGCAGGCTGTGCGGCGTGGGGTGCTTATCGGCGAGGAACTCCTCGGCGTGGCCGGCCCAATAGTTGATCGAGTCGGCCAGAGCGACCGCCTCGACGCTGGCGTCCCCGCGGGACTTGCCGGTCTCCGACATCAGCACCTTGGTGAGGTGGTCGGTGTTGTCCAGGACCCACTCCTGCCAGCGCATCATCCAGCTCTTGCGACCGCGCGGGCCGATGGCCTCCCACTCGGCCTGCGCCGCGCGCAACTGATGGGCCTTCTCGGCGACGACGTCGGGGCTGTCGATCGGCACCGAACCGGCGACGCTGCCGTCAGCCGGGTTGCGCACGGTGATGGTGTCGGTGCCGGAGTCGATAGTGGGCTGAACCGCAGTCATGGTGCGAGCTTAGAACAGACCGACCGGTTGGTTGCCCGGTCCCGCCGGTTCGATCAGTTCGGGGCCGTTGTTGGCGACCCTGTTGACCAGTGTCGACACCTCGCGCATCGCCATCGGGGCGGTATCCGGCGGGGCGGCCAGCAAGTCCTGGGGGGCCGGGGCGTCCGGGTCGAGCCAGCGGTCCCAATCGGCTTCGGCGAGGATCAGCGGCATCCGATCGTGCACCCGGGCGAATCCGCCGACCGCATCGGTGGTGATGACGGTGCAGGTCAGCAGTGGCTCAGCCGTGGGATCCGGCCGCCACGCCGACCACAGCCCGGCCACCAGCAACGGCTTCCCATCAGGCCGGTGGAAGTAGAACGGCGTCTTGCGACCCCGCTTCGGATCGTCGGTATTGGGCCGCCACTCGTAGTAGCCGTCCATCGGGATCAGGCAGCGCTTGTGCGCCGCCGCCGACCGGAAGGCCGACGAGGTGGTGACGGTCTCGGCGCGGGCATTGATCAACTGCGGCCCGCGGGTGGGCGGTCCGCCGTCCGGCCCCCGTTTGACCCAGGTCGGCAGCAGTCCCCACCGCATGAGGCGGATGCGGCGATGGTCCTCGCGATCGACGACGGCCGCGATCGGGGTGGTGGGCGCCACGTTGTAGTTAGGGGCACCGTAGTTAGGGGCACCGTAGTTAGCGGCACCGTAGTTAGGGGTGGTGCTGTCTCCGGTCTCGTCGATCGCATCGAGTTCGAGGGCCAGCCGCGCCGGATCGGTGGTCATTGCGAAACGCCCGCACATGACTTCATCATCACCCGGGCAAGGCAGGATGGAGCCGTGAACCTCTGGCCGGCCCCTACCGCCCCCGAACCGGTGCACGCGACGGTGGCGGTGCCTGGCTCAAAGTCGATGACCAATCGGGCGCTCATTCTGGCTGCGCTGGCCGCCGCGCAGGGCAGCGGCCGGTCCACCATCGCCGGAGCGCTGCGCAGCCGCGACACCGACCTGATGATCGGCGCGCTGCGGACCCTCGGCTTCAGCGTCGATGGTGCCGCCGCTGACCTGGTCGTCGGCGGCGGCCTGACCTCAGAAGAAGACGCCCGCATCGACTGCGGCCTGGCCGGCACCGTGCTCCGGTTCGTCCCGCCACTGGCCGCGCTGGGGTCTGCGGCGGTGACCTTCGACGGCGACGAGCAGGCCCGCGCCCGGCCGATCACCCCCCTGCTCGACGGGCTGCGTGGCCTCGGCGTCGACGTCCGCACCGATTCGGGGGGCGCTGGTCTGCCGTTCACGGTGCACGGCCACGGCGCGGTGGCCGGCGGCACGGTTCGCATCGACGCCTCGGCGTCCTCGCAATTCGTCTCCGGTCTGCTGTTGTCCGGGGCGGCGTTCACCGGCGGGGTGACCGTCGAGCACACCGGTACCACGGTGCCCTCCGCCCCGCATATCGCGATGACGGTGGCCATGCTCGCCGAGGCCGGGATCGAGGTCGACGACACCATGCCCAACCGGTGGCGGGTCGCCCCGGGCCGGGTGAACGCTCACCGGTGGGCGATCGAGCCGGACCTGTCCAACGCCGTCCCGTTCGCCGCCGCCGCCGCGGTCACCGGCGGGCAGGTCCGTATCACCGGTTGGCCCACCATCAGCGTCCAGCCCGCCCCAATCATCCTGGCCATCCTGCGACTGCTGGGATGCGCTGTCGTACATGAGGATTCGGGCCTGGTGGTGACCGGCCCCGCAGGCTATGCCGGCTTCGACATGGACCTCAACGAAGTCGGCGAACTGACCCCGTCGATGGCGGTGCTCGCCGCGCTGGCGGAGCCGGGATCGGTGTCGCGACTCACCGGGATCGCGCACCTGCGCGGTCACGAGACCGACCGGTTGTCGGCGCTGAGCACCGAGATCAACCGGCTCGGCGGGGATTGCGTCGAGGAACCCGATGCCCTGGTGATCACCGCCCGCCCGTTGCGCGGCGGCGTCTGGCATTCCTACGCCGACCACCGGATGGCGATGGCCGGGGCGATCGTCGGCCTGCGGGTGCCCGGAGTCGAGGTGGAGAACATCGCCACCACCGCCAAGACCCTGCCGGAGTTCCCCGCACTGTGGGCGGCAATGCTGGAGTCGGCTTGATCGCTCGCGAGTACGACGAGTCGGATGTGCACGTCCGGGCCGGACGCCGCAGTTCCCGTCCGCGCACCAAGACCCGGCCCGAGCACGCCGACGCCGAATCGGCCATGGTCGTGACGGTGGACCGCGGACGGTGGGGCTGCGTACTGCAAGATCCGCACCGCCGGGTGACCGCCATGCGGGCCCGCGAACTGGGCCGTACCCCGATCGTCGTCGGCGACGAGGTGGACGTTGTGGGCGACCTGTCCGGCCGGCCCGACACCCTGGCCCGGATCGTGCGGCGCGGTCCGCGCCGCAGCGTACTTCGCCGCACCGCCGATGACACCGACCCGACCGAACGGGTGGTGGTCGCCAACGCCGACCAGATGATGGTGGTGGTGGCACTGGCCGACCCGCCGCCACGCACCGGACTGGTGGACCGGGCGCTGATCGCCGCCTACACCGGCGGCCTTCGGCCCATCCTGTGTCTGACCAAGACCGACCTCGCCCCGGCCGCACCGTTCGCCGAACAGTTCGCCGACCTGGACCTGACCGTGGTCACCGCCGGACGCAACGAACCACTGGAGCACGTGCACCAACTGCTCGACGGCCACATCACGGTGCTGCTGGGGCACTCCGGTGTCGGAAAATCCACTCTGGTCAATCGGCTTGTCCCACACGCTGACCGGGCGACCGGTGATGTGTCGGGAGTGGGCAAGGGCCGGCACACCTCGACCCAGTCGGTGGCATTTCCACTGGCCGCCGGAGGGTGGGTGATCGACACCCCGGGGCTGCGGTCATTCGGGCTGGCGCACATCGCCCCCGACGACGTCGTCACCGCGTTCTCCGATCTGGCCGCGGCGGTGGCGGACTGCACGCGCGGCTGCGGACACCGCGGACCGCCCGCCGACCCGGAGTGCGCGCTGGAC
>JAUPLT010000098.1 GCA_030836785.1 Actinomycetota bacterium
ATGCCGGCAGCAGCTGCTCGGCGGCCAGCGCATATCCGGCGGCCGAGGGGTGATACCGGTCATCGGCGAACAGATGATGGCCACCTGTCCGGAACTGCGGGCCGAGCAGGTCGGCCAGCGGGACGGGAACACCGCCGGCGGCGCGGACCTCGCCCGTTTGCGCCCGGGCCAGCCGAAGCCCGATCGAACGGGCGGTGAACCGCAGCGGTTGCGGGATCGCGGTGATGACACCGAGGTCCGGACAGGTGCCGACGACCACGACAGCGCCGGTCGAGCGCAACCGGCGCACCGCGCCCCCCAGTCGGCGGGCCGACGGGCCGATCCCGTTGAGGCTGGTGACGTCGTTTGCGCCGATCATGATGACCGCGGCATCCGGCGGCGGGCCGGCGACCAGCATGGCGTCGACCTGGCCGGCCAGGCCTTTGGAGGTGGCTCCGACGATGGCCTTGGTCGACAGTCGGACCGGGCCGCCGGACAGCCGGGCGAGGGCACGCGCCAGTAGTGCCCCGGGAACCTCGTCGGCCTGATGGCAGCCGTAACCGGTGGCCGTCGAGTCACCGAACACCATCAGGTGGAGGCCGGTCTCGATGCCGCGCTGCCAGCGCTGCGCCGGGGCGCCGCCGGGGAAGTAAACCCCGTCCGCCCGGGGCGGGGCGTCGAACGACTTGGGGATCACGCTGCGGGCCTGATCCGCCTGGCCGGTCAGCAGGCTGCGGGCGCCCACCACCGCGCTGCCGGTCGAGGCGAGCACTCCCGCCATGACCAGCGCCCGAGTGGAGCCGATCCGGATCACCACGAGTGTGAGTTTAGGGCGAGAAAGCGCTCGTCAAAGCGGCTATGCGGTTACAGACCGGTCTCGGAACCAGCAACAAATCATCCATTCTATTTTGTGGTGTGCATCACACCTGCTTAGCTGAGGGCCCCCGCGGGTCGTGACACGGCCGCAGACGGGTCACGTGAACACAACGGCGTAGGAGCGTGGACCATGACCGCACCGAGCAAGCTCGCCCCATCGACCCCCCGGGGCGTTCCTGTGCCACCATCCCGGCCCCGCCGATACCCGGTCAGTGACGGCGCGCCGGTCGAGGTCATCGAGGACGGGCCGAGCCTGGCGGCCAGGCTGGTGTCGATCGGCACCCGCGCCACCATGTGGCCCGCGCTCGCCGTTCTCAGCCACGTCCCGCACTGGCCCTGGCCCTTCGGCATGGTGGACTTCGTCGCGCGGGCCCTGCTGCCGTCGCCGGGAACCGTCCGCGCCACGGTCGGGCTGCCCAACGCCTCGGCGCAACTGGTCCGCGCACCCGGTGTGCTGCCTGCCGACGGCCGTCGAAGGGTGGTGCTGTATCTGCACGGCGGCGCGTTCATGACCTGCGGGGTGAACTCGCACAGTCGGATCGCGGTGGCGCTGTCGAAGTTCGGCGACTCGCCGGTGCTGGTGGTCGACTACCGGTTGGTTCCCCGGCATTCGGTCGGCATGGCACTCGAGGACTGCTACGACGGCTACCGGTGGCTGCGGCTGCGCGGCTACGAACCCGACCAGATCGTCCTGGCCGGCGACTCCGCGGGCGGCTATCTGGCGCTGTCCCTGGCGCAGCGGTTGCAGGCGGAGGGTGAGACGCCGGCGGCCCTGGTGGCGATCTCCCCGCTGCTGCAGCTGGAGCAGGACCCGAAGTTGTCCCACCCGAACATCTACACCGATGCGATGTTTCCGCCCAAGGCATTTGACGCGCTGGTGGCGCTGGTGGCCCGCGCCGCGGCGAGCAATGTGATGGACGGTGAGCCGGAGGGTGTGTACGAGCCGCTGGATCACATCGAGCCGGGCTTGCCGCGCACGCTCATCCACGTGTCCGGATCCGAAGTCTTGTTGCACGACGCGCGGCTGGCGGCGCGCCGGCTGGCCGCCGCGGGGGTCCCGATCGAGTTGCGGGTATGGCCCGGGCAGATCCACGATTTCCAAATGGCGGCCCCGCTGGTGCCGGAAGCGACCCGGTCTTTGCGCCAGATCGGGCATTACATCAGGGAGGCCACCGGCTGAGGAGCGCCTGCTGGCGGACCTCTGCAACGATGGAGCCATGCGAATCGCCCAGCACATCAGTGACCTCATCGGCGATACGCCGCTGGTCGAGTTGACCTCGGTGGTCCCCGAGGGCTCCGGGCGGGTGGCCGCCAAGATCGAGTACCTCAACCCCGGCGGCAGTTCTAAGGACCGCATCGCGGTGAAAATGATCGACGCCGCGGAAGCCAGCGGAGCGCTCCGGCCGGGCGGAACGATCGTCGAACCGACCTCCGGCAACACCGGTGTAGGTCTGGCACTGGTTGCGCAGCGGCGCGGATACCGGTGCGTGTTCGTCTGCCCGGACAAGGTCAGTGAGGACAAGCAGAACGTGCTGCGCGCCTACGGCGCCGAGGTCGTCGTCTGCCCGACGGCCGTGGCGCCGGACCACCCGGACAGCTACTACTCCGTCTCCAACCGACTGGTGGAGGAGATCGACGGCGCCTGGAAACCCGACCAGTACTCGAACCCCAACGGCCCGGCCAGCCACTACGAGACCACCGGCCCGGAGATCTGGGCCGACACCGACGGCACCGTCACCCACTTCGTGGCCGGGGTCGGCACGGGCGGCACCATCACCGGTGCCGGCCGCTACCTCAAGGAGGTTTCCGGCGGCCGGGTGACGGTGGTCGGGGCCGACCCGGAGGGCTCGGTGTACTCCGGCGGAACCGGGCGGCCCTACCTGGTCGAGGGTGTCGGGGAGGATTTCTGGCCACAGGCCTACGACCCCGCCGTCGCAGACGAGATCATCGCCGTCTCCGACGCGGACTCCTTCGATATGACGCGCCGGTTGGCGCGCGAGGAGGGCCTACTGGTCGGTGGTTCGTGCGGGATGGCGGTCGTTGCCGCACTGCGGGTGGCCGAACGGGCCGGCCCCGGGTCGCTGACGGTGGTGTTGCTGCCCGACGGCGGGCGGGGCTATCTGTCGAAGATCTTCAACGACGCCTGGATGTCGTCCTACGGATTCCTGCGCACCCCACTGGATGACTCCCGCCCCGAACCGACTGTCGGCGACGTGCTGCGGGGCAAGTCCGGTGAACTGCCCGACCTGGTGCATACCCACCCGTCGGAGACCGTTCGCGACGCGATCGGCATCCTGCGCGAGTACAGCGTTTCGCAGATGCCGGTGGTCGGGGCCGAACCGCCGGTAATGGCCGGTGAGGTGGCGGGCAGCGTCTCCGAACGTGAACTGCTGTCGGCGGTGTTCGAGGGCCGCGCCAAACTTGCCGACGCGGTGTCGGAGCACATGAGCCCGCCGCTGCCGTTGCTGGGTGCCGGGGAGTCCGCCAGCGTTGCGGCCACAGCGCTGGCCGACGCCGACGCCGTGATGGTGGTCGAAGGCGGCAAGCCGGTGGGTGTGATCACCCGCCACGACTTGCTGGGATTTCTCTCCGAAGGGCCGCGCCGGCGCTAGGTGTCGCTGTTCGGAATCCCGCCGGGCCGAGGCCGGCCACGCTAGGGTACGGCGTAGCTGTGGCCAGAATCTGCACCCGCGCACTCGGAGGGCGTCATGACCGAACAACCCCCCGGCAACGACCCGCCGCCGGGTGGTGTCCCGCCCCCTGGGAGCTATCCG
>JAUPLT010000007.1 GCA_030836785.1 Actinomycetota bacterium
ATCCCAGCCGTCTAGGCCGCCCTTTGTTGACGTGTCGGTGCTGGTGGCGTTCGTTGCTTCGCTATCCCAGCCGTCTAGGCCGCCCTTTGTTGACGTGTCGGTGCTGGTGGCGTTCGTTGCCTCGCTATCCCAGCCGTCTAGGCCGCCCTTTGTTGACGTGTCGGTGCTGGTGGCGTTCGTTGCTTCGCTATCCCAGCCGCTCTGTTTGGGTTCGGTGTGTGTTTTGTTGTCGACGGCTTGGATAGTGGGGTCTTTTCGGGTTGTCTCGTTTCCAGGGGTGGGTGTCCCGGTGATGGGCGATGTGGGTGGTGCGCTGGGTGCGGGGGTGGCGGCGAGGTCGGCCCAGGCGTCGGAGAGGGCGGATGCGACTTCGGGGGCGTAGGCGGTGATGATCAGCCCGCGGGCGGCGGGAGGCGTTGCGCTCCAGTCCTTCTCGGCCGCGTCTGCGATCCGGCTGAGTCGCATCTTCAGCCCGTAGACCACCGATCTGTAGCCTTGGGCGGCGGCGGTTTTGGTGTCGAAGTGATCGGCCGCGGCGTAGGCGTGGTCGCGCAGTTTCCCCATCAATGCCTGGTGTGCGTCCCCGGCGTAGCCTTTCAACAACTCCCGCTGGTGGGTCATGTCGCGCATGACCTGGTCGCCGTAGGTGTTCGCCGCCGCCGCCAACGCGGCCTGCTGCTCGGCGAGATCCTCCAGGGCGCTTTCGCTCATACCCGGCCACGCCGCCGCCACCAACAGCTGCGCCGCCGGCCCGGTCGGGCGCGGGACATCCCCCGAAATCAGCGCCACAAATCACCCACTACTTCAGGCCGCACAGCGCCCACGCGCTGTCAAACGTCGCCTGCGCCGACGCTTCGTCATACTGCGGAGGTTCAACAAGCCCTTTTGGCCCCTTATTCGTGAAGTTAGCCATCATGGCGAAGTAGGAGTCAACAACATCGTTGAGAGCTGATCGGATATCCGCAGACGCATCGGGGTAGGCCGCCAGCGACGTTCTCACCGCCGCCACTGCTGCTAACAGATCGTCCTCTGACTTCACGGGTTTGGGTGTCGCAGCGTTGATCAAGGCGTATTCGGTACAGAGTTTGATGTCTTGGGCGCGAACGTCTTCCGGCGTTACGGCTTCCTGCGCTGCCGTTGTTGACGCCGGTGTGTCGGATGTGTTGCTGCGGTGGGTGAGCAGTGCGCCGACGATGCCGCCGCCGATTCCGGCGGCGAGGACCGCGGCGGCCAGCCCGAGGCGTGCTGTGGTGCCGCGGCGCGGCGGCGGTGGCGGGGTCCAGGGCGGTGGCGGTGGGTAGGTGCCGGGGCCGGGGCCACCGGCCATGGGAGCCATCGGATAGGTCATGGTTGTCGCCCTTCGTTGGCTCTGAGTTTAGTTGCCGCCACTGACATTGCCCCGAGAGTCAGGTGGTGATGGTGTCGATGTGGGCGCCGCTGTCGTGGTCGGTGTCGGTGAGCCCGGCGGTGGTCGCCGCGGTGCGCTGGGCCAGGTGTGTGCCGCCGGCGGCGATGTCGGCGGCGATGGTGGTGTTCTGCCCGGACCAGGCGGCGATGGCGGTGGCGATCTGGGCGGTCAGTGCGTCGACACCGCCGCCGACAGCCGTCACCGAGGTGCCGGTTTTCACTCCCGCCGCCGCGGCGGCTGCGGTGGTCTGTGCCACCGAGGACGCGAGTCCGAGTGGGTCGATTTCAACGCGGTCACCGGCCATTATTCATCGTTTCTTTCTGCTGGATTTGGCTAGAGCGTCGGACAATTCATCGGCGACGGGATGCTGCGCCATCGCGGTATAGGGGGCGGCGGCGAACTGGGCGAGGAACTCGTCGGCCATCTTCGAGAACTGTTCGTTGGCGCGCACGGTGTTGCCTTCGATGGCGTCGTTGATGGCGTCTTCGAACTCCTCGCTCGTCATGTCCTGTTGCAGGCCGGGTTGCACCCATAGCTCCATCAGCCGCCCGCGTGCGTCGTGGGTGGCTATCACTTCGTCGTCGTCGCTGCCGGTGGCCACGAAGCTGTTGACTTTGTCGCGCCAGGCGGCGACGACGTCGATGAGCGCGTCGAGGTCGTCGGTGACCTGGGCGATCTGGGCTACCGGATCGGTGGATGCCCGCACCGCGGTGAGGGCGGCGGCCGGGTTAGCCGGTGGTGCCATGGGTTGATTCCTCCTGGTTGGTCGGTCGCTGCCGCGGCGGACGTCGTCGGTCCCGTTCCAGTTCGCCGAACACCGGCTCGGTGTTGGCGACCTCGCGGTGCACCACCCGCTTGTCCGGGTACAGCGCTTTGTCGCGTTCCCCATTCTGGGCGCCCGCACCTGCCCCGGCCATCGGCGGATACATACCGCCACCCATCATCGGCCCACCGCTGTGGGGCGGGGTGCTGGGCGGCGTGGCGGGCAGCGCCCCGATCGCGGGACTGGCCGGCGCCGCGGCGGGAAACGCCGAGGTCGTCCCGCTGGGCAGCGAGGCGCCCATGTCCCCGCCGCCGCTGGCCGTGGTGTCCCCGGCACCGAAGTCCATCGGCTCTCCCCCGCCGCCGTCGAGGCCTGGATCATCGGAGGAGTGGTCGTGGGCGTCGGGGATCGACATGTCCGGGGTGCCCGCCATACCCGCACCCCCCGCACCGCCGAAGCTGCCCGGCAGCCCCGCCAGCGAGGACAGCGCCGACATCGGCGATGTCGCCCCGCCCCCCATGCCCGGTGACATGCCGCCGGCGGCCTGGGTCAACCCGTTGAGAATCTGGCCCGCGGTGTTTCCGGTGGTTGCTGCCGGTGCCGAGAGCGCGTTGGGGTCCCCGGCCGGGGGTGCCGCGGCTTGCGGGCCGGTCGGTGCCGGGTCGCCCGCCGCCCCGGTATCGGTGCCGGCCGCGCCGGCGCGCGTCGCATCATCGCCGCCAGCGGCGGTGTCGGTGTCGGCGTCGGTGTCGGCGTCGGGCTCGGTGCCTTCGTCGGTGCCCGCTTCGGTGCCCGCCTCGGTGTCCGCTTCGGTGTCCTCGTCGGCGGCGTCGCCCGTCTCGGCGTCGTCATTCTTCCCGCCTTTGGTGGAGGGGGCGCCGACGATCGGCGGGGCGGGTGTGGGCGGTCGCGGGACCCCGCCGGTGGTGGTGTTCGCCGCGGCGGCGTAGGCGACCTGGGCGTCGATCGCGGTGCGTTGCGCCTCGGCCATGTTGGTGGTCGCCACCTGCAAGGGCACCACGTCCAGGCCGCCGCTGCGGGCGAAGCGTTGCAAGCCGTCGTTGATGCGCGCCTGGAGCGTGGCGAAGGTCTCGGGGCGCGGTGTGCCCGCGACGGCGTCACGGACATGGCCCGCGGAGTCCTCGGCAGCGGTCGCCACATCGCGGGCGTAGCCCGCGGTGTCGTCATACCAGTCAGCCAGTCGTGCGACGTTGGCGCCGGCGCGCTGGATCCCACCGTCGTCCCAGTGCGCGTCGATGGCGTGGGCGTGGCTGCGGAGTTCGGCGGCGACTGCGGCGAGCTCGGCGCTGGTCTGCCGCATCCGGGAGGCGTATGCCGCCAAGGGGGCGGGGCCGGCCCCGGCGTGGATTTGCGCCGACCACGCCTCCCCGCTGATCGGTTCGGGTACCGCCGGAACCGCCGGGGCGGCGGGCGGGGCGGGCGGGGCGGGCACCTGTGTCCCGGCAAGGGTGGCATCCGGTGCGGTCACCGGGGTCGCGGCCAGGGCGGCGATGGTGGCGCCGCCGGCCTCGTCGGTGCCCTCCAGCACCGCCGCGGTGTGCGCCACGGCCAGCCCGCCGGCTGCCCGCACCGCCTGCGAGTGCGCCACCAGCGCCTCCAGGCTGGCCTCCCACGCCGAGAACGAACCCGCGACCGCCGTGGAGATCGGATCGGCGCCCGCCGGCGTGCATCCGCCGCCTGGCCCCGCACCCGCAATGCACCCGGCGAGGCCCTGGCCGTCACCGGCAAGGGCTTGGGGGTCGGCGTCGAGATGCTGCATGGGCCGGGTCGGGTCGCGCTACGCGCCGTCGGTGATCGACGCGATCGCCGCCGCCGCGTCGACATCGGTGTTCTCGAAGGTGCGGCGAGTGGTGTCGAGCTTGTCGGCCATCGCGCGGGCAGTGGCTGCCGCCCGCGCGTAGGCGGCGCTGCGGGCCTGCCCTTCGGCCTGCTTGGCGTCAATGAAGGCGTGGTAGATCGGCCCCGCGGCGCGGCGCAGTTCCTCCAGCGAGGCGTGGTCGTGCTGGCCGTGCTGCTCGAGCCGGTCGGCGTAGGCGCGCAACTCCTCGGCGTCGAGCGCGGCGGCCTCGGAATCCAGTGCGATGGCGGGAACAGATGACGATGGTGATGCCACGATCAAACCCTCTCCAGGTGTGCAAAATATGTTCAGGGGTGTCTACTTGTGTGCATTAGTGTGTATCGTTCGCGGCAGATGCGCAAGTGCTGCCCGCACCCCGGCAGCCCCGAACCCGTCGTTGGGTGATCTCCCCGCCCGCGATCGCCACTGAGCCAGGCACGACAGGAGCCGCTACCGACGATGACCCGCGTACCTGTTTCTGTATCTCCCCCGGCGTGGCACACCGCCACGGCCACGACGTTATGCCACTGTGACCTCATGCCCCGCCCCAGCAAAGGTCCCCGCCGCGCGATGCTGCTGCGACCGCATACCGAGGTCTACGAGGAGATCGTGCGGATGAGCGCCGCCGCGGGCGCATCCTGCGTGTCGCAGTACCTCTGCGATGTGCTGGCCCTGCACGCCGGCCGCACCGACCTGGTCCTGGAGTTGAACCAGGAGGTGCTCACCCTTGCCAACACCGGCTAAGGGCCGCCACCACCGCAGCGCACCGGTCCCCGGTGCGCGGTGTCGCGTGCCCACCGCAGAGTCACGAAAGGAGACCCGCGTGAGTTGCTGATCGCCTCGGCTCCATCAACTCCATAGCGGCGCGGTATCCGCCAACTGAAAAAGCCTCCCGGAGGAGGCTTCTCAGACGGTTTGGAACCTGAGTTGGACGCTCAGGTCCCGGGGATTCCGCACCCCGTCGAAAGGGACTATGTCGTGCAAGACAGGTCTCACGATAGCGCACACCTCGGTGCAGTTCCAGTACCGCCGCGCATTCGTGATTGCTCACCATTTCGTGTCGCCTGCCCGGCCGCCGCCACCTCGGCGGCGCGCCCCGGCGTCCGGCACACCGCGCCCCGGTGGGCCGGGCCGTGACGACCGCCGCGACGGTCTGCCCGGATGGGCCCGAGGCGGTGTGGCGGGTGCTGGCCCCGCTGCTCAGCGCGCCGGGGCGACGCTCGGTGCGGGTGTATGACGAGGCGACCGGCCGGTTCAGCCGCGTCGGGCGACTCACCCGCTCGATGCCCACCCAGCCGGCGGCGACCTACCTCTACACCAAGGCCGGCCGCACCCACCTGCTCGCCTTGGACTTCGACTGCGCCCGCGCCGACCGCGCCACCGTCGAGGCTGATCTGGCCACGGCCGCAGAATGGATCACCCGCTGCGGCGGGGTGATCGTCACCGACCGCTCCCCCGGCGGCGCCCATCTGCTGTGCCCGCTGGCGATCGGCACCACCGCCGGGGTCGAGGAGATCAGCCACCTGGTCGCTCTGATGGCCGCCCGACTGCCCACCCTGGACAAAACCCCGAACACCAATCCCGACACCGGGTGCCTGAGCGCACCGGGCAGCCGCACCAAAGACGGCCGCGGCCACCGCCAACTGGGCGGGCCTCTGTCCGCGGCGGTGGAGGCCTTCACCACCCGCTCTGCGCCGGCCCTGCTCCCCCGCCTCTATGAACTCCTCGGTGCCGTCGCCCCCCGACATCAGGGCCCCGCCGCACCTCCACCGGAGGGCACCCCCGCCGTCGAGGACTACTGCACCGGCACCGGCGACAACCAATGCCTGGCCCCGGCGTGGGTGCGCGAGGACCCCCTGCACCCCGACATCGCCCACTACGCCCAACACGGCACCCTGTCCCCGGGCCAGCGGCAATGGGACACCCCCTCCGAGGCGCGGATGGCGGTCATCACCGCCGCCGTCGCCCGCGGCCACAGCCCCGCCAGCATCACCGCCCTGATCGCCCCCGGCGGCCCCTGGCAGGGACTGGCCGCCTCCTACACCGAGCACTGCCAATCCCCCGCCGCCGTCCACCGAGCCCTGCGACGTGACTTCAGCAAATCTTTGACATGGCTTTGCCGCACCGTCCTCAAACACCGCTACGGACAACACAAGAACAAGAACTCACAGGGGGGGTTACGGGGTGGCGGGGGTCCGCGGGGCCCGCTGGAGCTAAGGCGGTGGCTGGCTGCAGCGCTGCTGTGGGCTGATGCGGAGTACGCGGGGAGGCGGCGGAGGTGGACGGTGCGTGCGGTCCTGCAAACCCTGGCCTGGCACGCCCACATCGCCGGCGAGGAGATCAACGGCGTCTGGACCGTCGGGGTGGGGGGACGCCACCTGTCCCTGGCGTCCGGGGCGCTGAGCCACGACGTCGTCTACTCAGTTCTGCGTGAGATCCGCGACCTCAACGGGGCCCCGCTGCTGCGCAGTCGGTGCCACGTCGGGCTGGAGGCCGACTACTACGCGCTGACCCGGCCCGACAGGATCACCGCCAGTGCCGCCGCCGCCGCACGGATGCGGATCGAGCCCGTTCACGAGGCCTGGTCGATCCTGGGCCACCATTTGCGGCGCATCTACGAACTCGTTGCCGATCACGGCATCACCACCCGCGCGGAGCTCTACACCGCGGCCGGAGTCACCCCGGGCGCGGGCGACGACGCGGTCACCGCACTGCAGATCGCGGGACTGCTCACCAGGCCCGCCCGCGGCGCCGTCGCTGTCGGACCCGTCACGCTCGACGCCATCGCGGCCGCCCACAACACCGAGGGCCAGCGGGAAGACCGCATCGCCTGCTACCGGGCACAACGCGCCCAATGGCGCATCTGGCTCAAACGCAACCTCGCAGAGCGGGCCGCCACAGCGGCCCAGGCCATCGCGGCGGCCGCGCCGGCCGAGGACCCCGACGTCGAGCGGACATTTTGGACCTCAGCGATGATCCACGCCCCGCCCGTCGCCGACGACAGCACGATGTACCCGGACCGGGGGCACCAGGAGGCAGTCGGCGTCGCCCTGGCCGCGCTCGGCGGCCGAATCCTCGTCTCCGCGTAGCGGTGGCCGCGGCCTCGACGGTCACGAACACGTGGGCGATCCTCGCTGAGGAGTAGTGACGGCACGGTCGCCTGGAGGTGACTGGTGCACCTGTGCTGGGGCGGCACTCCGTTGGTGCAGTGCGCGGCTAGTGGCGTGGACGTTCGGAGCCGAGCCGTGGTCGAGCGCGCCACTATGGGTTGGCTGCAGTGCGGGATAACCCACAGCCACCCCATGGTGCATAGTGGTACTACTGGCCCATATGGGCTATTAGACCACCGGTTTGGCCGCTGTGGGAAACGGTGCGCCCTGGTTGTGGTCGCTTTCCAGGCGTTCGCACAACTCCTCTATCGCGCGGCGAATGAACTTCTGTTGGTGGGAAATCCCGGTGTGCATGTTGGTCCAGGCGATGGTGTTGACCATTCGATCCTTCAAGTCCTCAGGCAAGCTGAGCAGGACGTCCCTGGAGTTGCTGAGGCGCTTGGAGGCGGTGTCCGCCACGGGGGCCTTCTTCTGTGGCTGGGCCTTCGGCCGCGGAGCGGTCAGCTTCGTCGGACCCACGGGGGCATCGCCTGCGGACTCGGAGATGTCCTCAACCGCTGGCTCAGATCTTGTCCGCCCTCTTTCGTTCTCGCCAGCTTGCTGCATCGAACTTTTGCGCATGATCGGCGCTTCAGGCTTCGGGATGCCGTTGTTGGTCATGCCGGCACCGCCATCGAGGCTGCCTCAATGCCATCGGCAATCGCCTTGAAGGTGGCTGCGGTGACGCGAAGACGAGGCGACGCCTGGCGATACTGGTCAATACCCATGCCCACAACGGTGAGCCGGGCCAAGTCTGCGGAGAGTGTGATCGGATCGCCGAGCATCGGTATTCCGTCGTCCAGGGCGAGGTCACGAATCTTGTCCAGCCACTCCGCGTGGTCTCCCCTACTGAGAATGAGCCTGTTGACGACCCAGCCCGCCACGGGGAGTTGTTTGTCCAGGTACTGCTCGAGTTCGGCGATCGCCCGCATCGTGAGCGCGCCGCCGCGGATCGCGGGCACCTCGGGCTCGAGGACCATCACGATGCTGTCGGCCGCCATGAACGCGTTGCGGGTTACTAAATCGGTTCCCGGGCGGGTGTCGATCAACACCAAGTCCCAGCGATCTGCCACGGGCGCAAGGGCGCGGGCCAGTGAACTCTCAGCACCGGGCTTGCCGAACAGGGTGTCGGAGACCGCTTGAAGGCCATCGAACCCCGACGGCAGCAGGTCGATTCCCGGCCGCTTGGACGGAACGATGGCCTCGGCCAGCGGGGTCTGAGTCTGACGGTCCAATACGTCAGCGAGAGACCGTGGTGGCGGCGCGTCCACGGTGTAGTGCCCCATCTGGCTGGTGAGGCTGCCCTGGGTATCGGTGTCGATCACCAGGACTTTCTTGCCTGCAGCGGCGGCGGCATGGGCGCAGCCCGTCGTGACCAGGGTCTTACCGACACCGCCCTTCTGGTTGGCGATCACCGAGATCGTCATATGGCCCCACTCCCTTTCTATTTGCAATGGCTGTGTTCTATGAGGGAATACGTTATTCGCTGCTATAGCCACAGCTACGGAGCGACAAGCTAACGGTATGGAAACAAATTGTATCTTGTATGAGCATACGTAACCCTAGCTACCACCCATATAGCTTTAATTTGCAAAGCTACTATTAGCTAATATCCCATAGGGGAAAATGCCGTTAGCGCTGTGGAGGGAATGGGCTCCACCGGCTGGGGGCTGTTTTCGGTTATCGCGGGGGCCGGGCGGTTTGCCAGTGGGGGATTCTGTGAACAGAGGCCGGTGTGTTCGTGTGTATCGTTGTGCTATTCCGGTCTAGGATTGGGCAGCAGCCATGCGATTTTGTTGAGGAGGCGAACACCATCACTGAGACGCCGCGCGCTGTGTCCAACATCGCTTACCTGAACGAGGAACACGAAGGTGAACCCAACGTGGCGCTGCTGGCTAAGCATGTGCAGGCACGGTTGGCCGATCTGCGGTTGAGCACCCTGGCCGCGTCCAAACAGGGCATCGTGAGCCGCTCGACCCTTCACAGCCTCAACAAGCCCGGCTCCCGGGTGCCCAGCTTCGTGACGTTGGCGAAGTTCGACGAACTCCTCAGCTGGGTGCCGGGGTCGGCGCACGCAGCGCTGTACGGCAAGGAGCCCGTGACCCGCGAGTACGCCGCGGCCAATCCCGAGACCGCGCTGGACGAGGGCGCCCTGGACTCCATCTATTTCGAGATGGCCAAGGACGACCAATCGGCCTACCACTACGACGAGCTCAAGCGGCTGGTGGGGGAGCGGCTGGCCGAACTGGGCATCAGCAAGCAGCGCTTTGCCCAGATCGGCGGGCCGGGCCGATCCACGATGGCCACACTGGGCCGCCGCGGGTATGCGCCCAGCGCCGAAACATTGCACCGCATCGACACCTTTGCCAACTGGGAACCGGGTTCGGCATTGGAAGTGTTGCGCGGCGGCAAGCCGACACCGCGCGGAATCCCGCTGTCCCCGCACCGCGCGGTGGTGCCGCTCAACGCGGCGTTCGACCTGCTGATGCAGACCAAGGCCCGGCTCCAGCGCCAGGACCAGGCTGTCGAGCAGCTGCTCTCCGATGTCGATCGGGTGATGAGTCAACTCACCGTCGTGATCAACGATCTGGAAGACCCCCGGCACTATCCGCACACCGAAACGGCCGGCGGCGAGTCATGAGCGTCGATGTCGGCGGTGAGCGCGTGCTCTGGAACGCGAAGTTGGCGCCGGCGTGTACCGGGACGAGGAAGCAGGGGAACGCAATGCCGGGATGGATGCACGCGCCGGTCTCCGAGGTCTACAGCAAGTGGTTGGCGCTGCCGACCGAGTGGACCGCCGAGCAGCGCGAAACATTCATCGCGCTGTGGGTCGACCGGTTAGAAGATGAAGCCGCCGATCTGTCCATCGACATCCGCGAGGAGTCGCTGCGGGCGTGGCGGGCGGACCACGGCCGTCAGCCGGACTTCTTCACCAGCGTTCGCATTACCGAGACCGCGATGCAGACCGCGCGAGAGGCGGTGGTCCGCGAACGCCTCTACGAGAGGATTCCGCTGGACGAGAACGGCGACGCGATCCCGCCCGAACCCGTCAGCGGCGTGCCGTGGGAAAAACGGTGGACGGATCACCGATACCAGGTGAGGGAACCCAGCGAGGCCATCAGGGAGCGCACCCGCGAGGTGTGGCCCGACCACAGCTCCATGTTCCGAGCCCTCGCCGCGGACCTGCTGACCGCACGTGCGGAAGAAGGGCGCCCGGTGCCGCGCACTCGCCGCGACCAACTGGCCCACGATCTGGTCCCTGAGATTAACGAGATGCTATGCCGAATGAAACGACGCCCCGAGTAGCCCGCCGCCGCACGAAAGCGGCGCCCCCGGCTGAGGATCAGATGTCGCTATTCAGCGACGACGACACGTTCGACCAGCCGCTGGACCCTCGCATCGTCGACCCCGGCGGCACCCCGCTGCCGCCGGTGCGCCACGCCAGCACCCCCAACCCCGCCGAGCCGGCGCAGATGCCGGTGGGGGAGTCCTCGCCCGGCGAACCACCGGCGTTGTCGGTGGTTCCCACGACCGAAACCAGCACACCCGCCCCTGAACAATCGGGGGCGCCGGCCGCCGGCGACGCCCGACCTGCGCTGAGTGTGGTCGACGGCGCCGCGGCCGTCGACGAGCCGCCGCCCGCCACAGATTTCGTCCTCGACACCACGGTGCGCGTCCCCTCGGGAGCCAAAGCCCGCATTGAGGCCAACATCGCGGTCATCGACGTGCTGCGCCGCCTGGAGGCGGCCGACGGGCGCCCAGCCACCGCCGCCGAGCAGGAGGTGCTGGCGCGGTGGTCAGGCTGGGGTGCGGTGCCCGACCTGTTCGACGTCCGCCGCGACACCTTCGCCTCCCAGCGCGAGTACCTCAAAACCGTGCTCACCCCCACCGAGTACCGGGCCGCTGAGGCGAGCATCCTCAACGCCCACTACACCGACCCGGCGATCGCCGCGGCGATGTGGAAGGCCGTGCAGGAGGCAGGATTCACCGGCGGGCGGGTGCTCGAACCCGGTTGCGGGGCAGGCACGTTCATCGGGTTGGCCCCGGCGGACGCCCAGATGGTCGGAGTGGAGAACGATCCGATCACCGCGGCCGTCGCCGCGCACCTCTACCCCTCAGCGCAGGTGCGCCTGGAGGGCTTCGAATCCACCCGCGTCCCCAACGACTCATTCGCCGCCACGGTGGGAAACGTGCCCTTCGGCAAGTTCGTTGTCGCCGACCCCGCGCACAATCCGAGCGGGTTCTCCATCCACAACGCCTTCTTGCTCAAATCGGTGAACCTGACCGCCCCGGGCGGCTATGTGGTGGCGCTGACGAGCCACTTCACCATGGACGCGACCTCGCCGCGGGCACGCCAGGCCATCGCCGCCCGCGCGGAGCTCCTCGGCGCAGTGCGCCTGCCCACCAACGCGTTTCAGCGTGTCGCCGGCACCAGCGTCGTCACCGACGTCCTCGTCCTGCGCCGCCGCGAACCGGGCGAGGAGATCGACCCCGCCACCCTGGACTGGGTCCGCACCGCCGAGATGTCGGTGCCCTCCGATGACGGCATGGTTGACCTGCCGATCAACAGCTACTTCCACGCCCATCCCGACAACATCATCGGCGCAGTCCGGGCCGGCCACGGCCAGTTCGGCAACAACACCCTGACCATCACCAGCGACACAGATGTGGCCGCAGCGCTCGACCGGCGCCTCTCGGCCATCGTCGCCGCCGCCCGCGCACAGGGCAAAGCCCTCACCGCCACCCCCGAAACACTGGTCGACGTCACCGAAATCTCTTTCGACGCCGGGCTGCTCACCCGCTCCAACGACGGCGCAATCCCGCTGCACTCGTTGCGATTCGACCCCGACACCAAGACGTTGCAGTCGTGGCTGGGCAGCGGCTGGGAACCGGTCACGATCTTCAAAACCCGGATGGCCGAGACGCTGGAACTGCTCGCGCTGCGCGACGCAGCCGAAGCGGTCACCCGCTGCCAGCGCACCGCCGCCCCCGGGCCGCAACGCGAGCAGCTACGCGCCCACCTCAACCGCCTCTACGACGCCTACGTCGCCAAACACGGCCCCATCAACCGGTTCAAACTCACCGAACCCAAACCGCGCACCCAGGCCCAACACGACGACGCGGTCGACGACGCCGAAAAGGTTTGGCGCGCCGCGAACAACGACTACGACTCCGAAATCCCCGCCGAGTTGGCCGCCGAGTGGGACGCCGCGGCGTGGGAACCCGCCGCCCCGCAGAAACGCCAACCCCACATCCCCAAGGTGCTGCGGGCCGACCCCGGCTGGGGCACCCTGGTGGCCCTGGAAGGCGTCGACGAGGACACCGGTCTGCCCACCAAAGCCCCGATCTTCTCGGTGGATCTGCTGGCCGATCCCGTCACCATCACCCACGCCGAGAACATCCAGGACGCCCTCGCGGTGTGCCTGGATCAGCATCAGCGCGTCGATGTCGCCCATATCGCCGCCCTGCTCGCCGACACCGAGGACTCCGTCCGCGAGCAGTTACGCGGCCTGGCCTACCCGTCGCTGAGCAACCCCGACCAACTCATCCCGGCCGTGACCGCCTTGTCGGGCAACGTTCGACGCAAATTGGCGGCGGCCCGCGCCGCCGCCGAAACCAACCCGATCTACACCGACTACGTCCACGCGCTGCGGGAGGTGATGCCGGCCGACAAGATGGCGAGCCAGATCAACGCCCACCTCGGTGCGCCGTGGATCAAAGCGGAGTTCGTCGAACAGTTCGCCCGCGAAGTCCTTGATGCGCGCCGGATCACCATCGCCCACCACGACGGCAAATGGGCGGTGGACTGCCCCGCGTGGACGCGCTCCACCGTCGCGATGACCGAAACGTGGGGGACCGGGCACCGCGACGCGATCGACCTGCTCGACGCCGCCCTGAACTCCCAGACGATCGTGGTCAACAGGCCGGCCAAAGAGGTCGAACTGCGCGGCGGGCCGACCATCGACCGCGCCGCCACCGTCGCCGCCCAGGCCAAATGCGGCAAACTGAAGGAACGGTTTGGCAAATGGGTGTGGGAGGACGAGGCCCGCAGCGAGGAACTGGTCTCGGAGTTCAACACCCGATTCAACAGCCTCCGCGCCCCGATCTATGACGGGTCACACCTGTCGCTGCCCGGTTTGTCCACCCGGTTCACCCCCCACTACTACCAGCGCAACGCCGTGGCCCGGATCATCGCCGAGCCGACGGTGTTGCTCGATCATGTTGTGGGCGCAGGGAAATCGGGCACCATGTTCATGGGGGCGATGGAACTCAAACGCCTCGGCGTGGTCAAACAACCATGGATCGTGGTGCCCAACCACATCATCGAACAGGTTTCGCGGGAAGCGAAGTGGTGGTATCCGACCGCCACCATTCTGATCGGCGCCACCGGCGCCGATGCCGAGGACCGCCGCCGGCTGGCCGCCCAATCCGCGACCAGCGACTGGGACATGGTGATCGTGCCGCAGTCGGTGTTTGAGCGGATCAACGTCCACCCCGACATCCGCATGGACTACGAGCAGCGTGAACTCAGCGCCCTAGAGGAGCAGCTACGCACCGCGGAGAATCCGCTCACGAAGAAGATGATCGAAGCCTCCCTCAAACGGCAGAGCAACAAGCTCGCGAAGCTGCAAAAAGCCGAGGGCAAAGACACCGGGGTCACCTTCGAGCAAACCGGGTGCGACTACCTGTTCGTCGATGAAGCCCACCACTACAAAAACAAGTCCCGGCTCTCCCAGATCCGTGAACTCGCCTGCCCGGCCGGGTCGAACAAGGCCACCGACCTCGACCTCAAACTCATGGTGCTGCGTCAGCGCCGCCGCGACGAAGCCATCGCCGCCGGCGCACCGCCCGCAGAGGTAGTCGAGCGGGTGGCGACGTTCGCCACCGGAACCCCCGTCGCCAACAGCCTCGGCGAGCTCTACGTCATGCAGTCCTACCTGCGCCCCGACCTGCTCGCCGACAGCGGCACCGCCGACATCAACGACTGGGGCGCCACGTTCACCGCCACCGTCAACACCGTGGAAGCCAACGCCACCGGCACCGGCCTGCACCCGGTGACCCGCGTCGGGAAGTTCACCAACCTCCAAGAACTGCTCGCCCTGTCCTCAGCGTTCACCGACGTCGTCACCCGCACCCAAGTCGCCAGCGGCAGAACCGGTTTGGTGCTTCCGCAGCTAGTCGGCGGGCGCCGCAAAATCGTCACCATCACCCCGAGTCAGGAAGTCAAAGACTTCATCACCGACCTGGCCCACCGCGCCCAAAACATCGACCCCAAACGCATGGACCTGGACAACATCCTCAAAATCAGCAACGACGGGCGCAACGTGAGCCTGGACCCGCGGCTGGCGAACCTGGCCAAACCCGAAACCTCCCGCGCCAAAGTGGTGGCCGACGAAATCATGCGCATCCACCACCAAACCGCCGACAACGTCTACCTCTCCCCGGACACCAAAGCGCCCATGGACCGCGGCGGCGGCCTGCAAATCGTGTTCTGCGACCGCGGCACCCCCAAAGTGGGCCAAACCTTTTCGATGTACTCCGCGATCCGCGACGAACTCGTCGAGCAGGGCCTAGACCCCGCGGCGATCCGGTTCATCCACGACGCCCGCAGCGCCGATGAACGACTCAAACTGTTCGACGCCTGCAACCGCGGCGAGGTGGCGGTGCTCATCGGGTCGACCGAAAAAATGGGCACCGGCACCAACGTCCAGACCCGCGCGGTGGCCCTGCACCACGTCGATGTGCCCTGGCGCCCGGCCGACCTCGAGCAGCGCGAAGGACGCGTCATCCGTCAAGGCAACCAGAACCCGGAAGTGGAAATCCTCAACTACGTCACCGAAGGGTCCTTCGACACGTTCATGTGGCAAAAAGTCGAGGCCAAAGCCCTGTTCATCGAACAGATCAAACGCAACGAAATCGACGCCACCGAAGTCGACGACATCGGCGGGGAGTTCACCGCCAGCGCCGCCGAAACCAAAGCCGCCTCCACCGGCGACCCGCGCTACATCCAGCAAGTCAAACTCACCGACGAAGTCGCCCGCCTCGACGCCCTGGAACGATCCCACTTCGACGCGATCGCCCGCCGCGAACGCCTCGTCAAGGACACCACCCGCCAACTCGCCCGCGGCCAAGCCGACATCGACCACCTCACACCCATGGTCGAGCAGATCGCCGAACGCGCCGCCGGCCCACTGACTGTCACCATCGGTGACCAGCAATTCGCCGACCGCAAGGCCGCCGCCCTGCCCTTTGCCAACGCCTGCCAACGCGCCTGGGAGCAGCTGCGCGACCGCGCCTCCTGGGAAACCCGCCCGGTCGCCACCATCAACGGGTTGCAGTTGGTCGCCCGCCGCGAAAACGTCGCCGGGACCGTGAACCTGTCATTTGAAACCCCCTCCACCGAAATCGCGGTGTCCTCCACCGACGTCATGGCGGCCTGCCACCCCACCCTCGGCGGGGCAGACGCCAAAGCTCGCGGACTGCTCCAACGCGCCGAGAACATCTACAAAGACATCCCCGCCCACCTCCAGCGGCTCACCGCCCACCAGGCGACGATCACCGAAGAACTCGCCGACCTCACCGGCAGCGCCGCCGAGAGCTTCGAACACCGCGACGAACTCGGCGAAAAACGCGCCCTGCTCGAAGAACTCACCGCCGTGCTGCGCCTGGAAGCAGAAAGCGACGCCGCCAAAGCCGCCGCCGCCGAAGTCGCCGAGCGGATGCGCGCCGCCGGTCGACAGCCCGGATGGTCCCTGGACCTCAACCCCACCCCGGCGTTATGCGCCGAGGCCGGCTACGACTCACCCGAGGCCTACCGCTACGCCTACAACCTCAAAACCCGCCACCGCGCCAAGCTCTACCGAGAAACCCGCCAAGAACACGACCAGAACCGCGACCAGGACCGCGACGGCAGCCGCGGCGACGACCTCGCGCTCTAGACACCCGGCCCGCCTACGCCCATGCCCCCGCACATCCCGCCGCCGTCGATCAACCAGCCCCACCGCGGCCCCACCGACCCATGGTGGGACTACGCCCACCACTGCGCCACCGCACTCGCCCAGGGCCGTGAGCCTCCCGCGCACCCCGTGCACGGTCTGCTGCTGCAACCCGGCGAAGCGGTGCGCAACCACGCCACGGCGCACTACAGCCGCCTGCAACGCGGCCCCGCCACCGACCACCGCGACCGGGCCCCCATCATGCCCTACAACCCCATGCTGATGATGGGGACAATGGCCGCCCAAGCGGTCGCCGACGCCCGCCGAAACCGCCAGGCCGCCAAGCAATCCCAACCCGAATGGCGGCACACCCGACCCGCCACCGTCATCACCACCACCGAGCGGATCATGTGCAATCGCCCCGACGGCGGCTGGCTGTCCTTCTGGTACCAGGACCTCGCCGAGCACCACATCGACCTGCCCGCCCGCACCCTGGTGATGGCTTTCAACCACGACCAATGCGCCCCCCTGCGCCTCCAAGGCCCCGCAACACCGGCGATCGCACTGTGGTCGGCGGTCCAGGTCTACGGCGACGCCTGGAAAACCGACCCCCGCCTCGCCGCGCTGCGCACCCCCAGCCCCGCACATCAGCAGCGAGACGCCACCGCCACCGCCGCCACCCACGGACTCAGCCCCGCCGCCTACCAGTGGGCACAAAACCAGGCCGCCGCCCACCGCGCCCGCACCGAACAATCCCGCACACACACCACCAGCGCCCGGGAACGCTGACCACCCCGGCCGGGCCGCCGCTAGCTCGGCAGTGTGCGCCGCTTGCCGGGCGTCGCCAGCATCCTTGGCCGCGGCAGCCGCCAGCGCCGCCTGCTGATCGCGAGCGGCCTCAGTGGTGGTGAGATCACGCCGCAGCTGGGCCAAGAGTCGCGATCGAACTGTCCGATCCTGGTGTGATGATGATGCTCATGCGTTCCGTGCTCGCCAGCCACAACCAAGAGCTCTACGCCATCGTGGTCAGGGATACCGCCGACATTGCCGACCGCCTCGGGTCGTGTCACATCGAAGCCCTCAGCAGTTCAGACGGCCGGTACCAATTTTGGCTCACCCCGTCGCTGCGGGGTGGCCGTCGGCTGAACGCACCCGCCACGAAACTTTTGTTCGCGCTCAACACATTCCGCGCTATTCAGACACCGCTGCTGCGCGGCGACGTAGTCATCACGTCGCGCACCACCGCAGGCACCCCCGCCGCCCTCTCCGACGAGCAGCTGCGCGGGCTGCTCGAATCACTGCGCAGCATTGCGCGGCGTGCAGAGTGCACGATCGAGCGCAGGATTCGCCAGGCCACCCGCGCCGACCGGCGCGCCCGAGACCGCGCCGTCGACCCCGAACCGTGGCGCCAAGACTTCCGCGCCCCGGCGGGGGAGTAGGAGGGACGCCGTTGCACAACAGTGCGGATCTGTTGTACACAACCCGATTGCCCGGGGCTCCGTAGAACTCCGTCGGCGGCGGTTCCTTGATTTGGGTGATGCAGGCTGCATCACGCGCCCAGGCCGAGTGGTTCGCGTCAACTCGTCACGCCTGGTCTGGCCGCCTTTTCGGGCGACCGTCTGCGAAACTGATGCGACGACAGCCAGGTAAGTGTGGAGGGGAGTCATGGGTTCGATCACACTGCAGGAGCTCGAACAGCGCCTGTGGGCGGCCGCGAATGCTCTGCGTGGACCGGTCGATCCCGCCGACTTCAAGACCTACGTCTTTCCGATGCTGTTCTGGAAGTGGATCAGCGACACCTGGGACTACGAGCACGCCCAGGCCGTGGAGGACTACGGAGACGACCTGACGGCCGAGATCGAAGCGGACTACCACCAGTTCGATCTCCCCCGCGACGTCCGGTGGCAGTCGGTCACGAACAAGACCACCAACATCGGCCACCAGATCGCGGTGGCGTTCCGCAAGATCGAGCAGGCCAACCCGAAGACCCTCGGCGGTATCTTCGGCGACGCGGCGTGGGCAAACAAGGACCGACTGCCCGAGGCGTCGTTGCGGGCACTCATCACCGCCTTCAACAAGACCCCTCTGAACCCGGACACCGTGTCCCACGACATGCTGGGTCAGGCCTACGAGTATCTGCTGAAGAACTTCGCCGACGAGTCCGGGAAGAAGGCCGGCGAGTTCTTCACGCCCCGCAGTGTGGTGCACCTGCTGGCCGGCATCCTCGACCCACAGCCAGGGGATTCGGTATGCGATCCGGCCTTTATGCGCAATTTGGGTGTCTCACGAGACACTCGCCCGGTGCTAGGTGG
>JAUPLT010000099.1 GCA_030836785.1 Actinomycetota bacterium
CTGCCAGAGCGCAGCCCATGGCGAGGAGGTTTCCGTGGCTGGTCAACTGTCGAGAGATTCACACCGGCGGCGCCACCTTCCCGTCGTGCGGTGGCTGCAGGCAGGTGCGGTGGCCGCGGGCGTGGGAGTGGCGCTGGTGTCCGCCCCGGGAAGCGCCGCGGCGGACGACGGCGGGGATTCCGTTTCGGCGGACACGGTTACCGCCAGGTCCACCGTCCAGACCGAGCGCCGACCTGTCGCCCGCCGCGGATTCGCTGGATTGGCATCGCGCTCGGGTGCCGAAACCGACGGCGGCCAAGTGGAATCCCGGAGCGCTGCTGCGCGGCAGCAGCGCGCGGACGCCGGCCAGCCACTGCGTGCGTCGGCAACCGTTCGGCCAACCGGGTCTGACTCGGCGGCGTCTGACTGGGCGGCGTCTGACTCGGCGACGTCTGACACCGCGACCCAGCCATGGACCGACACCGGCTCGGAGCCGCCACCCGCCGTAGCCGCTTCCGCTGTTGCCACAACGGCCCGGTCCGGCGGCGCGACGGTCACGACCCTGACACCGGCCGCAGCCGGCAACGGCCCGGCCGCGCTCGCGGTGACGCAGCCCGCGGCAGTGGCGCAGTTTGATCCGTTCGGCCAGGTAGCGGCGTTTTTCGGCCTTCCGGGTGCGCCGGCAACGTCAGCACCGAGTTTGGGTGCGCTCCCGATTCTGCTGCGGTTGACCCTGGAAGACCTGGTCAGCGGGACTGGCCCGGCCACGGTGACGAACCCGACCGCGGTCGTGACCGGGTTGTTCAATCAGGTTCTGCGGGCGGACCCGACAGCCGACGAAATGCAGAACTACCTCGCCGTTCTGAGTCTTACCGGGGTCAACGGCGTCACCGCCGGTCTGTACAGTTCCACGGCGTTCCGCCAGACCGAGGTCAACAGCTACTACTTGGAATTGCTGAACCGCAATGCCACCGCACCAGAACTCGCCTGGGACACCTCGGCCCTGATGTGGGGCACGCCTGAGCCGTTGTTCGCCGCGCGGATCGCCGGCAGCCAGGCCTTCTACCAGTCCAGCAGCGCCGGCGGCGGTTCGGCGGGCGCGCAACCCTCTGCCTTCTCCTACGTCGACAACCTCTACCGCTCGCTACTGGGCACGCCCGCCGACCCGGCGGTTGCGGCGGCCTACATCCAACAACTGAACAGCGGTCTGCCGATCTCCATGGCGGCGCTGCAGTTCGTCACCACCGATACGTTCCGGGCCGCGAAGGTTCAGGAGATCTACTCCGTGCTCGGCCAGAGTGCCACCCAGGCCCAGGTCGAGTCGGCGGTGCAGAACTGGTTCCTGGACGGCGGACTCGCGGGTATCGCGACCAGTCTGCTGGCCACGTCGGCGAACGTCACCCGCATCGAGACCGGACAGGTGGCCTTGCCGGATACGGTGGCCGCGGCCCAACTCCAGGAGATCCTGCTGGCGGCGTACACCTCGACTGAGGAAGGGTTCGTCAAGACCCTCAACCGCCTCCTCAACGTCGATGACCAGAACCCGTGCCCGACGAGCCCGTCTTGCAACGTCGCCCTCTACACGCTGCTCACCAGTGGTGGCCCGGATCGGGGGCTGGCCAATAGCGCTCTCACAATCACCTACGGCAGCGCCGACGTGGCCGACATGGTGCCGACGCAGAACGAGATCGACCTGGCGAAAACGCTGAAGAACACCCTGCAGGACCCGGCCAGCATCCAGACCTTCTTCGACGGCGGCGTCATCACACCCTTCGGGGATGCCCCGGTCATCACTGCCGACGACGGTACCTACATCGTCGATGGACACCATCGGTGGTCGGCCATCTACCTGATCAATCCCTACGCCCAGGTCATTACCGTCGACGTCGGTTACGTACCGAACCCGCAAGCCGCGCTCAAGGAAACCCAGATCGGCATCGTCGCCCAACTCGGCTACCTGAAGGTGTCCCCGGGAGGCGGAATCAACGTCTACACGGTGGACCGCACCGTTTTCAATGTCGAGGTGAACGGCTGGATCACCACCGGCGACAAGAAAGACGAGGTGCTTGCCGTGTTCCGGGAAAATCTCGGCATTCCCGACAGCGCCACCGAGGCTGAACAACTCCACGCCATCGACAACTACGTGTGGACCAACGTGGAGCGGATGCGGGCGCTGAACCCGTACATCCCGGGCGCCACCAACCGTGAGGTAATGCCGCAGGCCGGGCCGCTGACACCGATTCTGGCCTACATGGGCAGCGGTCTGCTGAGCTACTCCTTCCCCACCATCTCCTATCTCGGCTGACACCCGGATAGCTCAGACTTGGCAGTCATGGTCTACCTCCAACCCTCATGGTTCACCGCGAAGGTGTTCAACAAGATCGCCATGCTGACCGGCATTGCGAGCGCCGAGACGCTCACTCTGACCACGTGCAGCGGTCAGAAGCAACAGATCCCAGTCATCAGCGTCGACGTCGCCGGGACACGATTCCTGGTGTCGACACGGGGCGAGTCGCAGTGGGTGAAGAACGTGCGGGTAAATCCCCGCGTGATCCTGACCCGCAAGGGATCGTCGGAAAGCTTCGTCGTGCAGGAGCTTCCGGTCGACAGCCGTCCACCGGTTTTGGCGGCGTACCGCACGAAGGCCGGAAAGGCCGTCGACGGCTACTTCGCCAAACTTCCCGACCCTTCCGACCATCCGGTATTCAGGCTGATCCGACAGAGCTCGTGACTGCCTTCACAGACAGCCAACACCGGACGATTGACCAGGAGGTCGAAGTCCCGGGCTTCCGAACCGTCCGACGACGATTCCGAAAGTGGGCCCAATGACGCCGCCGCCTGTGGTCGGTCGCGCCCGAAGGCTGCACCGTACTGGCGGCGCCGCGCTGATCACCCTGATCCTGGCCGACCTGCTCGACCTTGCGACGTCCTCCACGATGTTGCTGACCGATCCGAACACATCATTCCTGGTCGAGGCGAGGCAACTGCTCGACCTCTGGACCAGTCCCGTGGCTCTGGGTACGGCATCGGCCGCGCTGGCGCTCTGGTTCACCCCTCGGCGCCGCATCTTCATGCACCTTTTCGACGTGACCTTGGGCCTGAGCGTTCTCGCCCTCTGTGTGAACGCCGTGACCCTGGTGGCGAGCCTGTTCGACCGGGAGGCGAACCCCGGGTTCCTGCTGCTGTCCTCGACGCTGGTCTACGTTCAGAACGTCGCGGTGTTCACTGCCTGGTACTGGCGTTTCGACCACCCCTTCCGCCACGACCCCTTCCGCCGCGATGACGCCGGCGAAGCGCGCCAGCACCCGGCACTGGTGTTCCCGCATGACTCGGCGGATTTCCCCACCCTGGAGAACTGGACCCCAGGCATCGTCGACTACGTGTTCCTGTCGTTCAACACCGCGAGTACGTTCGGGCCCACTCTTCCGGTGCCACTACGGGTTTCGGTTCAACTCGGCATGATGCTGCAGGTGACCATCGCGATCTCCGTCCTGGGCATGTTGTCGGCA
>JAUPLT010000100.1 GCA_030836785.1 Actinomycetota bacterium
CGGCTCCGCGCCGACGGCCGCCGCGGTGAGGCCAACGCCTTCATCGCCGCGCTCGGGGTCAACCTCGCCCTCAACGGCGGCTGGAGTTGGGTGTTCTTCAAGCAGCGCCGGTTGGGCCTGGCGACGGTGGCCGCAGCCGCACTGGCTGCCAGCAGCGTCGACCTGACCCGCCGGGCGGCGGCGGCCGACGTGAAACTCGGGGTCGCACTGGCGCCGTACCCGGCGTGGTGCACGTTCGCCACGGTGATGACCGGCGACATCTGGCGGCTCAACCGCTGATCCGTCGGCGCGCGGTGCCCCGCGGGTACATTGACCGCGGTGACGATGCGGGCGGCGGTGGCACTGTTATGTGCGGGGGTGGTGGCCGGTTGCGGCTCCCCGGACTCGGGGCCGTCCGCCGACATCGGCCGGATTTCCGAGATCAAGGCGAGCTTCGGACCCCAGTTCAAGGTCACCGAGGTCGCCCCGACCGGGATCGACCCCCGAGTGCTGGCCGGGCAGAGGCTTCCGGACGGGATGCGCTTCGACCCGCCGTCCTGCGCCCAGTTCGCCGCCGGACAACTGGTTCCCCCCGGAACCGAAGGCAACATGGCGGCGGTATCGGCGGAGGGTGAGGGCAACCGGTTCGTCGTCATCGCCGTCGAGACCAACGAGGCAGTCCCGCTGATCGAACCCGGGCCGGACTGCCGCAAAGTCGCCTTCGCCGGCGGTGCGGCGCGCGGCACCGTGGAGGTGTCCGACGTCCCGACGATCGAGGGCACCCGCACCATCGGGGTGCACCGGGTGGTGCAGACCGTCATCGACGGTAAACCCCGCGCCGGCGAGGTCTACAACTTCTCCGCCCACTTCGGTAACTACCAGGTGATCGTCTCGGCGAATCCCCTTGTGCTGCCTGGAAAGCCGGTGGCGCCGGTCAATGTGCAGCGAGCGCGGGACCTGCTGATCGCCGGGGTGAACGCGATCCGGAACTGATCGCGGTCAGCGCACCCCGCGCACCCGGAACTGGATGCTGATCCGGGGGCCGGTAGGGGCTGATGTCTTCGGTACGGCGTGCTCCCAGGTGTGTTGGCAGGAGCCGCCCATGACGAGCAGGTCGCCGTGGTTCTGCGGCAACCGCAGTGACGTGCCGCCGCCGGCCGGGCGCATCGCGAACACCCGGGTGGCGCCCAGGCTGGCGACGGCGACCATGGTGTTGTCGGTGCCGCCGCGGCCGATCGTGTCGCCGTGCCAGGCGACGCTGTCGGACCCGTCCCGGTACAGGCAGAACCCGGCGGTGGTGAAGGGTTCGCCGAGTTCTCCGGCGTAGATGTCGTTGAGGCGGCGGCGCAATCGAGTGATCGCCGGGTGCGGCGGTGGGCCGGCGGCGAGGTCGCTGAAGCTGACGAGGCGTGGGACGTCGAGCACCCGGTCGTACATGGTGCGTCGTTCGGCGCGCCACGGCACTGCCGTGATCAACTCGGCGAACAGCGCGTCCGGCTCGTCGACCCAGGCCGAGCGCAGTTCGATCCAGGCGTCATGACCCAGGTCGCGACGCTCGCTGTGGTCGAAAAGCGACCCCTGAACCGCCACGGTCACCCCCACACTATATCGCACAGGCGTTCGATAATGGGGTTGGTCGCCCGCTGGGCGATACGGTGCTCCGTGTGACCGGTGTGCTGGGCGTGAACTCGGAAGTCGGCAGGCTGCGGACGGTGATCCTGCATCGTCCCGGGCCGGAGCTGAAGCGCCTGACGCCCAGCAACAATGACGCCCTGCTTTTCGACGGCCTGCCCTGGGTGGCACGCGCTCAGGAGGAACACGACGCGTTCGCAGCGGTGCTGAGATCCCGCGGTGTGGAGGTGGTGCTACTCGGTGACCTGCTCGCCGAGGCCCTGGACAGCGGAGCCGCGCGGATCCAGGGCATCGCGGCCGCGGTCGACAGCCGACGACTGGGAGTCCCTCTGGCCCAGGAACTTTCGGCCTATCTGAGGACGCTGGCACCGGCTGACCTTGCGCGCATCCTGGTCGCCGGGATGACCTTCACCGAGTTGCCGTCCCACGCTGCCTCCGATGTCTCGCTGGTGCGGCGGATGCACCACGGCGGTGATTTCGTGATCGACCCGCTGCCGAACCTGATGTTCACCCGGGACTCGTCGTTCTGGATCGGGCCGCGGTTCGCCATCACCTCGCTGGCGCTGTCGGCCCGGCAGCGCGAGACGTCGCTGACGGACCTGATCTATGCGCACCATCCGCGGTTCCTGGGGGTGCGTCGGGCCTATGAGTCGCACACCGCTCCGGTTGAGGGCGGCGACGTGCTGCTGCTCGCCCCCGGGGTGGTGGCGGTCGGGGTGGGAGAGCGGACCACCCCTGCCGGGGCGGAGGCGCTGGCCCGCAGCCTGTTCGACGACGACTTGGCGCACACGGTCCTGGCGGTTCCGATTTCCGAGGAACGCGCGACGATGCACCTGGACACCGTGTGCACGATGGTCGAC
>JAUPLT010000101.1 GCA_030836785.1 Actinomycetota bacterium
CCGGCGTTCTGCTGTCGGTGGTGCTGATCTGCTACATCGTGTCCGGGCTGACCTGGTCACGCTGCTGGGGGGAGAATTGGCGTGCGGTCACCGCCGCCGTCACCCCGTCGACGGAGATCGACGCGGCCTCGACCCCTGCCACCATGGGCGACCTGGACCGCCTCGGCCGCCGAATCGCCTGGGCCGACAAGGACGATCCCGTCTACTCCTCGGCGGCGCCGGGGTGGTCACCGAAACCCCTGGGGTTCAACGACATCAACGAGATCGCCCGGGCGGAGGGGATGGTGCCCGGGTATTCGATCGCGCCACCGTCGGACAGCACCGGAGCCGACCGGACCGTGTACGGAAGCTACGCGGTGATCAATCACTGGCCGCAGCGGCTCTCCGAGCAGCGGACCCTCTACCTCGACCAATTCACCGGCCAGACCATTGCCAACGCCACCGCCGAGCAGGACGGCGCACTGTCGCGGGCAACCAGTTGGGCGGTGGACATGCATATGGGCACCCAGTACGGGATCGTCACCCGCGTGCTGGCCACCACGGCCTGCCTGGGCCTTCTGACCAGCATCATCACCGGCGCCGCCATGTGGTGGAAACGCCGACCCGCGGGCGGCAGCGGGCTTCCCGGCCGCACCGGGGATCCGCAGCGCCCGGCACCGCGGGGCGCCGCGGTCGCCGTTGGAGTGATCGCCACCACGCTGGCGGTGGTATACCCCTCGTTCGGGGTCACCCTGCTGCTGGTGCTGGCCGCCGAGGCGGTGCTGGCCGCCCGTCGCAACCGGGTGTCCCCCAGCGCGGTGTAACCCAGCGCGGTTTGACGCGGTCTACCGTGGGGGGACGGCCCGGTCGGCGGCCACCGCCGGGGCGATGATCAAAGGCACCGCGGCCAGTCCCAGCAGTCCGAAGATCCAGCCGCCCAACGTGGTATCGGCGCCGCCCAACAGTGGGCCGGCCAGGCTCGGCCCGAACGCCAGCCCCACCGATGACATGCCGAGCATGAATGCGAGCAGCCGCCCTCCTTCGCGGTCCAGGTCGGACGCGACGGAGAGCGCCAACGGCAGGGTCACCCAGTAGCCGAGGTTGACCGCGAGGTTGCCGGCAATGTACCCAGCCGGGGTGTGCACCAGTCCGACCAGCAAGATTCCGACGGCGGCCAGCAGGAAACCCACGGCTCCCAGGACCGCCCGGCCGAGCAGACGCCCCAGCAGCCACGGGGCCAGCGCACCCAGGAGGCCGATCAGCTGCGAGACGCCCAGGAACGTGGAAGTCGTCTGTGACGACAGTCCGGCGGTCCCGCCCAGTTCCTGGGCGAAGGTCCACAGGCCGGCAACCGCGAGCTGGGACACCGTGACCGCCAGTCCGAGCAACAGCGGCAACGGACTGAACAGCGCGAGCGCCGCGGTGCCCGTCCCGCCCCCCGTCGCATCGGTATCCATCGGGTCGGTGGCCGTGCGCTGGGTGGCCAGCACCCGGGTGTCCGGCAGCTTCCACCAGACCAGGGCCAGGCACAGCAACTGCACCGCCACCATCGCGGCATACGGCAGAACGATCGGGTACATCTGGCGCAGAACGGGGTTCGTGCTCATCATCACGAACACGAAGATCATGTACCAGAACGTCAGCAGACCGAACGCCCGTTCGCTGTTGCCGGCGTGGGACAGGGCGGCGTTGCCGGCGACGAAACTCAGGCCGCAGCCCAAGCCAAGAACCGCCATGCCGACGAACAGCGACCAGAACCCGTTGTCGCTGACCTCACTGATGTAGAGCAGCGCGACGCAGGACATCCCGACGCCCCACGTGGTGACGTGTTTGAGGTTGCGCCTGCCGATTGAGTGCGCCAGACCGAATTCGGACACCGCCATCATCCCGAGGGCGGCGGTGACCAGGAACCCCGCCTGGGTGTTGCTCAGTCCGAATCCCTTGTGGAAGGACGTCGCGTAGATAGGGCTGAGCAGGTCGGCCATCACCCCGGCCACCCCGGCCGCGATCCCGCCGATCAGCAGTCCCCGGGGTTCGCCGAAGCGGGACAGAGTCGTACGCGGCGCCGTCGATTGGTGCTCTCCGTGCGCAGCCATCGGTGACCGACCCTAGTTCAGCGATACCCGGCCGCGGTCCGGAATCCGACGTTCAGGTTGCTAGGGCGAGCCCGTGACGAAGTCGATGAGTTCCTCGACCCGGCCGATCAGTTCCGGTTCGAGGTCGGTCCAGTCACGGACCGATCCGCGAATTCGGCGCCACGCCGCGGCGATATCGGCCTGGTCGCGGTGCGGCAGTCGCAACGCCTGGCAGATACCGGTCTTCCAGTCGATGTTGCGCGGCACCGAGGGCCACGCCGCCAGGCCCACCCGGGCAGGCTTGACCGCCTGCCAGATGTCGACGAACGGGTGCCCGACCACCAGGGTGTGTTCGCCACCCGGGCCACGGCGAACCGCCTCGGCGATGCGGGCCTCTTTCGAGCCGGCAACGAGGTGGTCGACCAGTACGCCGAGGCGGCGGCCCGGACCCGGCCGAAACGAGGCGACGATGTCCACCAGATCGTCGACCCCGCCGAGGTACTCCACCACCACACCCTCGACCCGCAGATCCTCGCCCCACACCTGTTCGACGAGTTCGGCGTCGTGGCGGCCTTCGACGTAGATGCGTCCGGCCAGCGCCACCCTGGCCCGGGCGCCGTCGACCTTCACCGAGCCGGACTTGGTGCGGGTGGCGGTCGCCGCCGCGCGTTGCGGGGCGGTCAGGATCACCGGCTGACCGTCCACCAGAAAGCCGGGGCCGAGCGGGAACACCCGGACCCGGCCACGCCGATCCTCGAGTTCGAGGTTGCCGGCTTCCACCCGCAGCACCGCGCCGACGTAGCCCGACTGGGCGTCCTCGACGACCATCCCGATCTCCGCCGCGCGCTCCACCGATCGGGGCCTGCGCGACTTCAGGGTGTCATGGGGATTGTTGGCGAGTACATCGGTGCCATAGCGGTCAGCCACTGAACCGATGCTAGAGACTTGATCAACGGTCCTAGTGCAGGCTGCCCGGCGGGTCGGCGTTCCCTCAACGGGTCCGAATGCCTACCTTGTCCTGATGGATGCAGATGTGATCGTCGTCGGGGCGGGCCTGGCCGGGCTTGTCGCCACCTTTGAGCTGACCCGCCGCGGCAAGCGGGTGGCCGTGGTGGACCAGGAGAACGCCGCCAATCTGGGCGGGCAGGCCTTCTGGTCGTTCGGCGGGATCTTCCTGGTCGACAGCCCCGAGCAACGGCGGATGCGGATCTCCGACTCACTGGAACTGGCCTGGAACGACTGGCAGGGCAGCGCGGGCTTCGACCGACTCGATGACGAGGACGTGTGGGCCAGTCGATGGGCGCGGGCCTACGTGGAGTTCGCCGCCGGCGACAAACGCGGGTACCTGTGCGATCAGGGGATCGAGTTCCTGCCCAGCGTCGGCTGGGCCGAACGCGGTGATCTCACCGCCACCGGCCACGGCAACTCGGTTCCGCGCTTCCACGTCCCGTGGGGAACAGGAACCGGCATCGTCAAGCCCTTCACCGAGTCGGCACTGGCAGCCGCCGAACGGGGCTTGGTCACCTTCCATCACCGTCACCGGGTTGACGAACTGGTACTCACCGACGGCGCCGTCACCGGCGTGCGCGGGACCGTGCTGGCCCCCGATGACGCACCTCGGGGCAAACCCTCCAACCGCGACGTAGCCGGGTCGTTCGATCTGTCCGCGCAGGCGGTGGTCATCACCTCCGGCGGGATCGGCGGCAATCACGACATCGTGCGCCGGTACTGGCCGGAGCGGATGGGGACCCCGCCGAAGTCGATGATCACCGGCGTCCCGGCTTACGTGGACGGCCGGATGCTCGACATCGCCGCGGACAGCGGTGTCCGTCTGGTCAACCGGGATCGTATGTGGCACTACACCGAAGGGGTGCAGAACTGGGATCCGATCTGGCCCAGCCACGCCATCCGAATCCTGCCCGGCCCGTCGTCGATGTGGTTCGACGCACTGGGCCGGCGACTGCCGCAGCCCTACCTGCCGGGTTACGACACCCTGGGCACCCTGCGGTATCTGCGCACCACGCCGGAAATCGCCGGCTATGACCACTCCTGGTTCATCCTCACCCAGAAGATCATCAAGAAGGAGTTCGCCCTGTCGGGTTCGGAACAGAACCCCGACATCACCGACGGAAACTGGAAGTCCTTTGCCCGCCAACGGGTCCTGAACAGCAAGGCACCCGCGCCGGTCGAGGCGTTCAAACAGCGCGGGGCTGACTTCGTGGTCGCCGACGGCCTAGAGGAACTGGTGGCGAAGATGAACGCACTCACCGACGAACCACTGCTGGACGCGGCCGCCATCCGCCGGCAGATCGAGGCGCGGGACATGCAGGTCACCAACCCGTTCAGTAAGGACGCCCAGATCCAGGGTATCCACAACGCGCGCAAGTCCATCACCGAACGCATCGGCCGCACCGCGGCACCGCACCGCATCCTCGACCCCGCCGCCGGACCGCTGATCGGCGTCAAACTGCACGTGCTCACCCGAAAGACGTTGGGCGGCATCCAGACCGACCTGTCCTCGCGCGCGCTGGGGCACGACGGTCTGCCGATCCCCGGGCTGTATGCGGCCGGTGAGGTGGCGGGCTTCGGCGGCGGCGGCGTACACGGCTACAACGCCTTGGAGGGCACCTTCCTCGGCGGGTGCATCTTCTCCGGGCGGGCGGCCGGTCGCGCCCTGGCCGACGCGCTCTGAGCGCCGAGCCTGGTCTGGCTGCGGGGCCTACACCCGGGGTGCCGGCTGCTGCTGAGTGATGCAGTGAATGCCGCCACCGCGTTCGAACAGCGGGCGGGCGTCGATGGTGACCACCCGCCGGCCCGGGTACTGCTCGGCGAGGATGGCGGCCGCGTCGCCGTCCCGGACATCCCCGAATCCGCACGCGATGACGCCGCCGTTGACCACCAGGTGGTTGATATAGCTGTAGTCGACGTATCCCTCGGCGTCGGTCAGCGTTGCCGGAGCGGGCATTTCGGTGATCTGCCACTCCTGGCCGGCCGCGTCGTGGGTGCCCTCCAGCGCAGCCCGGATCTCGCGGCACACCTGGTAGTCGGGATGCGACGGATCCGTCTGGGTGTGCAGCAGCAGCCGCCCCGGTGAGGTGATCGCCGCGACGATGTCGACGTGACCGCGGGTGCCGAACCGCTCGGAGTCGCGGGTCAGCCCCCGCGGCAGCCACACCGCGTGCGTCGTTCCGATGGTGCGGGCGAGTTCGGTCTCCACCTCGGCGCGGCTGCGGCCCGGGTTCCGTCCCGGGTCGAGTTGCACGGTGTCGGTGAGCAGCACGGTGCCCGCACCGTCCACCTGGATGCCACCACCCTCGTTGACGAGATCGGAGCTGACGACCGGGGTTCCCGCGGCGTCGGCGACGATCCGCCCGATCCGGGCGTCTCGGTCCCAGCGCGCCCAACTCTGGGCACCCCAGCCGTTGAACACCCAGTCCACCGCGGCCACCGAACCGTCCGCCGCATGGACGAAAGTCGGCCCGATATCGCGCATCCAGGCGTCGTTGAGCGGCGCCTCGAGACGCTCGATACTCGCCGAGAGGTACCGGTCGGCCGCATCGCGCTCGGCCGGGTCGACCACCATCGTCACCGGTTCGAATTCAGCTATCGCATGGGCGACGGCCGCCCAGGTGGACCTGGCGTCGTGCCGGGCCTCCTCGGTGTCCCCGAGTGAGTAGCCCTCGCTCGGGAACGCCATCCAGACCCGTTGCTGGGGTGCCGATTCGGCCGGCATCAGGTGGCCGCTGGCAGTTGTCATGCTGGGATCATAGGGCCGGGAATGATCGGGGTGGGGATCACAGCGGCGGGGTGCGAGGTGGCGGGGTGCGTCGAGCGCCGGTTGCTTCGAACGCCGCGGCCAGCGACAGCAGTGCGGTGTCGTCATAGGCGCGGCCGGCGATGGTCAGCCCGACCGGCATGCCGATGTCGGCCATGATGCCCATCGGAACCGTCACCGTGGGAATGCCCAGATGCCGCGGGACGAGATTGCCGTTGGCGACCCACACCCCGTTGCGCCAACCGATGTCGGCCGAGGAGGGGTTGACGTCCATGTCCGCGGGACCCACGTCGGCGACCGTGGGAAAGATGACCGCATCCAGTCCGAGCCGATCCATCCAAGCCTCGAGATCGGTGCGGCGGGTCTCCTCCAGACCGCGCAAGCCCTCCTCCAGGTGCGGAATGTCCAGGAAGGACTCGACGGGGTGTGCCCGGATGAAGTCCGGGTAGGTGTTGATGTCGTCTCCGAACCCCTCGGCCCGATCCGGCAGCGCGCCTTCGGGATGCACCCATATCCGGCTGCCGTCCACATCGGCGAGGCGGCAAAGCTTCGGATCGCCGTTGGCGCGCAGGAAGTCGTCCCACGCCCAGGCCGACAGGTCGAGGATCTCCCGGTCCAGAAATGCCGGACTCACCAGCCCGCGGGTCCGGATCGAGGGCGCCCCGGCGCGGTCTGACTCATAGTTGGAGACCACCGGGAAGTCCACCAGGAGGACCTCGGCTCCCGCAGCGACCAGGTCGGCGCCGGCAGCCTGAAACAGATCGATGACGGACTGCCGGGTGTCGATCCGCCGCCCGGTGGATCCGCCGATACCGAGGTTCTCCCCCACCCCGGCCTCCGGATCGGCGTTGATGTACATCCGGGGAACGCCGAACCGCTTGCCCGCCAACGCTTCACGCGCCGCCGAGTGATCGGCCGGCTGGAGCGCGCGGTAGGACTTGGGACGGACCGCCGACGCCCGGGGGATCACGATCCACGGTTGGGAACGCCACAGGTCGCCACGCGGGTCCGGGTCGTTGGCGACGACGACGTCGAGCACCTCAAGCATGTCGGCCATGGTCCGGGTGTGCGGGACGACGACGTCCATGGTGGGAACCAGCGGCCAGTTCCCGCGGACCGAGATCACCCCGCGCGACGGGGTGTAGGCGCACAGCGCGTTGTTGGTCGCCGGCGCCCGCCCACTGGACCAGGTCTCCTCCCCCAGCCCGAAGGCGGCGAAACTCGCCGCGGTGGCAGTTCCGGAACCGTTCGAAGAGCCCGAACCGAATGCCGACGTCAAGTACTCGGCACTGTAGGGGCTTTCGGCCCGGCCGTAGAGGCCGCGCTGCATGCCGCCGTTGGCCATCGCCGGCATGTTGGTCAGACCGATCAGTACGGCGCCGCCGCCGCGGAGCCGCTCGATCGCGAACGCATCCCGTTGGGCAACCAGATCCTCGAACGCGTACGAACCGGCGGCCGCGGTCAAACCGGTCGCCAGATAGCTGTCCTTGGCCGTGTACGGAATGCCGTCGAGGGGACCGCGCAACTCTCCGCGGGACCTGCGCTGATCCGAGGCCGCGGCATCCGCCAGGGCGTCCGGGTTGAGGACGACGACCGAGTTCAGGCATGGACCGCCCCGGTCGTAGGCCTCGATCCGGCGCAGGTAGGCCTGCACCAATCGCACGCTGGTCACCCGGCCGTCGTCGAGGGCCGCACGAAGATCGCGAATGCCCGCTTCGGTAACCTCAAAGTCCGTCGACACCGTGCTATTAAATAGCCGAATACGCCGGACCTGCCAGCCCTGACCACCAATACTGTTACCGGCCGGTGCCGCTGAGGTCGGCACCACGAATCGAGGAGTCCGCTGCAATGAGCTTGATCGACAAGCATAAGGGTGATCGTCAACAGGAAAACTGGGTCGAACTGCGCGAAGACGAGGACGTCGCTCGGCTTCGTCAGTTCCCGCTGTTCGCGAAGTTCTCGGATGACGATCTGCAGCGGGTCGTCCGGGCGGCGCATCACGACACGATGTCGGGACCGTGGCCGCTGATTCATGAGCTCACCCCGGCGGACGCCTGCTTCATCCTGCTCAGCGGGGAGGTCGGGGTGTACGTCGGCCGTCAGCACGTGGCCACCCTGGGCGCCGGCGAGGTGATCGGCCATTCGGCGATCCAGGAAGGGGCACTGCGCACTGCCACGGTCACGACGAAGGGTCCCGCCGAGGTGCTGCGCATCGAGTCCGAGGATCTCGTCGACCTCCTCGATGCGGTGCCGGCATTGCGTGACGCCATCGCGGAAACCCTGGCCCGGCACACCCCCCCGGACCTCGCCCACCCACCGGCGGACACCGAGCCGAAGCGCGCCAAGGTGAATGCCTCGGTGCCGACCGACCTTGTCCATCGCTTCGAAGACGCCGCCAGGGACGCGGGCGTCAGCGTCGCCGCCGCGCTTGAAGAGGCGCTCACCCAGTGGATCGACACCAAGAACTGAGCTCACCGGGATGCTGCGAGCGTCTGCGGGTCTCCGCAGGCGCTCGCGGCACCTCTCTCCGATGTGGCACTGAACCGTGATTCGCGGCTGATCACTCCCCCTGCCGCCGGACACGACCCTCTGCGTTTGATCTCTCGGCGTATGGTCCCGGAGTGAGCTCCCCACGCCTTCGGGCCAGGAATGCCGTTCTGGTCGTCGCCCTCGGCGCCCTTTCCTTCGGCCTGCTTGTCTCGACCTCGCGGGCACCCTACGTGCCCAAAGCCGAAGGTCCGGAGAGCATCGCCTACAACCCGGTGTACAACGCCCTGCGACCCACGCCGCCCACGCCGTTCTACACCCCGCCGGACCCGTTGCCCATCGGACTGCCCGGCACGATCATCAAGTCCGAACCGATGCCGGAGGCCCCGCCCGGTATCCGGGCGACGAGGATCATGTACCTGTCGACGTCGACGACGGGGCAGCCAATCGCGGTCACCGGGATGATCGCCGAACCCGACGCACCAACCGGTCCGGCGGGCCGGCCCGTGGTGGCGTTCGCCCACGGCACCACCGGAACGGCGCGCCCGTGCGCGCCCTCGATCGCACCGTTCACCGACCAGACCGTGGGCACCCACATGTGGGAGGCGCGGATGCGGCCGCTGGTCAATCAGGGCTATGTGGTGGCCGCAGCGGACTATGAGGGCGAGGGTGCGCCCGGCGACCCCGTCTACATGCTCAAGGCCGCCGAGGCGCACAACGTGCTGGACTCCCTGCGGGCCGCCGTCTATCTGGCTCCGGATCGGATCGACGCCGCCAGGATGGCCATCTACGGACACAGCCAGGGTGGCCACGCGAGCCTGTCGGCGGCATCCCTGGCCCCTGAGTACGCGCCGGAACTTCAGTTGCGGGGCGCGGTTGTCTCGGCGCCGGGGATGATTCCGCCGATCCCGCTGGCCTTGGCCGAGATGGCGTCCAACCCCGGAAACGAGAAGGAGGCCGCCATCCGGGCGTCCTACATGCTCAACCTGGCCTCGTCATGGACCACAGCCTTCCCCGACGAACTTTCGCCATCGGATCTGCTGACCCCCGAGGGCGTCGAGGCCATGAACCTGGCCAAGTCGCTCTGCCACGACGCCCTCGTCAAGCAGATGACCAAACCTTTCGCCAGTTATGTGAAGCCGAATCCGTCACTGCGGGTGCTCAACGTGGTGGCGCAGAACATGCCGGTGGATCGTCGGGTCGAGATGCCGATCCTGATGTTGCAGGGCATGGCCGACACCGACGTCTCGCCCCAGCTCACGGTGGCGGCCACCCAGGCGCTGTGCCAGCACGGCTCCGTCGTCGACACCTACTTCACCGAAAGCGACCCGCACGAAACACTGGTCTGGACAGCGCGCCCCGCCGAACTGGACTGGATCGCCGACCGGTTCGCCGGGAAGCCGGCGCCGAACACTTGCACAGGCCAACAGTGATCGCC
>JAUPLT010000102.1 GCA_030836785.1 Actinomycetota bacterium
AAAACGAGACGGAGTTGATCACTCCGTAGTAGCCGGCGCCTCGGAACTCCTCCGCCGGAATCACTCTCATGGCGTAGACTAACAGATGGCGATCGCCCGCCGATGCGGTGGCCGCTCCTACTCACCCCGAACCCGCACCAAGCCCGGCGAGCGCAGCAGCAGCAGTGGTGGCGTGGCGGACGGCCTCCCGTCGCGAGATCGACAGGTATCGCCCGGAGCCGGTGCCTCCCGATGCGCCCTGCACGGACCGATGTTACCAATGGGACTGGTGTGAACGGTGTAACCCGCGTTCGGGAAGGTCGGAATCTGCTGCTCGATCGCCGCTGTGTGAGGACACCGAGCCATACACTTGCCGCGTGAACATCAGTGAGGTCATCGGTGCCGCGGCCCTAGCCCCAATCCGCGCCGGCGTGAAAGTTGCCGACGCGGGACTTGCCATCGCGGCGATGGCACTCGGAACGGTGAAGGAAGCCCTGGGCGAGGATGGCCCGAAGACTGTGGACGCGATCACCGACCTACTTCCGGTGCGCGGCGCGATCATCGGCGCCAACCGGGTTGCCGAACTGACTGAGAACGACCGGGCCCTGGGCCGGCTTCTGGCCCGCGGCGGTCCGGCCGACAAACTGACACGGCCGGGTGGTGTCGTGGACCTCCTGACCGCACCCGGTGGCCTGCTCGATCGAGTGTCGCTTGAAGGGAGTCCGCTGGAGCGGATCGTGGCACCCGGCGGACTCATCGATCGGTTGATCGCCGAGGAGGGTCCGCTTGAGCGGATCTTCGCTGAGGACGGTGTGATTGAGCGGGTGTTTGCCGAGGAAGGCGTCATCGACAAACTGACGGTGAAGAACGGCCCCCTCGAACAGCTCATCGAAACCGCCGAGATTCTGAGTCGACTGCAGCCCGCCGTGGAGACCTTGACGCCGACGGCCGAAACGCTCGAGTCGGCTGTCGACACCCTCAACAGGATGGTCACCACGCTCAGCGGCATCGCTGACCGGATTCCGCGGCGACGCTCGGCCCGACCCGCACTGCGCTCGAAGCCGACCGTGGATGACGGCGCCGCAACCTGATTGCGGATTAACGAACGACCACCCGGTCTGTGGCCCCTCGGCCGAACACTTCGGGCGAGTACATCTCCTCGGCCTTCGGCGGACCGGCGGTGAAGGTGCCCGGGGTCGTCGCACGGGCCGTGTAGCTGTACCGGTACGAGCCCTCCCACAACAGCGACGCGAACGCCTCGGCCCGGTTGTCACGTAGGTTCTCGTGGTCGAACCACGGCCGGCTCCACCACCACCAATGGCCCGCTCCGCGACCGGGGCCGCCGAGTCCCGCGCCTCCGATGACGCCGACCCCGGAGCCGTCGGATGGCGCGTCACGCGCGGTGGTGGCCAGTGATGGGTCGAGCGGCTCGAGTCCGGCGGGCAGCGGATCCACGAGAGCCACGTGGTAGCGCCGCGAGGGTGCCGTCATGGCCAGGTTGACCCGGACCCGCGCCCCGGCCCGGATGTGCCAGCTCCCGTCGTCATCGCGGCGGACGTCGGCCGGGTCGTCGAGTGCTTCATAGGATCGGGCCACGGCGAAGCCACGGTCGAGTGGTTCGAGGTCGAGGCCGGCCGGGGCGTATCGCAATCCCAATCGGTAGTAGAGCCGCCCCGGGCCGTCCTTGGCCAGCAGCAGGTCACGTGGCGCGCTCGACTCGGCCGACAACGCCGCCATCGGGACGACGAGGTGCTGCCGGTCGGTGGACCGGCCGTGAAACGCGTGCGCGCCCGCAAAGTCTTCGCCCAGCCACAGTCGCGCGGTGAAGTCGGGTGTGACGGACTCGTAGGTGTCGAAGTAGCGGCCGAGTGCCAGCAGCACGAACGCGTTCTCCTGGGTGGTGGCCCATCGGCCGGCCGTGCGGTGTCCCTGCAGCCCTGCGACGAGTTTGGGGATGAGATCACTGCCGGGCTGGTCGGCGATCAGCGCCTCGAGGACGACTGCGTCGGCGCGCCGGTCGGAGGCCAGCAACAGATGCGCGCCGTCCTCGTACCGGGCGGTCACGGAGGCTGCGCCCGGCGTCTCGACCACGCGGTTGGCGATCCGACGGCGAACCTCCGTCGTCTCATCGCGTGAGTCGGAATCGCCGGCGAGCACCGGCAGCAACCAGGCGAGCCCCTCGATGGGCAGGGTGCCGCCCGGGATGCGGGCGGCAGCCAACCGTCGCGCCGCCTTCGGATCCGGGTCGCCGAGCGCGGCCCGGACAGAGACGGCGTACGCCTCGATCACGGCGCGGGCTTCTGCCGGGTAGTCGTGGGGGAACCGCCGATGGATGATCCGCAGGTAGCCGAGCAGGGCGGTCACCACCCGCTCGGGGACGTCGAACCCCTTCGCCCGGGCACGGGCCAGCGCATTGCCGACGTGGACACTGATGTACGGCCACGAGTCGTCGGCCGGCCGCCACCAGCCGAAGCCGCCGTCCGCGCACTGACGTGCCGTCAGCGCTTCGATATCGCGGTCGACCGTCGCTTCCATCTCCGCTGGAGATTCCTGCTTGTCGGTGCCGAAGGCCGCCAGCACGTCCCGCAGGGCGGCGATCGCCAGCACCCGCGACGCCACCTGTTCGGCGCACTCGAACGGATAGGAGATCAGGTACGCGACGGCATCGGACAGGGCGGTCACTCCCGTCGACGACGTGGTGACCTCCAGCCCGCCGAAGGACGGGACCGCACCGGCGGGAGCCCTGACGGGCTGGTCCAGCGCATCCTCGTCAAGCACACCGTGCAGCGCGAAGGCCTCGGTGGTCGCAGGTGACCACACGGGCAGCGTCACGGTGGCGGCGTCGGCGTCCGGACCTGACGCCGCGGCCACCTCGAAACGGGCCTCTCCCACCACCGCCGTGGCGGCGGGGAACCGGACTTCGGCCCGGTCGTTCCCCGGTATGACGACCCGCCGGCCGGCACCTGCGGTCAGCGCGGCGTTGCCCGCCCGCACCGCCACCTCGACCTCAAGTGGTTCGTCGGCCTGGTTCTGGATTACCACCGGCAGTTCGAAGGTGTCACCCCAGGAGAGGAAGCGCGGCGCCGAGGGGCGAACCATCAGCGGCAGTCGGGCGGTCAGCGAGGATTCGCCCACCCCGAACCAGGCAACCCCGTCGGTCGCGACGGCGAGGACGCGGTAGCGGGTGAGGTTGTCGGGCAGCGTGACCGGGACGGCGGCCCGACCCTCCGGGTCGGTGGTGACGGCGGCGGCGAACAGTGCCAGCGCGCTGAAATCGGTCCGAGCGCGGATGGGCTGCGGGTCGAAGGTGCCGCCCCCCGAGAACGCTCCCCCTGCGGGAGCGGGCATCGGCAGCATCGCGTCGGTCATCTCGGCAACGGGGGCGGGGCAGAATGGCGAATCGAGCTCCTCGGACACCGTGAGGGCAGCAGGTCGCGCCAACAACACCAGTGGCCGTGACCGGGTGGTCTCCACGCCGGCATCCCGTGGCGGATAGAACACGCCAAGCGGGTCGGGATTGGCGTATCCCGCGACGGCCAGAACGGACTCGTCGACCATGATCACGGTGGCGCCGGCGCCGGCCACCGGGGTTCCGCCGGGCCCGGTCACAGCCAGGTCCAGCACGGTTCCCTCGCCCGGCCGCAGACCGGCCGCCCGCGGCGTCACGGCGACGGTCAGCGTCCGGGAAACCGGCGGCACGGAAAGGTGGACAGTGCCCGATGCGAACGCGGGACGGGTGACACCTGCCGGCGCGTCCGGGCGTTGGACGGCACCGGCCAGCACAACGTGCACGTGCACCCCTGGTGTGAAGCCGTCCTCCACCGGGATACGCAGGGTGTGGAAGGTGTCGTCGACGGTCAGCGGTTCGGTGTGCACGACGCCCTCGCGCTCCAGGACCAGCAGCCCGTGCGCCGGCGTGAACGGCGCGAGCAGCAGCACCTCGGCGACATCGCCGGGCGCGTGGGCTGCCCGGTCCGGAATCAGCTGCAACTCATCGTCATTCACACCCCGATCCGCGTTGGCTCCGCTCACCCAGGCGTCGAGACTGCTGCGGTGCGCACGTCCGTCGGAATCGGCCGCCTCGACCGCCAACGACCACCGCCCGGGCGCGAGGCCGTCGAGCGACACACCCACCGCATCGGTACCGCTCAGCACGGCCTGTTCGACGGTCTCGGCGACCACCTCGCGCCACTCCCCGGCGACCTGGCGGTGCTCCCGGCGCTCCGCGCGCAAGCTGACCGGTATGCCCGGAAGCGGTGTGCCGTCGAGGTCCACGACGATGGTCTCCATCTCCAGCGACTGTCCGCCGGTGACGAAGGAGCGCTCTGATCGGAGCCCGACGCACACCGCCGCCGGGTGGACCACGACGGACGCCGCCGCCGTCCAGGCCTGCCGGTTGACGTCCTCAACGGTCGCCTCGGCCGCTAATGACCAGGGTCGGGGCTGGGACCCGGGTGCCGTGACGATCCCGAGTCGGTGGTTGCCGCTATCGCCGGTCAACGCGGTGAACCGGGCGTGGACCTCGTCGTCTTCGTCGCGATCCCCTGGGCTCCAGCGCCACCAGGGCTCGGCGTTGCCGAACGTGAACCGGTCCCAGCCTGGCGGGGTGTAGCGCGCCGGGGTGGCGGTGACCGACCAGGTGACCGGCGCGGCGCGCAGTGCACCGCCGGCGTAGTACTCGGCTTGCGCCGATGCGGTGACGGTGTCACCGGCGACCCCCTGGTCCGGTGTGAGGGACACGGTGACCTCGTACTCGGGACGCCGGAATTCGGCGATCTGGAACGTGTGTCGCCAGGTCCGGTCGCCGGCGGCGGAGAACTCCACCCGTGCCACGCCGAGGTTGACCGTCCCGGGCAGGTCGACCTTCAGGTCGAATCCCCCCATTAGATCGAGAGCCGTTGAGCCCGAGCCGATTTCGTTGCCCAGCGCATCCAGGGCCGTCCAGGAGACGGCCTTGAGGGAACCCGGGGCGGGTGCCACGTCACCGGCTGGTCCGGCGGTGAGCGTCCGAATCCAGCCCTTGAGGTGTACCTGCTCGCCGGGACGGTAGAGGCCACGATCGTCGAAGACGAACCAGACGGCGCGTTCGCTGATGTCGCCCCGGTTCCAGCCGTCCCACCACACCCTGTCCTGCGGGAGCAACGCCAGATCGTGTTCGCGCCGCACGGCCAGCACCGACTCCGACGCGTCGGACAGTGGCAGCACACAGCTTCCGTCGGTCCCGGTCACCGCGGAGGCGTCGCCGAGCGTCGCTGTCGCACCACGCAGTGGTGTGCCGGTTGCGAGATCGGTGACCCACGCCCGCAGGGTGGTCGCGTCCACCAGTGCGTCGACACCGAGACGCGTGGCCTGCACCCAGGACCTCGCGGTCAACGGCCGTCGGTGGTCCTGGGACATCCGATCTTCGGGCTCGACGGATACGACGAGTTGCCCGAGCCCGTCGTCGAGCCAGGGGGTCAGGTCGACGTCGACATCGGACCACGCCCGCCGTCCCCCGGGAACGGTGAGCACAAGATCGGCGACTCTCTCGCCGGGAATCTTCGTGTCGTCCTCGGACCAGCGCCTCTGATACGGCCCGAAGGTCCAGTCCCCCGGCTCCACCCTGTGCACCCGAACCCGGATCCGCTCGAGGCCGATGCACCGCACCGGGAGCACGGCGGCGCCGGCGGGATCGAGGATGACGTGATCCCCGCCGAGGATCGTCAGCCGCGGCTCCGGTTCCCCGACATCGACCGGAAGCGGATCCGACGGCTCGAGCGGCTGGCCGAAGACGTCCCGCAGCGCGGGGTCGATCGTCACGTGGTAGCGCTGCCCTGCGACCGACGCCGCGGCCACGTGCAGGTACGACCCGGAGACCGCGGCCGCGAGCCGGTCCACCGGCGGGTCGACACCGACCATCGCGTCCTCGAAGGACGCGGCGTCCACCGGGTTAGTGAGTTCGATGTGCCAGGTGGCACCCGGTTCGGGGTCCTGGCGACCCCAGTCCGACTGTAGGCCGCGCACCCGGAAGGGCCCGGGCGTGGTGAACGTCCAGGTGATCGCCGAGGTTGTCGTCGCCGGTCCTTCGAGGGACCGGATACCGGCTCCGAGTGTCGCAACGAAGGTGGTGCCGAAGGGGAGCGGTTCGTGGGGACGCAAGGCGACGACCCGCCCGTCTGGCACGCCGGCCGCCCGCCTCGCCGCGACGGCATCCGCCGCGAGTTCCTCGCCGGTGGCGGCGCGCACGGCTATCTGCTGCTGGTCGGCGGCGACCGAGGTCAGGGCGAGCACAGCCGCCGCGTCCACCGGTTGGTCGAAGACGAGCAACAGGATGCTGTCGGGCCGTACGTGGTGGCCCGCGGGATGGTGCGCGACAAGCCGAGGAGGCGGTGTCGTGAAACCGAAGGTGACGTCCCGGCCGAGGGTGGCACCGGCGGTGGACCTGGTCCCGGCCGGAATCTCGACCCGATAGGCCGTCGCCATCGGCATGCGCTCGCCCTGCGGCGTGAAGACGAGCGTCCGCGGGTCCATCCAGCGCCATTCGCCGGGCGGCTGCGGGTCCAGGTGTGCGGGTGGGTCTGCGATCGCGGATGCGGCATCGACACCGTCGAGAGCGATCATCGGCGCGGAGAACGTGATCGAGACCCCCGGGGCGATATCGACCTCGCCCTCGGGCTGAAAGCGCACGACGTCCAGGGCGGTCGGCGGGCCGGCCGGGCGCTGCGGACTGTCGTGCGAGTCGGGAGGCGGCGGGAACGGGACCTCGACGATCCGGCCGGGCCGGGGGCGTGGCACCGATGCCTCGCGCAGGGCGAACCCGGATTCCGGAGCGGCGGGTGGCGGTGCGGGAGCGGGCAGGCGGGCGAGCAGGCGGGCGGTGGCGGCGTCATCGAGGCGATGAGCCTCGGGGCGCGCGATGAGCTCAGGCTCGGGCCGGGCGGCCGCCCCGCAGCCCTCGATTAACGTGAGGCCGAGTGATGTGCCCGGACCGTCCTCGCCCGGGCCAGGCGCGGGTATTCCAGCGTGCTCGGTCATGTCATCCCCCTTGACGGCCTGACTTGTTCGCCCCTTCCAACGGAGAGGTGCAACGACCGTGTGCTGGCAGCCTAGAGCGGCGAATCCTGATTCCGCTGTTGCGCTGACCAGTTGAGTCGGGGAGGGGGGGACGCACGACGATGAACTGGTTCGGACGTCTAGGAAGAGATCTTGCTGGCCACGATCATCGGCATCCTCGACGCGTTCAAGGATCAGCTGCAACCGGCGATGGACGCGGCGGGAGAGGATCCGGTCGAGCGCTTCACCGCCGGCTACCGACGGTACTGCCACATCGTCGCCGAAAACCTCGACGCGGTTGCTCTGACATACCGCGAGAGTCGCACACTCGAACATCGACGGGCAGAGCGGCGTCCTGCTGAGGAGCCTGCTCACCACCCGCGCTCAACGCAGGTACCTGAAGAGCTGAGTCCACCTGGAGGCATGGTCCGGGGTGACTCAGCCTTGGTCGAAGAGATGGACGCCGGCCTCTGCGCACGCCGACTTCAGGCGTTTGTTTCGGGTCCACAGCTGGGCGCCGGGTACCAAAGCCACCGCAGCCATCAGGTGAACGTCGACCGGACTCAGCCCGCGCCCCCAAAGCTTGCGCTGGCTGGTGATGTGCAGGACTTCGTGGTGCCCAACTGCCGGAAACTGGTGGAGATTGGCGAGCAGACTGAGCACCTTGTCGCGCTGCCGGATGGACCCGAGTGCGACCTCCTCGACCACCAGCGGGTGGCAGCCGACCCGATCCAGACCGAGCAGATCGACGAGCACAGGCTCAGTCTTGTGAAGGTGGTCGATCCAGAGCGCAGTATCGACAAGGATCATCCAGCTGATCGTCGCCGTCGTGGACTCGATGTGGCGGAAGTATCAGTACCCCCGAGATCGGCGAGCCGCCGGGCGCTCTCGACGCGGATGAGCGTTTGAAGGCCCTGACGCAGGAGGGCAGCGTTCTCATGCACCCCGGTCAGCTCGGCCGCCTTGGAGAGCAAGTCGTCATCGATCGTTACGGTCGTCCGCACGAGACACCTCCTATGGCGTCATTTGATGTCACTACTGATGCGACCGGGCATCTAGGCCGAACCGGTTAACGCCGTCTGTACTGCCGGCGCCACCAGCCGCACGACTTCGTCCTCGGTGGCCGAGGCCAGGGGTTCCATGCGCAGCACATAGCGGTTGCCGACCACCCCGACGACGTAGGAGATCGCCAAGGCGACCCGCATCCGGGCGTCGGGCACCCGAAGTGCGGCCGCGACACGGTCGATGATGACCGACTCCAGAAACTCGCGAAGCGGCGCAGTAGTCTTCGCGGCGCCGGCCCCGTCGCGCACCATGGCCGCGATCTGCTCCCGCGTCTCGGGCTCGTCGAGCAACTGGAAGGTCACCCGGACCAGTCGCTCGGCGAGGCCGTCGATCCCCGGCGCGAGCAACTGGGCAACCGCTGTGGCGGGGTCCGTCGGCAGGCGCATCGCCGCGGCGAACAGTTCCTCGCGATTGGCGTAGTAGCGCCGGACCAGGTCCGGTGCCACCCCCGCCGCCGCGGCCACACCCCTGATCGTGGTGTTGACATAGCCCTGGCGCGCGTACATCTCTCGCGCGGTGTCAAGCACAACCTGCTTGAGGTCGTCGGATTTCATCATGCGTCGGTTTGCTCCCATGCGGTCAACAGCTTGATGTCGTCGGCGTAGCCTTCCTTCTCATCCTGTCACCGGCTCATCCTGTCACCGGAGTCTGCATGAGCGAGTACGCCGCCGAATACCTGCACACCGTCGGCGCGCTGCTTCGGCGTGTGCACGACGAGCAGATGCCCACCCTGAACGCCGCTGCCACGCTGATCGCCGAGTGCATCAGCGCCGGTGGCCTGTGGCATGTGTTCGGTAGCGGGCATTCCCAGCTGCTCGCCGCTGAGCTCTTCTACCGGGCCGGCGGGCTGGTTCCGGTGAATGCGATTCTGGACCTACCGCTCTCGGTGCTGGTGAACGCGCGTCGTTCAACCTGGTTGGAACGCGTGCCCGGCTACGCCGAGCAAGTCCTTCAGGACGAGCCGCTGCAGGCCGGCGACGTCGTGCTGGTGATCTCCAATTCCGGCCGCAATGCCGTACCGATCGAGGTGGCGCTGACTGCCAAAGCGCATGGCGCCACCGTGCTGGCGCTGACCTCGGTGCAGTTCTCCCGCCGTGTCAGCTCGCGCCACGCCAGTGGGAAGAAGCTGTTTGACTGCGCCGACCTCGTCTTCGACAACTATGGCGTCGACGGCGACGCGGCGGTGCAGATTCCCGGCTGCCCCAGCGCAGTGTCGGCCACCTCCACCGTGGTGGGCGCCGCGCTGCTGCAGGCGTTGGCGGCCGCGACCGTGGCCGAACTGCAACGCGGTGGCCACCCCGCGCCGGTGTGGCAGAGCGCCAACGGTGATGCCGGCGAGCACAGCAATGCCGCGCACATCGCGCGGTATCAGGGCCGAATCAAGCGGCTGTAACCCCCGCTGGCCTGCGCATCCGTGCCCCCTAACCGCCGAAGAGCAAGTAGAGCCCGGTGAGCGTATAGGCGACCATCACCGCCATCATGGCCAGTTGCCCGGTCAGTTGGTGGCCTACCGGAATGACCCGCAAGGCCTGATCATGGGCGGCGATCACGCCCACGACGTGTCCGGCCACGACGAAGGCGACTTTGACGGCCCATAGCAGCGCCGGATTCATCGACAGGGCGTAGACCACGTCGCCGCTGTCGAGGCCGAAGAGGTGCCAGCCGCGGGCCAGCGGGTCGGCCAGTCGTACGACGGTCTCCTGGCCGCGTTCAACCAGATAAGACAGGTAGTGGGCGAAGACATAACCCACGATGATCGGGATCAGGCAGTGCGCCAGCCGGCCGGGTAGTTCCCTTCGCTGCGCGCGGGTTACGCCGCCCGTCGCGCGCGCGGCGCCCGAGAACGTCACGCCCACAACGGCGACGAACAACAGCAGCCCCGCCGTTCTCAGGGCCGAGCCGCCCCCGGCATCGCCGACGAAGGGCACAGCGGCGGCATGACGGTCGACGAAGTCCCGGAATCCCTTGAATTGGGAGAAACTGTCGAACGCCGTGGATCCGAGAAGCACCGCCATCACCGCGACGGCGCCCGGCCGGATCGGCATGGTCGGCAGGTGATCGAGCGGGCTTCCCACGACGACTCGGCCGGTCTCGAGGTTTCGCCGGAAGGGCGCCAGCCGTGACACGGCCACGCTGTACACCTCGAAAGGGTCGGCGCGGGCGAACCACCGCGAACCGAAGATGCGCGCCCCCAACAACATTGTCGCGGCATAGCAGAGAATCCACACCTTGATGGCAGTGAGCGAGCCGGGATCGGGGCTGGCCAGTTCCAGCCACACGAAGGAGAACAGGCCGGCCGCCGCCGGCCAATATCCCCAGCCGGCCGGGTAGGGACGTTGCGGATCTTGGACGCGCCTCCCTCCCAACAGGTGCCAGACGGTGCGCACCGGCGAGATCACCCGCCAGATGGGTCCGACGATCACCGACGCTGCGACCAAGCCGACCCACAGCAGCACATAGAACGAGCCCGGCAGAGCGTTGCCTGCGTCCTGCGGTCCCCAAATGGCCGCGACGCCAACCCACATGGTGGCAAGGAGCGCGACCGCGGCGATGATGCTCCGGAGAATCGGGGAGTCCACCATGGTGGTGACCCAGGTCGGCAGGGCGCGTCCAGGGTTGGCCGGGTCGAACTTCGGACTGCGCCATGCGACGGCGACGATGGCGAAGGTGAGGATCAATGCCCAAACGCCGCCGACCAGCGCGTAGGTCAGTGGGATCGGCAGGTCAGTCGAACCACCAACCCCGTGCGCCACAACTACTTCGGTGGCTGTGGCTATCACGGTCGGACCGTGATGGTGACGATTGTCCGATTCAGCTCATGCAGCTCGACATCCACCCGTCCGGGCACGTCGACGGTGAACTCGAACCGCTGGCCGGGACGGGCCTGCACGGCGAATACGTGTTCAGGGATCGAATGCACATGAATGCTGTCGGCAGCGTCGCTGCTGACCTCCAAAATGATCGGTTGGCCCGCAACGGCTTCCGCCTCTGCGTTGGTGGGCACGACGGACCCCTCCGAGATGGTGACGCCGATGAAGGTCCCGGCACTCGGCGATGGAGCGGGTGAACTGGCCGACGCCGCTGTCGAGGAGGTTGCTCCGGCGGCCGGCGATTGCGCCGTTGGTGCCGGCTCCGATCCGCAGGCCGTCGCTCCGACGATAATGACGGCACCGGCCAGGAAGAGCAGAGTGATCTTCATTCGATCAGACCTCCGTGGAGGTGACGGGCGCTGTCCCCGCCCCCGATGAGCCGGAAGCGGACTGCCGGCGAGATGCCCGGTCGATCGCGAACACCCCGATTCCCAACCCGACGACCGACAGTCCCAGTGCTGTCCAGGAGATGACGGGCAGCACACCGCCGGAGGCCTGCTGCCCAATCGTCACTGTGGGCACCGGGTACTTCGGCTTGTCGCCGCCGCTGGCCTGCTCCTGCCACGCCTCGGTGGTGCCGTCGGAGAAGGTCTGTGTGGTGGGCAAGGCGAAGGTGTCGGCGTCCGGCATCGGTCCGAGGTAGAGCGCGAACTCCTGGAACTGCCCTTCAGGAATACCGCTGCCGGACGTCGCGGTCCAGGTCACCGTGCTGACCACCTCGTTGACCGGGGTGCCGTCGTCTTTGCGGAGCGGAGGGTCGACCTTTCGCTTCTGAATGTCCAGGGTCCACCCCGCCACCGGTTCGGCCCGCACCGTCCGTAGCGGGGTCTCGTCGGGGATGCGGACCTCGACCTTGGTGGTCGTCGGCTTGCCCGCCTCGGTGGGAACACCCAACGTGACCACCCCGAAGCTGCCGGGGCCCGAGCCATCGAAGTCTGCGTCGACGTGTGCGGCGGCGGGTGTGCTGGTGATCAATGCCACCACTGCGCTGAGCAGCCCGAATCCGGCTGTGCGCTGAATGGATCTGAACACGGGAACCTCCATCTGTGTTGTGTGTCGGGCGATGTTGTGTGTCGGGCACGGTGCACCTGACCTCGAAAGTCGAAGTCCGGGTCTTGCGGCTGTCACGGAGCGGCGACCACCTCCTCGCGGTCCGCGCCGTGACGGAGGTGCCCGGTACGGATCAGGGCACGCAACGCTGCCGCTGAACAGAGTCCGATCCCGGCCAGGGCCGCCCACACGAGCACGCCGAGACCCCGCTCCTTCGCGGCCTGAAACAGCGCCCCGGTGGCGACATTGCCGGCCAGAATGCCGGTGCCGACGACGGTGCTGTAGAAGCCGTAGTGGGTGCCGACCAACCGACCGCCGGACAGGCTCACCACGGTGTCCATCTCAAACGGAAACACCGCAGCCGATCCGATCGCCAACGCGGCGGTGCTCACCAACAGCGCGCAGACAGCCGCCGTCGCCCCGAACCGGTTGTCAGGCAGCAGGATCAGCGGCACGAATGACAGTGCCAACACCACCATTCCGACGACCAGCGATCGGTCCGAACCCCACCGGTTGGAGAACCATCGGGTGAGCCGCAACTGCGCAGTCACCGCCACCACCCCGGACACGACAAACACGGCAGCGGTCAGGGCCGACTCGTGCTGCGGGGCGATGTCGGCCGCGTGCAGTGGCAACGCCAGGTAAACCTGGAAAGACAGCACGTAGGACCCGATCATCGCCAGCGCGAACAGCAGGAACGAGCGGTTGCCCAGCACCGTTCGCCAGTCCTGCACCACCGAACTGGTGGTCTCTGCGGGGTCGCCTTCGCGGCGGGGCAGGGCGAACAATTGGGCGATCGTCAGCATCGCGAACACCGCCGCCGCACCCGCGGCGGTCAACCGGAAGTCGACCGTCATGAAGGCCAAGCCGACCAGCGGCCCAGCCAGGATGCCGGCCTGATAGAAGACGTTGAACAAGGCGAACGCCTCCACCCGTCGCTCGCCGGCGTCGGCGGCCAGGTAGGCCCGGACCGCGGGGTTGAACAGCGCGCCGGCGAAACCCGTTGCTGCGGAGGCGATCAGCATCATCGGTAGCGAATGGGCGAACACCAGCAACCCGAATCCCGCCGTGCGCAGCAGGCAACCCGCGACAATCAGCGGCTTGTAGCCGATTCTGTCGGCCAACGTGCCGCCGACGATGAACATGCCCTGTTGGGAAAAGTTGCGCACGCCGAGAACCAGGCCGACCGCCCACGCCGCCAATCCCAACGGACCGGCCAGATACCCGGCGAGGTAAGGCATCAGCATGTAGAACCCGAGGTTGATCCCGAACTGGTTGATCATCAGCAGCCTGCTCGGCCAGCCGAAGCTGCGGAACTGAGCGACCATGCCCATCAGCGGATCACGCTCGCCGGGCGGACCACCCGGGCGCACCGGGTCCAGGAGTGGACCACCGCGGCGGTCGGGTCGGGAATCGTCAGCGGCTCGCCGGGAGGGTCACCGCCCAGATCGTGGTCACGGCAGTAGTCGTCGTTGAACACGGTCTCGAAGTAACGCTGCGGGCCGTCCGGGAAGATGGCGGCGACGGTGGCCGTCCGCGGATGGTTGCGGGCTGCCCAGCCCGCCACCAGGGCGACCGCGCCGACGCTCCACCCGCCGGTGGCGTAGTGCGTCGCCGCGAGCGTCCGCGAAGCCCACACGGCCTCTGAGGGGGCCACCCAGTGGACCTCGCTGAAGGCCCCGTAGTCGACGTTGCCCGGGTGGATGCTCGAGCCCAATCCGCGCATCAGCCGCGGCCGCGCCGGTTGACCGAAGATGGTCGACCCCACGGTATCCACCCCGATCAGCGTCAATGCCGGGTTCAACTCCCGCAACACCCGGGCCACGCCGGCCGAGTGTCCGCCGGTTCCCACCGAGCACACCAGCACGTCCACCGGACCAAGCTGGGCGTGCAACTCCAGCGCGAGAGCGCGGTACGCGTCGACGTTGTCCGGGTTGTTGTACTGGTCGGGATTCCAGGCGGCAGGATTCTCGGCCAGCAACTGAGCCACCCGCTCGCAACGTGCCTGCTGCCAGCCGCCTTCGGGGTGCGGCTCGGTGACCTGCTGGACCTGCACACCGTAGGCCGCCAGCATCCGGGCGACGATCGGCTCCAGTCCGATGTCGGTGACGACGGTGACCGGGTGCCGGTACACCATGCCAGCCAGTGCGAGTCCCAAACCCAATGTGCCACTGCTGGACTCGATGATCGGCGCCCCTGGGCGAAGGTCCCCACGGGCGCGAGCGCGCTCGACCATGTGCATTGCGGGACGATCCTTGATGCCGCCCGGGTTGAAGCCCTCGAGCTTTGCCCAGAATCCGCGATGATCGTCGGTGAAGGGTGCGGTGATGCGCAGGACCGGGGTGTTGCCCACCGCCGCGGCGAGCGTCGCGGCAGGGTCATGGCGGCGCAGGTGTCGGTGTCGGGCTGCGTGCCGGTTAACGGGATGAAAGGGGACAACAGAGGTCATCGGATGGTCACTTCCGGGCCGGGCCGCGGTGTGAAGCGCGGCCGCTGAGGTGGACTCCAGGCACCGACCGATCAACCCGGATTAGGGGTCGATAGGTCTGCGTTGTCCGATCAGCGGCGCGAGATGCACAGCCGGGCAAGTACATCCCGGCCCGGAGAAACGACGACAGGTCCACGGGGCGGGCCCCGCCCGACCGCAGGCGTGTGCCGCGGGGAGAGGCACCAGACCAGTGCTGCGGCGAACATCAGGCCGAAAGAGGCAAGAGCAAATCGCGATCTGGGCGCCGCGACGTCGCCTACCGCCTCCGGTGCAACGGGGGTTGAGGAAGCGCCGATATGGGCGTGGTCGATGAAAGCGAGATGGTCGTGATCACCGTCGGCCGTCAGATGATGGTCGATGTGGGGGGCAGCCGGCGAGACCGAGGTGGCCGGCGCCGCGCCGAACAGGGCGACGATGAACAACAGTCCGACCGCCGCCCATAACCCGGCCGCCGCCGAAGGTCTGAGCACACCCATGATGGCGCCGACCGTAACAGCGAATTCGGGCCCGCAGGCGCGGCCGGTCCCCGCGTCAAGGAATCTTCGTTGAATCTTTACAGAACGACTAAGAGACCCGCATCCGGTATCGGGAGGCTGGAGGTCGAACCGATGGGGGCGACGAAGCCGATGTGGATGACGAAAGGGATTCTTGTGAAACGAATGAGGATGGCCGCGACCGGAGCGGCTGCGCTGGCCGCAGTGGCGGTCATCGGGGCGTGCAGTAACTCGGCGACCACGGAGGCCACATCACCGGTCGCTTCCAGTTCGACCCAGACCCCGACCACCGCGCAGGCCGCCGAGGCCAACCATGCCGACATGATGTTCGCCCACATGAT
>JAUPLT010000103.1 GCA_030836785.1 Actinomycetota bacterium
CCGTGCGCGACGGCCACCCGCGCCTCGGGCACCAGGGCCGAGATCCGGCCGGCGGCGGCGTCGATGCTGCTGACCCGGTTGTGCACGTAGAAAACCTGACCGTCGCGCAACAGTTCGCGGCGCAGTGCGGCGGCCACCTGCTTCTCGTCGTGCGGGCCGACATAGGTCAGCACCGGGTAGCGCTCCTCGGGCGGGGTGAGGATGGTCGACATCTCCCGGATCCCGGCCAGGCTCATCTCCAGGGTCCGCGGGATCGGGGTGGCGCTCATGGTGAGCACGTCGACGTGGCTGCGCAGCGCCTTGATGTGCTCCTTGTGCTCGACGCCGAACCGCTGTTCCTCGTCGACCACCACCAGACCGAGGTCCTTCCAGCGCACCCCGGTCTGCAGCAGGCGGTGGGTGCCGATCACCACGTCGACACCGCCGTCGGCCATCCCCTCGAGGACCTTCTTGGAGTCGGCCGGATCGGTGAACCGGGACAGTCCCTTCACGGTGACCGGGAAGCCGGCCATCCGCTCGGTGAAGGTCTGCAGGTGCTGGTCGGCCAGCAGAGTGGTGGGCACCAGCACCGCGACCTGCTTGCCGTCCTGCACCGCTTTGAACGCCGCCCGCACCGCGATCTCGGTCTTGCCGTAGCCGACGTCCCCGCAGATCACCCGGTCCATCGGGACCGGTTTCTCCATATCGGATTTGACCTCGGCGATAGCGGTCAACTGGTCGATGGTCTCGGTGAATCCGAACGCGTCCTCCATCTCGGCCTGCCATGGACTGTCCGGCGCGAACGCGTGCCCGGGGGCGGCCTGCCGCTTGGCGTAGAGCGCCACCAGTTCACCGGCGATCTCCCGAACGGCCTTGCGCGCCTTGTTCTTTGTATTGGCCCAGTCGCTGCCCCCCAGCCTGCTGAGGCCGGGCTGTTCACCGCCGACGTAGCGGGACAACTGATCCAGCGAGTCCATCGGGACGAACAGTTTGTCGGCCGCCTGGCCGCGTTTGGACGACGCATACTCGAGCACCAGGTACTCCCGGCGCGCCCCGCCGACGGTGCGCTCCACCATCTCGACGAACCGGCCGATGCCGTGCTGGTCGTGCACCACCAGGTCGCCGGCCGCCAGAGCAAGCGGGTCGACGATATTGCGCCGTTTGGCCGCCAGCCGCCGGCCTTCGGGACCGGTGGCCCGGTTCCCGGTCAGGTCGGTCTCGGTGACGATCACCAGATTGGCGCCCGGCACGACCATTCCGTTGTGCAGCGGTCCCTTCAGGACGCCGACGACGCCGGGGCGCGGGGCCTGTCCGGGTTCGAGCATCGCCGCGGGCGCGTCGTGCTCCCCGAGTTGCTCCACCACCCGGTGCGCGATGCCGGTGCCGGGCGCGACGACCGCCGCCGTTCCGCCGCCGGCCACATGGGCGCGCAGCATGGCGAAGATCTCGTCGAGGTTGCCCTGCTGCCCGCGCGCCGACGGGGCGGCGCGGACATTGAGCTCGATGGGATCCGTTTCGTCGGACCCGCCGCGGAGTTGGCTGACCGTCCACCACGGGTGCCCGCCGGTGCGGGCGGCCTCCCGGACGTCGTCGAGACCGCGGAAGCCCGACCCGCCCAGTTGGGCGACGTCGATCGGCGAATCCCCGCCGACCGCGGCGACCGACCAGGACGCGTCCAGGAACTCCTGGCCGGTCTTGATCAGGTCGGCCGCGCGGGTGCGCACCTTCTCCGGATCGCACACCAGCAGGGGCGTCCCGGTCGGCAGGTGGTCGACGAGCAGGGTGAGCGCCCGGGGCAGCAGCACCGGGGTCAGCGCCTCCATACCGTCGACCCCGATACCCTCGGCGATCTTGGCCAGCATGTCCCCGACCCCGCCGGAGATCCGGTCACCGGCGATGTGTGTACCGGCGGCGAGCCTTTGCGCGGCCGCCCGGACCTCGTCGGTCAGCAACAGTTCCCGGCACGGCACGGCGACCACCGGACAATCCGGGCGGCCGACCTCGATCTCGGGAATGGAACGCTGGTCGGCGACCGAGAACATCCGCATCTCGCTGATCTCGTCGCCCCAGAACTCCACCCGCACCGGATGCTCGGCGGTGGGCGGGAAGAGGTCGAGAATGCCGCCGCGGACGGCGAACTCGCCGCGGCGGGCCACCATGTCCACCCGGGTGTAGCCCAGCTCGACCAGCCGGGCGACCAGTGCGTCGAAGTCGAGTTCGGATCCGGTATCCGATGTCGCCGCCGGGGCGGCTCCGACGAAAAGGGTGACCGGTTCCACCTCGGCCAGACCGGCGGCCATCGGCTGCAGCAGCGAGCGCACCGTCGTGACCACCACCCGCAGCGGCGGGCCGAGGTGGGTGTCGCCGGGGCGGGCCAGACGGCGCAGCAACAGCATCCGGGCCCCGACGGTGTCCACCCCGGGCGAAAGCCGTTCGTGCGGCAGGGTCTCCCAGGACGGAAACAGCGCGACCGCGTCGCCGTACACGGACCGCAGTTCGGCGGTCAGATCGTCGGCTTCGCGGCCGGTCGCCGTCACCACCAGCAGCGGCGCCCCGCCGGGCGGTCCCTGGTCCGGCCGGTCCGTCAGGGCGCAGGCCACGAACAGCCGGGCGCTCGCCGGGCCGACGATCGCCAGGTCGTCCGGGTGGCCGGCGGCCCGTCCGGCCAGGTCGGTGAATTCCGGTGCAGCGAGCACCGTCTCAACCAGACCCGCCAACGGGGTCTGGACATGGTTGTGCCCCGGTGCGGTCATGATGGCGTCAGCTTATTCGTCCCGCAGTTGCGGATCGGACTCCAGATGGGCCAGGCCGTTCCACATCAGGTTGACCAGGTGGGCCGCCACCACTTCCTTCTGCGGTTCGCGGGCGTCCAGCCACCACTGGGCCGTCATCGACACCGACCCGACGAGCGCCTGGGCGTACAGCGGCGCGAGTTCGGGGTCCAGCCCGCGGCGGGCGAAGTCACCGGCGAGGATCGGGGCGACCTGGTTCACCGCGTCGGCGAACAGGCTGGAGTAGGTGCCGGCAGTGATCGAGGCCGGCGAGTCGCGGGTCATGATCCGGAACCCGTCGGTGCGCTCCTCGACATAGGTCAGCAGCGCCAGCACCACCGCCTCGACCCGGGCCCGGAAGCGGTTGTTGGTCAGCGACGCGGTGATGCCGTCGAGCAGGGCGGTCATCTCGCGGTCCACCACCACCGCGTACAGGCCTTCCTTGCCGCCGAAGTGCTCGTAGACCACCGGCTTGGACACCCCCGCACGCTGGGCGACCTCCTCGATGGCAGTGCCCTCGTAGCCGCGTTCGGCGAACAGCGACCGTGCGACGTTGATCAGCTGGTGGCGCCGCTCGGTGCCGGTCATCCGGGCCCGCGGCGGGCGGTGCCCACGGTCGGGTGCGCTCACCGGGCAATCGTATTCCCGGGCCGGGGCGACGGGCGATGTCCGCCGCGGCGTTGGTGATCGTCGACCCGCACCGGATGCCGCTAGAGTCTTGTGGCGGGTAACCCCGTCGCCAGCCGTGACGGGCCGTCCGCCGTGGTGTAATTGGCAGCACCTCTGATTTTGGTTCAGATAGTTCAGGTTCGAGTCCTGGCGGCGGAACGAGGCTCCGGGAGCGAGGCTTGCCGAGCGACCCAACAGAGCAGTGTGACCATCCAACGGCGACTGTGCGGTTTCGTACGCGTGGGGCAGCGTGTCGTGAATAAAACCGCACACTCGGGAGGAAATTCGTGACAGAGAACGCCGTATTGGTGCTGGCCGCCGGCGCCGGCACCCGGATGCGCTCGGACACCCCCAAGGTGCTGCACACGCTGGCCGGCCGGACCATGCTCTCGCACGCCCTGCACGCGGTGGCCAAAGTCGCCCCCGAGCATCTGGTGGTCGTCCTGGGTAAAGACCGCGAGCGGATCGGCGCCGCCGTGAGCGATCTGTCCGGCCATCTGGGCCGGCGCATCGAGGTGGCGGTCCAGGACCAGCAACTGGGCACCGGGCACGCCGCGCTGTGCGGGCTGTCGGCGCTGCCGGCCGACTTCACCGGCACGGTCGTGGTCACCTCCGGCGACATCCCCCTGCTCGACGCCGACACGCTGGCCGCGCTGGTCGCCGCCCACCGGGAGCAGCGGGCCTGCGTGACGGTGCTGACCACAACGGTGCCCGACGCAACCGGCTACGGACGCATCCTGCGGACCCAGGACGGCGAGGTGATCGCCATCGTCGAGGAGACCGACGCCACACCGCAGCAGCGGGCCATCCGGGAGATCAACTCCGGCATCTACGCCTTCGACATCGACGCGCTGCGCTCCGCACTGAGCCGGCTGTCGTCGAACAACGCCCAGCACGAGCTGTATCTCACCGACGTCATCGCCATCGTGCGCGCCGACGGGCGCGTGGTGCACGCGAACCATGTCGATGACGCCGCCCTGGTGGCCGGGGTCAACGACCGGGTGCAGCTGTCCGAACTGGCCGCGGAGCTCAACCGGCGGATCGTGGCCGGCCACCAGCGGGCCGGAGTCACCGTCCTCGACCCGGCCAGCACCTGGATCGACGTCGACGTGACCGTCGGACGCGACACCGTGATCGCCCCCGGCACCCAGCTTCTGGGCGCCACCCGCATCGGCGGGCGCTGCCGGATCGGCCCGGACACCACCCTCACCGATGTCCACGTCGGCGAGGCCGCCTCGGTGGTGCGCACCCACGGCAGCCAGGCGGTGATCGGCGACCACGCCGACGTCGGCCCGTTCACCTTCCTGCGGCCGGGCACCCGTCTCGGCGCAGACGGCAAGCTCGGCGCGTTCGTCGAGACCAAGAACGCCACCATCGGCACCGGCACCAAGGTGCCGCACCTGACCTACGTCGGAGATGCCGATATCGGTGAGCACAGCAATATCGGGGCCTCCAGCGTCTTCGTGAACTACGACGGGGAGAACAAGAGTCGCACCACCGTCGGGTCGCATGTGCGCACCGGCAGCGACACCATGTTCGTCGCCCCGGTGAGCGTCGGTGACGGTGCCTACACGGGCGCCGGAACGGTGCTGCGCGACGACGTACCGCCGGGGGCGTTGGCCATCTCGGCCGGCAGCCAGCGCATCATCCCCGATTGGGTGCTGCACAACCGTCCGAACAGCGATTCTGCCGCCGCCGCCCGACGGGCCCAAGAAGCCCCCGAAACGGGCGAACATCTAGGATGACCCGGTAGCCGATCCGAGGTGAAGGCAGGTTTGTGAGCACGGACTGGATAGACAACCGCAAGAACCTGATGCTGTTCTCCGGCCGGGCCCACCCCGAACTGGCAGACCAGGTCGCCAAGGAACTCGACGTCCAGGTCACCGCCCAGACCGCCCGGGACTTCGCCAACGGCGAGATCTTCGTCCGCTTCGACGAGTCGGTGCGCGGCTGCGACGCGTTCGTGCTGCAGTCCCACCCGGCGCCGCTGAACAAGTGGCTGATGGAACAGCTGCTGATGATCGACGCGCTCAAGCGGGGCAGCGCCAAGCGGATCACCGCGATCCTGCCGTTCTATCCCTACGCCCGGCAGGACAAGAAACACCGTGGGCGCGAACCGATCTCGGCGCGGCTGGTGGCCGATCTGCTCAAGACCGCCGGCGCGGACCGGATCGTGTCGGTGGATCTGCACACCGACCAGATCCAGGGCTTCTTCGACGGCCCGGTGGACCACATGCGCGCCCAACCCCTGCTGACCGGGTACATCAAGGAGAATTACGCCACCTCCGACATCGTGGTGGTCTCACCGGATTCCGGCCGGGTTCGGGTGGCCGAGAAATGGGCCGACGCACTCGGCGGCACCCCGTTGGCCTTCATCCACAAGACCCGCGACCCCCGGGTGCCCAATCAGGTGGTGTCGAACCGGGTGGTCGGCGAGGTCGAAGGCAAGACCTGCGTGCTCACCGACGACATGATCGACACCGGCGGCACCATCGCCGGGGCGGTTCGACTGCTGCGCGAAGACGGCGCCAAGGACGTCATCATCGCCGCCACCCACGGTGTGCTGTCCGAACCGGCGGCCGAACGCCTCGCCGACAGCGGTGCCCGCGAGGTGATCGTCACCAACACCCTGCCGATCGACGAGGCCAAGCACTTCACGCAGTTGACCGTGCTGTCCATCGCCCCCCTGCTTGCGAGCACGATTCGCGCGGTGTTCGAGAACGGTTCAGTGACAGGGCTTTTCGACGGGGATGCCTAGCACTCGCGGCTCCCGCATCGCGGCGTTGGCGATGGCCGTCGTCGCGGCGTGGCTGACTGTCGGGTGCGGGCCGGAGACGGCGGACTACTCCGCGATCTGGACCACCCCCACCAGCCCGACCGAGACCAGCGCGGAGGACGACCCCGACGCCCGGCCCGTTTCGATCGCGGAGTACCTGTCCAGCATGGGTGTCGGCGGCGAACAGATCCCGCTGGACAAGCTCACCGACCTGAAGGTGACGCTGCCTCGCCCGGCCGGGTGGACCAAGTACACGAACCCGAACTTCTCCCCCGGCACCGAGGCCATCGCCCGGAACAACACCTATCCGACGGCGATGGTCATGGTGTTCAGGCTGAGCGGCAATTTCGATGTCCCCGCCGCCCTGGAACATGCCGATGACGATGCCAAGCTGTCGAAGAACTTCGTTCAGTTGAACTACTCCAACGACGACTTCAAGGGCTTCCCGTCGGCGATGATCGAGGGCAGCTACGACCAGCCCGGCGGGCGGGTGCACACCTACAACCGGGTGGTCATCCCGGTGACCGGCGCCCCGGACTTCGTTCGCTACCTGGTGCAGTTCACCGTCACCGGAATGGCCGATAAAGCCGCCGAGCAGGCCCCGGAGATCCAGCAGGTCATCGACGGCTTCGACGTCGCGGTGAAGTAAGACGGCTTCGACGTCGCGGTGAAGTAAGACGGCTTCGACGTCGCGGTGAAGTAA
>JAUPLT010000104.1 GCA_030836785.1 Actinomycetota bacterium
GGAGACGCCTCTGACCGAGACCGCCTACGACCGGCTGGCGACCATCGCGCAGAACAACGAACTCGGGGCAGGCATGGCGGTGGCGATGAAAGACCTGGAGATCCGCGGGGCCGGCAATGTGCTCGGCGCCGAGCAGTCCGGTCACGTCGCCGGGGTGGGATTCGATCTCTACGTGCGATTGGTCGGCGAGGCGGTGGAGGCCTACCGGGCGGCCGCCGACGGGAACACCGTCACCGGACCCGAGGAACCCCGCGACATCCGCATCGACCTGCCGGTCGATGCCCACCTGCCTCCCGAGTACATCGATAGCGATCGGCTCCGGCTGGAGGCCTACCGCCGGCTGGCTGCGGCCCCCGACGTCAACGGGATCGCCGCGGCCGTCGAGGAACTCGTCGACCGGTACGGCTCGCTGCCCGAGCCCGCGCAGCGACTGGTCGCGGTGGCTCGGCTGCGGGTGCTGTGCCGCGAGTTCGGCGTCACCGAGGTCGCCGCCACCGGCGCCGGGACGACCACGCTGCGCCTGGCCTCGCTGACGCTGCCCGACTCCGCGCAGGTGCGGCTCAAACGCATGTACCCGGCCGCCGCCTACCGGGCCACCACCGGTGTCGTGCAGGTGCCGCTGCCGCGGGAGGGTTCGGCGTTGGGTGCGCCGCGGATCCGCGACACGGCCCTGGTGCAGTGGGTGGCCGACGTGCTGCTCGCACTGCACGGCCGGCCTACCGGCGAGGTGGACGTCAGCGGTGGCCTCGCGGTGCAGAGCGCGTCGGGGGCCGGCCGGTGACCGTCGTGCTGGTCGACCCCCGCCGTCCGGGGCTGGTTCCGGTCGAGGCGGTCGAAAAGCTCTGCGGCGATGTGCAATACACCGAGGAGATGCCGGTCCGGATCCTGTGGTCGCTGCCCTCGGCGCGGTCGGTGCTGGCCGGCCCGCCGGCCCCGGTGCTGCTGTCGTCGGATCGTGGGCACGCAGCGGTCCGCGCCCGGCTGGACGCCGGCGAGGACGTGATCGCCGCGCCCGCGCCGCAGTCGGGCGAGCGACTCCTCGACGCGGTGGCGGTGATGGACCGGCTGCGCACCGCCGGGCCGTGGGAGAGCGAACAGACCCACGACTCGCTGCGGCGCTACCTGCTCGAGGAGGCCTACGAACTGTTCGACGCCATGCACAGCGGCGACGCGGGGGAGGTGCGCGACGAACTCGGCGACGTGCTGCTGCAGGTGCTGTTCCACGCCCGGATCGCCGAGGATGCGCCGGAGCATCCGTTCGACATCGACGACGTCGCCGACGCCCTGGTGCGCAAGCTGGGCAACCGGGTGCCGGCCGTGCTGGCCGGCGAGTCCATCACGCTGGAGGAGCAGGTGGCCCAGTGGGAACAGCGCAAAGCCCTGGAACGACGTTCCTCGGCCCTGGCGCGGGCTTCCTGCGTCGACGGGGTGCCGACGGCCCAGCCCGCACTGGCGCTGGCGCAGAAGGTGATCGCCCGGGCGACCGGCGCCGGTGTGCCGCCCGATCTGATCCCCGCCGCGGTCACCACGGTCACCGTCGGGGCCGAGGTCGACGCCGAGAACGGGCTGCGCAGCGCGGTGCTGACTTTCATGGACGCGGTTCGCGCCGCCGAGCAGGCGCTCACCGCCGAGCGCGCCGGGAGCCTCCGCAGCGATTCGATCAGCGGCGGTCCGATCACCGCCGACGAGTGGCGTCGGCACCTGTCCTGACCTGCGTAAGAACCGACCCCGGCGGGATAAGTCCACTTCGGCCGGTGCGGTGACAGCTAACACGTGCCGGTCCGTGGAACGATGTAATGACCGGGGAGTGCTGACCGCCAGCATTTTCAGATCAGGGAGTCGAGGGTTTCGGTGTCGTCGTTGCGCTGGTGGGGTGCCGCGGCCGCGGTCGCGGTGACGGCGACGCTGCTTGCCTCGAGTTGCTCGTGGAACACCGGCACGCCGATCCCCAACGGGGTGCCGCCACCCGCTGGTGACCCGGTGCCGGCGATCGACACCCACGCCGCCGGGCGGCCCGCCGACCAGCTCAGGGATTGGGCGGCGCAGCGGGCACCCGCGCTGGGCATCCCCATCGAGGCGCTGGAGGCCTACGCCTACGCCGCCCGGGTGGCCGAGGTGGAGAATCCCGAATGCCACCTGTCCTGGACCACGCTGGCCGGTATCGGCATGGTGGAGAGTCATCACGGCACCTACCGGGGCGCGGAGATCGCCGCCAACGGTGACGTCAACCCGCCGATCCGCGGGGTCCGCCTGGACGGCACCAACGGCAACCTGGAGATCATCGACAGCGAGGCCACCAAGGCCTCGCCGGCCGGTGACCCGGTCTATGCCCGGGCGATGGGGCCCATGCAGTTCATCCCGGAGACCTGGCGGCTCTATGGTGTGGACGCTAACAACGACGGCGAAATCAGTCCGGACAATTTCGACGACGCCGCCCTGTCGGCCGCCGGCTACCTGTGCTTCCGGGGTAAGGACATGGCCACCCCGCCGGGCTGGATGAACGCGCTGCGCGCCTACAACCATTCCGATCAGTACGCCCGGGCGGTGCGGGACTGGGCCACCGCGTACTCCAACGGACATTCCCGCTAGGGGATCGGTGCCCCCGGCGGTGCCGGATGGCGGCGGGTGGCCCCGCCGGTGCCGGTGCCCATCTACGCTTAGGTCGCCGGTCACCATCCGGCCGGCGGCCGGGTGAAGTCCGGTCCGCCCGGCAACGTCCGCCCCGCTAAGGAGAACCGTAGTGCCCATCATCGAGCAGGTCGCCGCCCGCGAAATCCTCGACTCCCGCGGTAACCCCACGGTCGAGGTCGAAGTGGCGCTGATCGACGGCACCATCGCCCGCGCCGACGTGCCGTCGGGGGCCTCCACCGGCGAACACGAGGCGGTCGAGTTGCGCGACGGTGGATCGCGGTACGGCGGCAAGGGTGTGAAGAAGGCTGTCGAGGCGGTGCTCGACGAGATCGCCCCGGCCGTCATCGGGCTGTCCGCCGACGAACAGCGGCTGGTCGATCAGGCTCTGGTGGACCTCGACGGCACACCGGGCAAGTCGCGGCTGGGCGCCAACGCGATCCTCGGCGTCTCACTGGCGGTGGCCAGGGCCGCCGCCGACAGCGCCGGACTGCCGCTGTTCCGCTATCTGGGCGGGCCCAACGCGCACATCCTGCCGGTGCCGATGATGAACATCCTCAACGGTGGCGCACACGCCGACACCGGGGTGGACGTCCAGGAGTTCATGGTGGCCCCGATCGGCGCTCCGAGTTTCTCCGAGGCGCTGCGCTGGGGTGCGGAGGTCTACCACGCTCTCAAGGCGGTGCTCAAGAAGCAGGGTTTGTCCACCGGTCTCGGCGACGAGGGCGGCTTCGCCCCCGATGTGGCCGGCACCCGTGCCGCACTGGACCTGATCTGCTCGGCGATCGAGTCGGCCGGCTTCAAGCCCGGCACCGAGGTGGCGCTGGCTCTGGACGTCGCCGCCACCGAGTTCTACACCGCGGGAACGGGTTACGCCTTCGAGAAGGAGGTCCGCACCGCCGCTCAGTTGGGCGAGTTCTACGGCAGCCTGCTCGACGCCTACCCGCTCGTCTCGATCGAGGACCCGCTCAGCGAGGACGACTGGGACGGCTGGGTGGAACTGACCACCGCCATCGGCGAGCGGGTGCAGATCGTCGGCGACGACCTCTTCGTCACCAACCCCGAGCGTCTCGAAGAGGGGATCGAACGGGGGGCGGCCAACGCGCTGCTGGTCAAGGTGAACCAGATCGGCACCCTCACCGAAACCCTCGATGCGGTGACATTGGCGCACAACAGCGGGTACCGCACCATGATGAGCCACCGTTCCGGCGAGACCGAGGACACCACCATCGCCGACCTCGCGGTCGCGGTGGGCAGCGGCCAGATCAAGACCGGTGCTCCGGCCCGCAGCGAACGCGTCGCGAAGTACAACCAGTTGCTGCGCATCGAAGAGGCCCTCGGTGATGCCGCCCGCTACGCCGGGGACCTGGCCTTCCCGCGGTTCGTCGTTCCGGAGTAGGCGTTTCTTGGCTGACGGCAAACGGTCCGAACCCAAGCGGCGCGCCCCGGCCCCCAGGCCGGGCGCGTCGGGACGTCCGCGTGCCCGGCCGACGCGGATCGGCGCCCGGGAAACCCGGCCGACCGGACTGCGCGCGCGGGCCGAGTCGGTCGGCCGCGGTATCACCGAGCCGATCCGGCAGGCGATCAACGACTCGGTGCAGCGCCAGAGTGAGCAGCGACTCGGGTTCACCGCCCGCCGCGCGGCCATCCTGGCCGCGGTGGTCTGTGTACTGACGCTGACCATCGCCGGGCCGGTGCGGACCTATTTCGCCCAGCGCACCGAGATGAAACAGTTGGCCGCCAGCGAGAGCGCACTGCGCGCCCAGATCGCCGAATTGGAAAGCCAGAAGGCCAAACTCGCCGACCCGGTCTACATCGCGGCCCAAGCCCGTGAGCGGCTGGGTTTCGTCAAACCCGGTGATATCCCCTACCAGGTTCAACTCCCGCCGGGGGTCATCGACCCGCCGGAGGCGAGTGCGGTCGACGGCGCGGCGGGGGTGGCCCCCAACGCCGACCCCTGGTACTCGGCGCTGTGGCACACCATCGCCGACACACCGCACGGACCGCCTCCCGCCCCGCCCCAGCCCGGTCCGGAACCCGCGCCGGGCGTCCCGCCCGGGCCCGACCCCGCCGTGCCGGCGCCCACGCCCGGTGGTTGACCCCGCCGACCTCGAGGTGGTCGAGCGCCAACTGGGCCGGGAACCGCGCGGGGTGCTGGAGATCGCCTACCGCTGCCCCAACGGTGAGCCGGCGGTTGTCAAGACCGCGCCGCGACTGCCCGACGGCACCCCGTTTCCCACGCTTTACTATCTGACCCATCCCGGGCTGACCGCGGCGGCCAGCCGACTGGAGTCCGACGGGGTGATGCGGTCGATGACCGAGCGACTGGCCGCCGATCCCGACCTGGCCGCCGCCTACCTGCGGGCGCACGAGTCCTATCTGGCGGAACGGGACGCCGTCGAACCACTCGGGACGACGTTCTCCGGCGGCGGGATGCCCAACCGGGTGAAGTGCCTGCACGTGGTGATGGCCCATTCGCTGGCCAAGGGCCGTGGTGTGAACCCGTTCGGTGACGAGGCCTTGGCGATGCTCGCCGACGACCCGGCGATGGCCGGAATCCTGGTACCGGAGGACTGGAAATGAGCGTGCACGACGGATCGGGCCGCGTGGCGGCGATCGACTGCGGTACCAACTCGATCCGGTTGTTGATCGCCGACCGGGACGGATCCGGGCTGCGCGATCTGCACCGCGAGATGCGCATCGTGCGACTCGGGCAGGGTGTCGACGCCACCGGGCGGTTCGCCGTCGATGCCCTGGCGCGCACCGAGGCCGCACTGCGGGATTACGCGGAGTTGTTGCGCCGCTTCGAGGTCGGCCGGGTGCGGATGGTGGCCACCTCGGCGACCCGGGACGCCGCCAATCGGGACGAGTTCTTCGCCATGACGGCGGCGGTGCTGGGATCGGTGGTGCCCGGAGCGGTCGCGGAGGTGATCACCGGCGCCGAAGAGGCTGCGCTGTCCTTCGCCGGTGCGGTCGGCGATCTGAACGCGGATACCGGGCCATTCGTGGTGGTCGACCTCGGCGGCGGGTCCACCGAGGTGGTGCTCGGCGACGGCGCCGGAGTACGTGCCGCGTACTCCGCCGACATCGGCTGTGTCCGGATGACCGAACGGTGCCTGCACTCCGACCCGCCGACCACCGACGAGGTGGCGCAGACACGGCAGGCTGTCCGTGAACGCCTGGCCCCGGCACTGCTCGCGGTGCCGGTGCAGCAGGCCCGCACCTGGGTTGGGCTGGCGGGCACCTTCACCACCATCGCGGCGCTGGCCCATCGGCTGCCGGTCTACGACTCCGAGGCCATCCACCTGTCCCGGGTGTCGTTCGCGGATCTGCTGGCGGTGTGCGACCAGTTGATCGGGATGACCCGCCGGCAACGGGCGGCGCTGGGTCCGATGCACGAGGGCCGAGTCGACGTCATCGGCGGCGGGGCGATCATCGTGCAGGAACTGGCGGATGCGATCGGTGAGCGGTCAGCGATCACCGAGTTGGTCGTCAGCGAGCACGACATCCTGGACGGGATCGCCCTGTCGGTCTGAGTCGTTGGCGGGTGTCGTTGTGGGGCTTGGTATTCCGACGGCCCCTCAAAAAGAACCGCGGCGCTTCGGATTTCTCCGGGCGCCGCGGTTCTGCAGTGCTGGGTCAGGTGACCGCTTCAGAGCTTGACTTTGCACCCGCTGCCGATGTTCTTGCAGTGCGCCAGGTTCCTGCAGGCGTTGCAGCGGCAGGTGCACGTGCCTGTGCGCTTGGTCTCCGGAACTCGCATGTGAGCTTCTCCTTCGCGGCTCACCCGGCGTGAGCCCTGACCCCAGGATAGGTGCCAGCCGACGGCCATGTCAGGCCAAAATGCCCTTCCGGCCGTATGCGTTTGGCATGAGTATCCGATGGTGCAGCGACCGTCGCAGCGCTTCACAGGCGGCTCACCCGGTTGCGGCCGTCGCTCTTTGCTTGGTACATCGCGGCATCGGCGCGGGCCGTGATGGCGTCCGCGGATTCGCCAGGGGCCGCGAGGGTGACCCCGATGCTCAGGGTGACGTGCATAGTCTCGCCGCAGCATTCGATCGGTTCGGCGGCGTGCAGACGAATCGTCTCGGCGATGCGGGCGGCCTCGTCGAGGTCGTGAAGCCCGGGCAGCAGCACCACGATCTCGTCGCCCCCCATCCGGCCGACCGTGTCGCCGGCGCGTACGCAGTCGCGGAC
>JAUPLT010000105.1 GCA_030836785.1 Actinomycetota bacterium
AGCAGCAGGATGACGGCCAGCGCCAGCACGATCCAGTACAGCTCGATGCCGAGGAGCTTCTCCCACACCAACACCGACAGCCCGAACGAGGCGCCCAACGACAGCGCGACGGTGCCGACGATCACCAGCGCCGCAACCAGGCTGCGGGTGACGAACATCATGATCAGCAGGATCAGGCTCAGCGCCGAGACACCGGCGATCAGCAGGTCGTACTTCGCACCCTCCTGAATGTCCCTGTAGGTCGACGCCGTTCCGGCCAGATAGATGTGCGACCCGGCCAGCGGGGTGCCCTTGAGCGCCTCGCGCACCGAGTGGTCGATGGCGTCGATATGCGAAATGCCTTCCGGCGTCGCGGGATCGCCCTCGTGGGTGATGATCATCCGGGCGGCGCGGCCGTCGTCGGAGAGGAACATCGACAGCCCGCGCTTGAACTCGGCGTTGTCGAACACTTCGGGCGGCAGGTAGAAGGAGCTGTCGTCCTTGGCCTCGTCGAAGGCCTGACCCATGGCGTTGGCGCTGGCGAGTGCTTCGGCGGACTGTTGCAGCAACCCGGACTGGGTGGCGTAGTTGCGCTCCACGATCGCCTTGTTGCGTTCCTGGCTGGCGATCTGCTCCGGGATGAGCGCGAGAATCTGCGGCTGGACGGCGGTCAGCTTGTCCAGCGCCCCGGTGACCGCGGCGAGTTGATCGGTGAGCGAATCGATCCCGTCAAGCGCATCGAAGACCGAGCGGAACGTCGCGCACACCGGGATGTCGAAACAGTGCGGCTCCCAATAGAAGTAGTTGCGCACCGGCCGGAAGAAGTCGTCGAAGTTGGCGATCTTGTCGCGCAGTTCCTGCACGGTGGCGACCGTCTGGTGGAACATCGCCGCCTGCTCGTCGGTGGCCTCGCCGAGCTGTTGCTGTAACTCGTACTGGCGCTTGAGCAAGTCGATCGAACGGGTGATCTCCCCAACCTGGCTGAGCAGGTCCTCCGCGCGCGCCTGTTGGAACGGCAGGGTCTCGATCTGGGTGGTGCTCTGCATGCTCATCTGGAACGGGATCGACGAGTGCTGCAGCGGGGTGCCCAGCGGGCGGGTGATGGACTGCACCATCGCCACCCCCGACGTGTTGAAGACGGCTTTGGCGATCTTCTCCAGGACCAGCATGTTGGCCGGGTTCCGCATGTCGTGATCGGTTTCGATCATCAGCATCTCGGGATTGAGCCGGGCCGCGGAGAAGTGCCGTTCGGCGGCGTCGTAGCCGATATTGGCCGGGGAACTGGCCGGCAGGTAGGAGCGGACGTTGTAGCTGGTCTTGTAGCCGGGCAGGGCCAACAGGCCGATGAGGGCCACCCCCACCGATACCACCAGGATCGGGCCGGGCCAGCGCACGATCGCAGTGCCGATCCGGCGCCAGCCCTGGGTCTGCATCTTTCGTTTGGGGTCGAACAGGCCGAAGTGGCTGCCCATCGTGAGGATCGCCGGGGCCAGGGTCAACGCCCCCAGCAGTGCCACCGAGATTCCGATCGCGGCCGGCACGCCGAGGCTGTTGAAGTACGGCAGCCGGGCGAAGGTCAGGCAGTACAGGGCGCCGATGATGGTCAGCCCGGACCCGAGCACGACGTGCGAGGTGCCGCGGTAGGTGGTGTAGAAAGCCTGTTCCCGGTTCTCCCCGGCGTGCCGGGCCTCGTGGTAGCGGCCGAGCAGGAAGATCGCGTAGTCGGTGCCGGCCGCGATGGACAGCAAGGTCAGCAGATTCGTGGAGTACACCGAGAGACCGATGATGTTGCTATTCGCCAAAACGGCGACCACCCCGCGGGCGGCGGCCACCTCGCACAGCACCATCGCCAGCACCAGCACCACGGTGATCAGCGAGCGGTACACCCACAGCAGCATCACGAAGATCACCGCGAAGGTGATCATGGTGACCTTCTGGGATCCCTTTGAGCCGACGTCGAATTGGTCGGCGGTCAGCGGGGACGGCCCGGTGACGTAGGCCTTGATCCCCGGTGGTGGCGGGGTGTCGGCGACGATGGCCCGTACCGCGCGGACCGACTCGTCGGAGAGCCCCTCCCCCTGGTTGCCGGCCAGGTAGACCTGGCTGTAAGCGGCCTTGCCGTCCGGGCTCTGCGCGCCGGCCGCGGTCAGCGGGTCGCCCCAGAAGTCCTGGACGTGCTGAACGTGGCGGGTGTCCCGTTTGAGCTTGCCGATGAGGACGTCGTAGTAGGCGTGCGCGTCGGCGCCGAGCGGTTGCTCGCCCTCCAGCACGATCATCGCCGCGCTGTCGGAGTCGAACTCCTTGAACACCTTGCCGATGTGCTTCATCGCGATCATCGACGGCGCGTCCTGGGCGCTCAGCGCGACATTGTGGGCTTCGGCGACCTTCTCCAGTCGCGGGACGCTGACATTGGTGATCGCGGCCAGCGCCAGCCAGGCCAGGAAGATCGGCACGCACAGCCGGCGGATGAACGTCGCGATTGTCATCCGGACTTGTCCAGGCAGAAGGTGTACGCGCCGGGAATGTCCACCACGCGTTGCGCTTTCACGACCCCGTCGATGACGATGCGGCAACCCACGGAGTTGCCGTCGCTCTGAGCCATGATGTTGACGATCACCGCCGGGGTGGTCGTCGACTGCCGGTAGGACCAGGGCAGCGCGGCGCTCACGAGGTGCTGGGGGCGGGCGTCGACATCGGTGTAGCTGATCATCGCCGTCGCGCCGGGGTCGCCGAACACCTCGAGCACAACGGTTTTGGGGTTGAACGGGACGATCTCGTCAGCCGTCCCACCGGGGGTGGCGGTGCTGTGGCCGGAGCCGAATATCCCGTGCAGGCGGTGGACGGTGAAGCCGGCCCCGCCGATCACCAGGACAGCGACCAGCACCATCCACCCTCGCCTGAGGCTCGTTCCCAACACAACCCGGGACAGTACGGTACGGTACCGTTTCGCGTGGGGATTTACGGCAGCAGACTCGGCAGGATCACGTCGTCGACGAGCGCGGTGACGGTGCGCCGGGTGGCCGGGCGGTTCTGGATGACGGCCCGGAACACCAGGTAGCCCGGCAGCAGGTCCCACAGGTCGTCGTTGATCGCCTCGGGTTGGATCTCGCCGCGGTCGACGGCCTGCCGCAGCACCGTGGTGATCAGCTTCTTGCGCTCGGCGAACTGATGCTGCATGACGGCGTGGAGGGCGGGGTTGTGCGACGCCTCGACCAGCACGGCCCGCATCGTCGTGGCGTGCGATTTGGCCTGCCGGGCGATCGTCTCGCCGATCTGGATCAGGTCGTCGCGCAGGTTGCCGGTTTCCGGCGGGACGGCCACCTGGGTCATGCCCTGCATCACCGCCGCGAGCACCAGTTCGGCCTTGGTGGGCCAGCGCCGGTACACGGTGGCCTTGCTGGCGTGGGCGGTGGCCGCCACCTCGTCGACGGTCAGCCGTTCGTAGCCTTTTTCCTGCAGCAGGTGCAGGGTGACCGCGAGGAGTTCGCTGTCCCGCTCAGTGCTGGCCACGGTGCCACGATAGTCGGGGGTGTGATCAGGCCGGTGCTACCGCTCATGCTCCCGAAGTTCACGTAGCGCGCGAGTCCCATGCCCGCTGTCGTCGGAGTCCCCAGATAGCGGTTGACTGTCGCGAACGTCGATGCCAGGGACCGCTGAGGTGACGTCGCCCACGGCGATCATGTCAGTCCACTCGGATCCGCACGCTCCTCTACCCACGGGACCGCACCAACTCGAGCACGTCGGCACCGAACTGCTCCAGTTTGCGGGCGCCGATCCCGGGGATGGCCGTGAGCGCGGCATCGTCGGCGGGCAGTGCCTCGGCGATGGCGATCAGGGTGTTGTCGGTGAACACCACATAGGCCGGCACGTTGAGCTCACGGGACACCTTCAGCCGCCACTCCTTGAGCTCGGCGAGCAGCGCCTCGTCGATATCCACCGCGCAACTTTCGCAGCGCCGCAACATGATCGACGTCGTGCTGGCGAGCACGGCGTTGCACACCCGGCAGTGCGGGGTGGCGCCACGCTGCCGGCGCGGCTTGTCCGGGGCCGGCGAAGCGCGGGTCTGTGGGGCGATACCGTTCAGGAATCGGGACGGCTTGCGACTCTGCCGTCCGCCCGGTGCGCGGGCCAGCGCCCAGCTGAGTTCCAGATGGGTTCGCGCCCTGGTGATCCCGACATAGAGCAGGCGGCGTTCCTCCTCGACGGCCTCGCTGTCAGGGCCGTGCGCCAGCGCGTGCGAGATCGGCAGGGTGCCGTCGGCCAGGCCCACCAGGAACACCGCATCCCACTCCAGCCCCTTGGCGGCGTGCAGGGATGCCAGCGTGACGCCCTGCACGGTCGGTGGGTGCCGGGCGTCGGCGCGCACCCGCAGTTCGGCGACCAGCGCGGGCAGATCGATGTCCGGCCGGGCCGCGACCTCCTCGTCGACCAGATCGGCCAACGCCGACAACGCCTCCCAGCGCTCCCGGGCCTTGACACCGGTGGGCGCCTCGGCTGTCAGTCCGAGGGGCTCCAGCAGACCACGCACCACCTCCGGAAGTGAGCCGTCTGCACCCCCGCCGGAATCTCTCCCCGAGTCGCTGCGCTCCTGCCCGCCGGCACCCCGCTCCCCCGCCCGGTTCAGGGCCACCAGCGCCTGGCGGATCTCCTGGCGGGAGAAGAACCCCTCCCCGCCGCGCACCTGGAACGGGATGCCCGCCTCGGTGAGTGCCTCCTCGTAGACCTCGGACTGCGCGTTGATCCGGTAGAGGACGGCGATCTCGGCGGCCGGGGTGCCGGATTCGACCAGCGATTTGATCGACCGGGCCACCGCGGCGGCCTCGGCGACCTCGTCGGTGTGGTCGCGGAACGTCGGCTCCGGCCCGGGCGGGCGCTGCCCGATCAGGTGCAGTCTGGACCCGGCCATCCGGCCACGCGCGGCCGCGATCACCCGGTTGGCCAGCGATACCACCTGCGGCGTGGAGCGGTAGTCGCGTTCCAGGCGCACCACCGTCGCCTCGGGGAACCGGCGAGAGAAGTCCAGCAGGAAGCGCGGCGAGGCCCCGGTGAAGGAGTAGATGGTCTGGTTGGCGTCGCCGACGACGGTCAGGTCGTCCCGGTCGCCGAGCCAGGCGTCGAGCACCCGTTGCTGAAGCGGGGTGACGTCCTGGTACTCGTCGACGACGAAACAGCGGTAGCGGTCCCGGAACTCCGCTGCGACCGCGGCGTCGTTCTCGATGGCGGCGGCGGTGTGCAGCAGCAGGTCGTCGAAGTCGAGCAGCGTCACCCCGTCCCGGTTGGCTTTGAGCTTCTCGTAACCCGCGTAGACCGTTGCGACCTTGGCCGCGTCCAGCGGGATGTCGCGGGACTCCTTGGCGACGGCGGCGGCGTAGGTCTCGGGGGTGATCAGGGATGCCTTGGCCCACTCGATCTCCCCGGCGAGATCACGGACGTCGTCGGTGGACGCCTGCAGTTTGGCCCGGTTGGCGGCCTGGGCGACCACGGCGAACTTGCTGTCCAGGAGTTGCCAGCCGGTGTCGCCCACCACCCGCGGCCAGAAGTAGGACAGCTGGCGACGGGCGGCGGCGTGGAAGGTCAGCGCCTGCACGCCGGCGACGTTCATCCCGCGTAGCCGGGTGCGCATCTCGCCGGCCGCCCGGGAGGTGAACGTCACCGCCAGCACCTGGCCGGCGGCGACGTGACCGGCGGAGATCAGGTGCGCGATGCGATGGGTGATGGTGCGGGTCTTGCCGGTACCGGCTCCGGCCAGCACGCACAGCGGCCCGCGGGCGGCCAGCACGGCTTCGCGCTGCTCGTCATCGAGTCCGACGGGGTCCAGGCCGGCCGGGTGGGTCACGCCGTCCATCTTGGCAGGGGCCACGGACAGTCGACTAAGTTCAGGCCCATGAGCGACGTGATCATGTACTCCACCGTGTGGTGCGGCTACTGCCGCCGGCTCAAGACCGCGATGAAGTCGGCCGGTATCTCGTTCACCGAGGTGGACATCGAGCACGACCCCGCCGCCGCCGAATTCGTCATGTCGGTCAATCGGGGCAACCAGACGGTGCCCACGGTGAAGTTCGCCGACGGTTCGGCGCTGACCAACCCGAGCCTCGCCGAGGTGAAGGCCAAGCTTGGG
>JAUPLT010000106.1 GCA_030836785.1 Actinomycetota bacterium
AAGAGGTTCACCAGGCCGATCGGATGCCCGAACCGGGTGGGGTGAGCCGGGCGCGGTGCGGGTGGCGCGAGATCAGTCACGCGCCCACCATGCCACGCGGGTGGGAGACCTCGGGGATGATCCGGGCCGATGACCCGTTGGCATGCTTGGATTCAATCCGTGACGACCGCCATTGCAGCACAGGACGCGCCCACCCCCGGATACGCGCGGGTCGGCAGCGCCTATTACCCGGTGTTGGTCGCCGTCTTCACCTCCCTGGTGATCATCTCCAATATCGCCGCAACCAAGGGGGTGGCGTTCGGGCCGATCATCACCGACGGGGGGTTCATCGTCTTCCCGCTCACCTACGTCATCGGCGACGTGCTGGCCGAGGTGTATGGGTTCCGGGCGGCCCGGCGCGCGATTCTGACCGGATTCGTGATGAATGGTGTTGCCGCGCTTGCCCTGTGGGTGACCGTCTACCTCCCGGCAGCGGACTTCTATCCGAATCAGGAGCACCTGGCCAACGTGGTCGGTGCCTACACGCAACTGATCGTCGCGGGAATGGCCGGTTTCATCGTGGGCCAAACCATCAACGCCTGGGCGGTGGTGAAGATCAAGGCCCGCACCAGGGAGCGGCATCTGTGGGCCCGGTTGGTCGGCTCGACCTTCGCCGGCCAGTTGGGTGACACCCTGGTGTTCTGCGCGATCGCCGCCTCCGCCATCGGGATCAGCAGCGCACGGGACTTCGTGGTCTACACGGCGCTGGGCTGGGTCTACAAGACCGCCGTCGAAGTGGTCATGCTGCCGGTCACCTACCGGGTGATCGGTTACGTCAAACGACGCGAGCCCAGCTACACCGCCCTCGCGTGATGCCCGCCGCCGCGACCATCCACGAGTACGGCGACCGGGCGCTGCTCATCGAATGCACCGACGCCGCTGAGGTGATCGCCGTCGGCCACGCCCTACGGGCGGCGGATCTGCCCGAGGTGTCCGACATCGTCCCCGGGGCGCGAACCGTGCTGGTTCGCCTGCGCGCCACCGGCCTGCAGACGGTGATGCGTGACCGCCTCGCAGCCCTCGGAGGATCGGAGGATCGGAGCACACCCGCTGATGCCGGGCTTGAGGTGGTGATCGACGTGGTGTACGACGGGGCCGATCTCGCCGAGGTGGCCGAGATCCTCGGGATGACACCCGGGGAGGTCGTCGAAGCCCACACCGGCACACCCTGGCGGGCCGGCTTCGTCGGCTTCGCACCGGGGTTCGCCTACCTCGTCGATGGCGACCCGCGGTTGTGGGTGCCTCGCCGGGACGCTCCCCGGACCCGCGTTCCGTCCGGTTCGGTCGCCCTCGCCGGGGAGTTCAGCGGGGTGTATCCGCGGGAGTCCCCCGGCGGCTGGCAGCTCATCGGCCGGACCGACGCGGCACTGTGGGACGCCAGCCGGGACGTCCCCGCACTGCTGCGTCCGGGCACGACGGTGCGCTTCCGGGCCACCACCCGGCACCGTCCGGGCCGATCGTGACCGCCCGGCGGCGGCCGGGCCGACCGTGACCGCCCTGGAGGTGCTCATCCCCGGACCGCTGGCCACCGTGCAGGACCTCGGCCGGCCCGGTCTGGCCCACCTCGGCGTCACCGAGTCCGGAGCCGCCGACCGGCGGTCTCACAGCCTGGCCAACCGACTGGTCGCCAATCCGGACTCGGCGGCGACCATCGAAGTGACTCTGGGCGGGTTCACCGCACGGGTTCGCGGCGGTGACGTCGTCATCGCGGTCACCGGAGCCGACGCCGTGCCGGACGCCGACGGAATCACGCTGGGCCACAACAGCGTCGCGCGGATCCGCGACGGCCAGGTCATCACCCTGCACAGCCCGCCAGCGGGACTGCGCAGCTACCTGGCGGTGCGCGGCGGGTTCGCCGCAACCGCTGTACTCGGCTCGCGCAGCTATGACACCCTGGCCCGGCTGGGACCGGCTCCGCTGGCAGCCGGAGACCTGCTCCCGGTGGGCAGTCCGGCGACGACATTCCCGCACATCGACGTGGCCCCCGTCGCCCGCCTCGGGCACGGACCCGTACCGCTTCGGGTCGTTCCCGGTCCACGGTGGGACTGGTTCACCGACCCGGAGGCCCTGGTCCGCACCGACTGGGTCGCCTCCGACCGCAGCGACAGGATAGGCGTGCGCCTGGTCGGCGCACCGCTGATCCAGTGCCGGCCGGAACGTCAACTGCCCAGCGAAGGCACCGTGCGCGGGACCATCCAGATTCCGCCGGCCGGGATGCCGGTGATTCTCGGGCCGGACCATCCGGTTACCGGTGGCTACCCGGTGATCGGGGTGGTCATCGACGCCGACACCGACGATCTGGCCCAGGTCCGTCCGGGCCAGTCGGTGCGGCTGAGCTGGGCCGAATCCGGTATCGGCGCGCAGGTCCGGCGATCCTGGTAGGCCTTTGGGAGTGAACATGCACGTGCATACCGCCCGGCTGATCCACACCAGCGACCTGGACGCCGAATCGGTGCACAGCGCCCGCCGGCTGCTGAACCAGGCCTTTGCCGATACCGCCCCTGATTCCGATACCGCCACCGAGGGCACGTCCGGGACCGGCTTCACCGAGGCCGACTGGGACCACACCCTGGGCGGGATGCACGCCCTGATCATGCACCGCGGGGTCCTGATCGCCCACGGTGCGGTGATCCAGCGCCGGCTGCTCTACGGCGGCGCGGCGCTGCGCTGCGGGTACGTAGAAGGCGTTGCGGTACACGAGGATTGGCGCGGTCAGGGGTTGGGGCACGCAGTGATGGACGCCCTTGAGCAGGTGATCCGCGGCGCGTATCAGATCGGCGCGCTGAGCGCATCGGGCCCCGTTCGGGGCGGGCGCTCATCGGGCCCCGTTCGGGGCGCAACCTCTGCCGGCGAAAGGCTGTACCGGCCACGTGGCTGGCTGCACTGGCGCGGCCCGACCTCCGTGCTGTCCCCGACCGGGCCGGTCCGCACGCCCGGCAACGACGGATCGATCTTCGTGCTGCCGGTGGCGCTCGAACTCGACCGCGGCGCGGACCTGGCCTGCGACTGGCGCGACGGCGACGTTTGGTAGGCCCGGCGGGCCGGCCACCGGACTTGACACCCTCCCGGATCGTCTGGAACGGTCAGCCTACCCTCAGTTAGGTCTACCTAAGGAGTTGCCATGCGGTGGCGTCGGCCCGCACCCACTCGTTTTCGCACGCCGGCCGCAGCCGTCCTGGCTGTTCTGCTGGCACTTCCCCTGGTCGCCGCCTGCAACCGGGGCGAAGAGGCCATGCCGTCGCTGACGGTCTACTCCGGCCGGTCCGAACAGTTGGTCGGCCCACTCTTCCGGCAGTTCACCGAGCAAACCGGGATCAAGGTCGAGGCCCGGTACGGCGACACCGCCGAACTGGCAGCTCAGATCCTCGAGGAGGGCGCCGGCAGTCCCGCGCAGGTGTTCTTCGCGCAGGACGCCGGCGCACTCGGCGCGGTCGAGGCGGCCGGCCTGTTCGCGCCACTGCCCGCGGGGGCGTCGACAGCGGTGCCCGCCGACTATCGGGCGCCGGACGGCACCTGGACCGGGGTCACCGGCCGCGCCCGGGTCATCGCCTACGACCCCCAGCAGGTGCCGACCGCCGACGTACCGCAGTCCGTCATGGAACTGACCGACCCACGGTGGCGCGGACAGGTGGCGATCGCCCCGACCAACGCGTCCTTCCAGGCCTTCGTCACCGCCATGCGGGTCGCCGACGGTGACGACGTGACCCGCCGTTGGCTCGAGGGTCTGGTGCGCAATGACGCACAGCGGTTCGAGAAGAACGGCCTGATCCTCGACGCGGTCGACGCCGGCCAGGTGAAACTCGGCCTGATCAACCACTACTACTGGTACGAGAAGGCCGCCGAGGTGGGCGCCGCGGGGATGCGTGCCAAAATCGCCTTCACCAAACCGGGCGACCCGGGCAGCCTCGTCAACGTCGCCGGCATCGGTGTGCTGAAGTCCGCCGGCGATGACGCGCAGTCCGCGACGTTCGTCGAGTGGCTGCTCGCCCCGGAAACCCAGCGGTGGTTCGTCACCAACACCTATGAGTACCCGCTGGTGCCGAATGTCCCTGTGGCCGATGGCCTCCCACCGCTGACATCGCTGCGGGGGCCCGATGTTCCACTGGCCGACCTGGACAGCCTGCCGGCCACCCTGGCAATGCTGGAGGACGTCGGACTGCTGTGAGAACGGCCCTGGCACGAGTGGTGGGCCGGCGGGCCGCCTCGGCTCCGCCCCGGGCGCTGTTCGCCGCCGCGGCGGTAAGCGCTCTGCTCTCGCTCGTCCCGTTGCTGTACCTCGCCGTGCGGGCCGGTGACGCCGGCTGGCAGCGGACCGCGGACATGCTGCTGCGGCCGCGCACCCTGGAAACCGTAGGGACATCGGTGGCGCTGGTGGCGGTGGTGGCAACGGCCTGTCTGCTGATCGGCGTGCCCACCGCCTGGCTGGTCGCCCGGACCGACCTGCCCGGGCAGGCAGCCTGGCTGGCGCTACTGGCCCTGCCACTGGCGGTGCCGTCCTACGTCGCCGCCTACGCATGGCTGGCGCAGTTCCCCGCGATGAACGGGTTCTGGGCCGCGGCACTGCTGCTCACCCTGGTGTCCTTCCCCTACGTGGTGCTGCCGGTGTCCGCGGCATTGCGGGCCGCCGATCCGGCCTTCGAGGAGGTCGCCCGCACGCTCGGCCGCGGACCGGTGCGCGCCTTCACCACCGCCACGCTCCCGCAGGTCTGGCCGGCCGCGGCGGGAGGGGCACTACTGGTCGCGCTGTACGTGCTGTCCGATTTCGGTGCCGTAGCACTGATGCGCGTTGATGCCTTCACCCGCGTCATCTACTCGTCCTACCGAGCGAGTTTCGACCGGATCGGAGCCACTGTCCTGGCCCTGGTGCTGGTCGCGCTGGCCGTGGCTCTCCTCACCGCCGAACATCGGGTCCGCGGCCAGGCCCGGCGCTGGCGGGCCGGATCCGGAAGCCCCCGCGACAATGTTCCGGTGCCGATCGGCGGCGCCGCGCGGGCCGGTGCGGTGTGCTGGCTGAGTGCGTTGATCGCGGCCGCGTTGGGGGTGCCGCTGGTATCCCTGACGCTGCGGATGATCGAGGGCAGCCGCACCCCGTTGGACATTGCGGAGTTGGCGTCGGCCGCGCTGACCTCGCTGGGCGTCGCCGCGGCCGGTGCGGCCCTGGCCGTGCTGCTGGCACTGCCCGTCGGGATTCTGGCCGGCCGCTACCGCAGCCCGGCGGTTCGCGCGGTCGAGACGCTGGCGTTCACCGGCCACGCACTGCCCGGCGTCGTGGTGGGATTGTCGCTGGTGTTCCTCACCCTGGCCATCCTCCCTGCGGCCTACCAGACGGTGGCGGTGCTCGCCTTCGCCTACGCGGTGTTGTTCGGCCCCAAGGCCATCGGTGCCACCCGCAGCGCCACCGCCGCGGTCCCGCCGGTGCTTGAGCAGACCGCCCGCACGCTGGGCCGCGGACCGCTGCGCGCCTGGGCCCAGACCACCCTGCCGCTGACCCTGCCCGGGATCGCCGCGGGCGGCCTGATCGTCCTGCTGACGGCGATGAAAGAGTTGCCCGCCACCCTCATGCTGCGCCCGACCGGTATGGACACCCTGGCCACCGAACTGTGGAGCCGAACCGAGGTGGCGGCCTACGGGTCTGCAGCGCCGTACGCGATGGCCCTGGTGGCGCTGGCTGCGATACCCGCCTGGTTGCTCAGCCGGTCGGTCGCGATCGGTCCCGACCCGGTGGGGTCGATCAGCCGGACGGGGTCGATGAGCCGGACGGGGTCGATGAGCCGGACGGGGTCGATGAGCCGCAGCCCGGAGGGAAGCGCATGACCGCGGTAGCCGTGCGCGGAGTGACCGTCGGCTACGGCGCGACGGCGGTACTCGACCACCTCGACCTCGACGTGCCGTCCGGGGCCCTCGCCGCCGTCCTCGGCGCCAGCGGCTCCGGCAAGACCACCCTGCTTCGGGTGCTGGCCGGGTTCCTCACCCCGGCCGCCGGGTCGGTGCGCTTCGGGGACCGGGTCGTCGCATCAGCCGGCCCCGGCCGGCCGCCGGTGTTCGTGCCACCGGAGCGGCGCCGGGTCGGGATCGTGCCGCAGGAGGGGGCACTGTTTCCGCACCTCGATGTGCGGGCCAACGTCGGATTCGGCCTGCCCCGCGGGTCGGGCTCCCGGATCGAGGAGATGCTCGACCTGGTCGGCCTGCGCGACTTCGCCAGGGCCCGGCCCCAAGACCTGTCCGGCGGTCAGCAGCAACGGGTGGCCCTGGCCCGCGCGCTCGCGCCCGGCCCCGACCTGGTCCTGCTCGACGAGCCGTTCAGCTCGCTGGACGCCGCACTGCGCGGCCGGTTGCGTGCGGAGGTGCGCGACCTGCTGAAGGCGGTGGGCGCGACCGCCATCCTGGTGACCCACGATCAGGACGAGGCGCTGTCGACGGCCGATCTGCTGGCGGTGATGCGGGCCGGACGCATCGTGCAGTCCGGCACTCCGGTCCAGGTGTACGAGGCTCCCGCCGACCTGGACGTCGCGCGGTTCGTCGGCGAGGCGGTCGAACTTCCCGCGGTCCCCGGGCAGGGCACCGCGCACTGCGCACTCGGGGAGATCCCCGTGCATCCGGGCCCGGACCTGCGCCCGGGCAGCCCCGCGGTCCTGGTGCTTCGGCCTGAACAGCTGGTGCTTCGGCCTGAACAGCTGGTGCTGGGTCCTGAACAGCTGGTGCTTCGGCCTGAACAGCCGGTGCTGGGTCCTGAACAGCCGGTGCTGGGTCCTGAACAGCTGGTGCTGGGTCCGTCCGCCGTCACCGGGGTGGTCCGCGAGGTCGCCTACCACGGTCACGACTCGCTGCTGCGGGTCGAACTCCCGGACGGCAGCCGCATCGCCGCCCGATTGGGCGGGGGCGCCGAACCGCCGGCGCCCGGCCGCACCGTGTCGATCACCGTGACCGGCCGGGGGCGAATCTTCCCTGCGGTCGCCGCGCCGCGCCGCGCCACCCTCGCGCCGCCGTCGCGCTCTGGCCTAACATCGGAGGCAACGGGTGTGTGATCTTCCACACGCCATCCCCCAGGAGGTCCGATGTCCAGAGCCGCCGAACTCGCTGAACTTCACCATCTAGCGGGCAGCCTGCGCCGGTGCGTGACGTCGCTGCAACATCGTTACGGCGATGCGCCCGCGATGCGCCGAGTGCTGCTGGACACCGAGCGAATCCTCGGCGACCTCGAACTTCTCGACGCGGACGCCGCCGAGTTGGAGCAGGTGTCACACCCGGAACCGGGGACCGGCGAGAAGATCCAGGTTCCGGACACCCCGTACGACCGCGAGTTCTGGCGTGACGTGGACGACGAGGGTGTCGGCGGCCACAACCGACGCTGACCCCGTTTGGTCGCCATGATGTGACCTCGGTACCCTTCGGGCAGTTGAGGTGAAGGGGACCACAGAGGATATGAGCGCACCCACCGCGAACCGGCGCAATACGGGCGTTTTCTCCCCGGGGCGGGCCGAGATTCCACAGCGCACGCTGCGGACCGATAACTGGCTGAAGTCACCGATCCTGTCCGATCTCGGGTTCGCAGCGTTCATCATCTACGCGACGGTCCGGGCGTTCCAGCGGGACCACTTCTTCGTCCCGGAGTACCACTACCTCACGCCGTTCTACTCGCCCTGCCTGAGCAAGGCCTGCGGGGAGGCGAGTGACTTCTGGCCGCAGATTCTGCCCGCCACCGGACCGCTGTCATTGCTGCCGTACGCACTGCTGTCGCTGCCGTTCCTGCTGTTGTTCCGGCTGACCTGCTACTACTACCGCGGCGCCTACTACCGCTCGGTCTGGCAGGCCCCGACCGCGTGCGCGGTGGCCGAACCGCACGCCACCTACACCGGCGAGACCCGCTTCCCGCTGATCCTGCAGAACCTGCACCGGTACTTCTTCTACATCGCCGCCATCATCTCGGTGATCAACACCTACGACGCGATCATCGCCTTCCACTCGGAGAAGACCGGCGGCTTCGGCCTCGGCCTCGGCAACGTCATCCTGGTCACCAACGTCGTGCTGCTGTGGATCTACACCATCTCGTGCCACTCCTGCCGGCATGTCATGGGCGGACGGCTCAAGCACTTCTCCAAGCACCCGGTCCGGTACTGGATGTGGACGAAGATCAGCAAGCTCAACGTCCACCACAAGCTGTTCGCCTGGATCACTCTGGGCATGCTGATGCTGACCGACTTCTACGTCATGCTGGTGGCCAGTGGTGCCATCTCCGACCTGCGATTCATCGGCTGAGAGCCGGCTGACCGGCCGATTCCCGATTGCTTTACCGACCTGATTGTTTGAGTCAGGCCCGATTGTTTGAGTGAGGACACAGGTACATGGTTGAAGTCGAACGGCATTCCTACGACGTCGTCGTGATCGGTGCCGGCGGCTCGGGTCTGCGCGCAGTCATCGAAGCCCGGCAGCGCGGCCTGAAGGTCGCCGTGGTGTGCAAGTCGCTGTTCGGCAAGGCGCACACGGTGATGGCCGAGGGTGGCTGCGCGGCGGCGATGGGCAACGCGAATCCCAAGGACAACTGGAAGGTCCACTTCGCCGACACCATGCGTGGCGGCAAGTTCCTCAACAACTGGCGGATGGCCGAACTGCACGCGCAGGAAGCCCCCGACCGGGTGTGGGAGCTGGAGACCTACGGCGCGCTGTTCGACCGGACCAAGGACGGCCGGATCAGCCAGCGCAACTTCGGCGGCCACACCTACCCGCGCCTGGCGCACGTCGGCGACCGCACCGGCTTGGAGATCATCCGCACCCTCCAGCAGAAGATCGTCTCGCTGCAGCAGGAGGACAAGGCCGAACTGGGCGATTACGAGGCCCGGATCAAGATCTTCCACGAATGCGCGATCACCGAACTCATCCTGGACAAGTCGGGCGGGGACTCGAAAATTGCCGGCGCCTTCGGCTACTGGCGCGAGACCGGCAAGTTCATCCTGTTCGAGGCCCCCGCCATCGTGCTGGCCACCGGCGGTATCGGCAAGTCGTTCAAGGTGTCCTCGAACTCCTGGGAGTACACCGGCGACGGCCACGCCCTGGCGATGCGCGCCGGTGCCGGCCTGATCAATATGGAGTTCATCCAGTTCCACCCGACCGGGATGGTCTGGCCGCTGTCGGTGAAGGGCATCCTGGTCACCGAGGGTGTGCGCGGCGACGGCGGAGTTCTGAAGAACTCCGAAGGCAAGCGCTTCATGTTCGACTACATCCCCTCGGTCTTCAAGGGGCAGTACGCCGAGACCGAAGAAGAAGCCGACCAGTGGCTCAAGGACAATGACTCCGCGCGCCGCACCCCTGACCTGCTGCCCCGCGATGAGGTGGCTCGCGCCATCAACTCCGAGGTCAAGGCCGGTCGCGGCACCCCGCACGGCGGGGTATACCTCGACATCGCCTCGCGGATGACACCCGAGGAGATCAAGCGCCGGTTGCCGTCGATGTACCACCAGTTCATGGAACTGGCCGAGGTCGACATCACCAAGGACGAGATGGAGGTCGGCCCGACCTGCCACTACGTCATGGGCGGGATCGAGGTCGACCCGGACACCGGCGCGGCCGCCACCCC
>JAUPLT010000107.1 GCA_030836785.1 Actinomycetota bacterium
TCTCGCCTGTGTCGGCGTGGATGACGGTGACGTGCAGGTCGTGGACGAGGATGCGCACGACGAGGCCGTTGTGTTCGTAGCCCAGGCCGATGTGGTGGAGTCGTCCGCCGTGGCGCAGGGTGACGCGTCCGCTGGTGACTTTGTCGTGGCGGATGCGCCAGTGTCCGTCGCTGCCGGTGGGGGTGGCTTTCGCGCGGGCGGAGTAGACCTCGGCGGGGGTGCGCTTGGCCAGGGAGCGGTGCGGGCGGGTGGTGTTGTAGGTGTCGGTGAACTCGTCGAGCTGGGTCTGCAGGTCCGCGATCGTGCGGGCGGGTGGCTGGGCGCGCAGCCACTTCTTCAGGGTCTGCTGGAAGCGTTCGACCTTGCCCTGGGTCTGGGGGTGGTTGGGTCGGCCGTTCTTCTGGGCGATGCCGAGGATGACCAGTTCCCGCTCGAACCCGTTGGGGCCGTGCAGGAATCGGGTGGTGAAGACCAATCCGTTGTCTGTCAACGTGGATGCGGGGATGCCGTGGACGTCGACGGCGGTCCGGAACGTGTCGACGACAATCTCGCCGGTGACCGGCGCGTGGGCGGTCAGGCTGATCACGTAGCGGGAATGGTCGTCGAGCCAGGTGAGGATCTCGATGTCGGTGCCGTCGGCCAGGGGCCAGTGGGTGAAGTCGGACTGCCAGCACTCGTTCGGCAGGTCCGCCTCGAACCGCAGGTAGGAGCGCTTGGGGCGCTTGCGCGGCTGCGGGGTCACCAGGCCGGCACGGTTCAGGATCCGCCAGATCGTTGCGACCGATGGCACCGGTCGTTCCTCGCGCTCCAGGTGCGCGGCGATCGTGGCCGGGCCGGCGTCCAGTCCGGTCGCGGCCAACTCGTGCCGCAGGGCGACGATCCGCGCGACGGTGTCATCGCTGGTCGCGTGCGGATTCGACTGCGGGCGCGTCGACTTCTTCTCGACCGCGTCCCAGCCCCCGGCCCGCCATCGGGCCACGAGCTTGCCGACCCAGACGGTCGAGATTCCGTACTGCCGGGCGACCGATCCGTGCGACTGACCCGCCAGGACTGCCTCGACGATGACCCTGTTCTTCGACATCCCCAAGGGTTAACGAGGACGTGAGACAGGGGTTAACTAGGTCGTGAAACACCACACCCGGCGACCCACTCTCGTAACCTGTTGCAGCGCAACAACTTTCAGCGGTGCAAAGAGAAAACGAAGAGTAGCAAATCGGCAGTTTGGCCCTTTCTTTGGATCTCCTGACGCATCCGTGGGTGCTGTGACGCTGCCGTGAAATGGGTGCACGCCGCTCTGGCAATAGATTTCGGGCTGTCTAGGACCTGGAATCTGGAGCGGAGAGCGGCGTGCAGGAAGCAAGGGTATGGCGTGCCCTGCTGGGGCTGAAGAACACTGTCGTCGAGGGCGTGGAGTTCGACGAGCCCGAGGGCGTGGTCGTGGTGCACGTTCGGCCGACCGCGTCACGGCGTGGGCGCTGCGGGACGTGCCGGCGGCGCAGCCCCGGCTTCGATCACGGGGACGGACGGCGTCGGTGGCGTGCCCTGGACCTGGGGACGGTGCAAGCGTTCGTGGAGGCCGAGGCGCCGCGGGTCAGCTGCCGCCGGCATGGGGTGACGGTCGCGGCGGTGCCGTGGGCGCGGCACGGCGCCGGGCATACCCGCGACTTCGATGACACCGTTGCGTGGCTGGCCACGGTCACCTCCAAGACAGCCGTGACCCGGCTGATGCGGGTCGCGTGGCGCACGGTCGGGTCGATCGTCACCCGGGTCTGGGCCGACACCGGCGGCGCCGTGGACCGGCTCGAGGGGCTGGCGCGGATCGGGATCGATGAGATCTCCTACCGGCGTGGCCAGCAATACCTGACCGTCGTCGTGGACCACGACTCCGGCCGGCTGGTCTGGGCCGCGCCCGGGAACAGCGCCGCGACCCTGCGCACCTTCTTCGACGCCCTCGGCGAGTCCAGAAGCGCTGCCATCACTCACGTATCCGCCGACGGGGCGGACTGGATCTCGGTCGTCGTCGCGGAGCGGATCCCCAACGCGGTGGTCTGCGCCGATGCGTTCCACGTCGTGCAATGGGCGACCGCCGCGCTGGACCAGGTCAGGATCCAGGCATGGCGCGATGCCCGCGCAGCCGCGAGATCCGAGCCCAAGCGCGGACGCGGAGCGCCGCGCAAGGACGCCCCTCCACGACCGGCCAGCACCCTGGCCCGTGGCATCCAGCGTTCTCGGTACGCGCTGTGGAAGAACCCCGAGGACCTCACCGAACGCCAGCACGCCAAGCTCGCCTGGCTCGCGACGACCGACCCGAAGCTCTATCGCGCCTACCTACTGAAGGAAGGCCTGCGCACCATCTTCCAGCTCCCCTACGACGACGCCGTCGAGGCACTGGACCTCTGGTTGAGCTGGGCCCGTCGCTGCCGCATCCCGGCATTCACCAAGCTCGCCCGCAGCGTGAAGAAGTTCCGGGACGTGATCCTCAACGCGATCGCCCACCGACTCTCCAACTCGCTCATCGAGTCGGTGAACGCCAAGATCCGGCTCATCACCCGCATCGCCTTCGGCTTCAAGAACGTCGACGCCCTCATCGCCCTGGCCATGCTCAGCCTCGGCGGCCACCGACCCGCACTCCCCGGCCGAACCTGACCCACGGATGCGTCAGGAGATCCCGGAAATGCCCCGGAATCAGGTTCAATTTTCGGACGGCGAGGCCGCTAGGCGGAGCCTCGAATGCTGGTTTGCCGGTTGGGATCGGGTAGTGCCCCGGAAATGCCCCGGCTGCAACACCAGGGTCGCTCGGAGGCGCACCGTCATCGACGGCGAGCGCCGGGCTCCTTTCGTGAAGGGCGACCCGCTGGCTGAGCATCTGGCCGACCGCGAGAGCGAGACCCGTGGATCGGTACGGTGCTGATCTGTGTCAAGGATTCCGGACAGTCTCTCTGGTTGATTCCTTCGTGTAGTCAGGCCGCGGCTGCGGCGCTGCGGTAGTCGTTGAGGGCCTGCATCGGGGTGCGGTAGTCGATGGTGGAGTGCATGCGCTTTCGGTTGTAGAACACCTCGATGTACTCGGCAACGGCGAACCGTGCGCGTGACCTGGTGGCGAACGAGAAGCGGTAGTACATCTCGTTCTTCAAGGTGGCGAAGAAGCTCTCGGCCACCGAGTTATCCCAGCACACACCGGTCTTTCCCATGCTCAGGCGTGCGCCGATCTTCGTGCAGTACTTCGCGTAGTCGTCGGATGCGTACTGCGTTCCCCGGTCGTGGTGCACGATCGCTCCAGGCTTGACGTGCCCGTGCAGTCGGGCCATCTCCAAGGCCTCGATGACCAGGGACGTGCGCATGTGGTCGGCCATCTGCCAGCCGACGACCATGCGCGTGGCCAGGTCAATGATCGTCGCCAGATACAACCAGCCCTCACCGGTGCGCAGGTAGGTGATGTCACCCACGAGCTTGGTGCCGGGCCCGTCAGAGGTGAAGTCACGTTCCAGCAGGTCAGCTGGATACTGGTCACCCTCACCGTGGGTGGTGGTGACCCGGTACGCCCGTGGTTGCACGGCTTTGAGACCCAGCTCGCGCATCAAGTCCGCGACCAGGCCGACACTGCACGCGTGCCCGCGGGCGTTGAGTTCGCGGGCGATCCGACGGCAGCCATACGTTGCCCGGAACTCGTCGAACACCTCTGCTACCAACTCTGCGAGGTCAGCCCTGCGAGCCGCGGTCGCGGTGACCGTGGCGACCTGGCGGCGCCACTCATAGAACGAGCTACGCGGCACGCGCAGCATCGAACACATCCATGAAATCGCGTAGTTGGCCTTCTCCACTTCGATGAACGCGCAGCGCTCGGCTACGGTTGCGTCTTGGCGAAGAAGGCCGCTGCTTTTTTCAGAAACTCATTCTCGAGCCGCAGCCTGCGGATCTCGTCTTCCATCTCGGCCACGCGGGCACGCTCCACTGGTGTCAGGGCCTTCTCAGGCTCGGGATTCTCACGCTTCCACTCGTTCACCCAGTTGCCGAGCGTGCCCTCGTTGACCTCCAACTCCCGAGCGATCTCAGCGATCGGCCGGCCGGTCTCGAGCACGAACTGCACCGCCTCAGCCTTGAACTGAGGCGAGAACTTCCTTCGTTTCTGGGCCACAGACCCATCCTCTCGTCAAGAGAGAACGTGTCCAAGATCCTTGATACACCTCACGTGATGTTGTTGAAGCCTGACGAGATTGCCTGACCGAAGCCCATGGGTCCTCCTGCATTGCGGCGCCCGCATGGCGCGCTTCGACCACATTGTTCGCCCTGCGGGGCCGGGGAGCCAGCGTTTCGCGCGAACTGGCCCCCCGGCGCGTCGCGCTAGGCGGGCTTGGGTCCGTAGGCGTTGTCGCCCGGCGTGCCCTCCATGACCCAGAAGACGAGCAGCACGATGTTGCCGCACGGGACCAGGAGCAGCAGCTGGAGCCAGCCGGACTGCCCGCGGTCGTGCAGGCGCCGGCAGCCCACAGCCAGGAACGGGATGTAGAGGGCCAGCGAGGCGAGCGCGCCGATGATGATCAGCACGAGGCCGAGCCAGAAGACGACGCCCGGGCTGCTCGAGTCGGACGACGCGGCAGCGCCGGCGATCATGAGGATGTAGCCGGGGAGCAGGACCACGAAGCTCACGATCAGCGTGAACAGGTAGAACCACCAGAACTCCGACCGCGTGGCGCGGCCGTCGAACGTGGCGTACTTGCTGAGGCAGGAA
>JAUPLT010000108.1 GCA_030836785.1 Actinomycetota bacterium
CCACCGACCAGCAGACGAACGGTGCAGCAAAGGTCGCTGCCGAAGCCTCCTACCGTCAAGCCAAGGATGCGGCCGACGTTACGATTCTGGAAGCCGAGCTGGTCTACGCATCAAGCGCCAAGACCGCTGACGACCGACGGGTCCTGTCCGCGGCACGGAACGCGGCGCGGGCGACGTACAAGGCCCAGTACGACGCCTACCGTGCTGCGTCGAAGGCCTACTCAGCGTGGTCCCTGAGTTTGTCAACTTGATTTGGCCCCGCGTTGACGGCTTGAAGTGGCCCCACCTGTTGTCACTGAGCGGTCTTGCGGTTCTTCGTTGAGGTGAGCCGGTATGACGTGGTGCCGGTCTCCAAGATGGTTCCGTTGAAGGTGAGCCGGTCGATGATCGCGGCGCAGAGCCTGGGGTCGGTGAACGTCTTGGTCCAGCCGCTGAACGGCTCGTTGGACGCGATGGCGATCGCGGACCGTTCTTCGCGTTCGGTGAGGACCTGGAACAGCAGCTCTGCGCCTCGCCGGTCCAACTCGAGGTAGCCGAGCTCGTCCAGGCAGAGTAGATCGACACGGCCGTAGCGGGCGATGATCTTGGTCAGGTGCTTGTCGTTCTCGGCTTCGGCCAGTTCGTTGACCAGTCGGGACGCGAGGACGTAGCGCACGCGGTAGCCGGCTTCGGCGGCGGCGGTGCCCAGCCCGATGAGCAGGTGGGATTTGCCGGTGCCGGAGTCCCCGATCAGGCAAAGCGGTGACCCGGCTGCGATCCAGTTGCCGGCGGCGAGGGTCGCGATGGTGGCGGGGTTGATGTTCGGGTTCGCGGCGTAGTCGAAGTCCTCGATCCGCTTGGCCCGTGGGAACCCGGCGTCACGGATGCGGCGTTCCTTGCGGCGTGCGTCGCGGTCGTCGCATTCGGCCAGCAGCAGTTCGGCGAGGAACCCGGCGTAGGTCGCGTGCTCGCGTTCAGCGGCTGCGGCGAACTCGCCGGCGCGGGCACGGATGGTGGGCAGGCGCAGGTCCCGGCAGGCGGCGTCGATCCCGGCCGTGGCGGCGGGATCGGTGATGCCGCGGCGCGGCGTGGTCTTCGTGGTGGTCATCAGGCGGTGGACTCCTTCGGTTGGGTGAGCAGCTGGTCGTAGTGCGCGACCGAGGGCGCGGGACGGTCGTCGTCCGGGATCGGTTCGGTGGGCCGGGCTGGCAGCGGCACGACCGGCGCCAACGGTCGGCGTACGACCTCATGTGTCGGTGCGGGCGTCGCGGCGGCGGCCTTGCGGGCCTCGATCGCGACGATGTCCGCGCTGAGGGCGCCGACCTCCAGCGCGGCGGCGATCCCGGCGGCCACGGCCCCCGCGGGCAGGTGCCGGTGCAGCAGCAGGACCTCGACCAGGGACTGGGTGCCGGCGGTGTCACCGTGCCGGGCCCGTGCCGCGTCCCACCACCGCTGGTGCGCGGGCGTGAATGCTCCTGATGCGCGGGCCTGCGCCAGGGCCGTGGATCCGGGCAGGGCGCCCGGCTTGCGGGCCAGGACCTCCAGGTAGTGGTCCAGGACCAGGTGCATCGAGCCGCGCACGTGGGAGCGTTCATGGACCGCGACCTGCCGGGCGCCGTCGAACACGATCACCTCGACGGCCCGCAGCAGCACCCGTACGCGACGGCCGATCAGCTGCGCGGGAACCGAGTACTGGACCTGCCGGACCGTGATCCGGGCATGGCGATCCACGCGAGGCGTCAGCTCCAGGCCGGTCTCGAACCCATCAGCAGGCAGCGGCTTCAGGAACGGCGCCTCAGCAGCGAACGCCTCGCCCACGGTCGCGGTCCGCAGCCCGATCCGGCGATCGTCATCGGCGGCGTCCGCGGCAGCCAGCAGGTCGTTCAGCTCCGCGATCGACGCGACCCTCGGCATGGGGACCAGGTGGTTGCGGCGGAACCGGCCGCCCTCGCCCTCGACCCCGCCCTTCTCATGCGCGCCCTCCTTGCCGGGCAGGCAGTAGAACGAGTCGAAGCCGTAATGGGACCGGAACGCGACCCACCGATCGGACTCGGCTCGGGCCCGGCCCAGCAGGATCCGCGTGACCGCGGCCTTGAGATTGTCGTAGCGGACCTGGCCCGTCGGGACCCCGCCGAGGACCTCGAACGCGATCCGGTGACCCTCCAGGAACGACTCCTGCGAGCCGGTCGCGAACGCCCGATGCACCGCCTTGCCCGAGCACGACAGGCGCAGCGTGAACAGGTAGAGCTTGGTCTTCACCCCGCCCAGGATCACCCAGATGTCCGCGAAGTCGACCTCCGCCTCCCGGCCAGGGGCGTGCTCCTGCGCGATGAACGCCTCCGCGACCCGGCGCCCGGCCTCGGCGTCGATCTGAGGGCGACGGTCGTGCACGTACGCCCGCACCGTCGAATACGACACCGACGCCTCATGCTCATCGACCAGCCGATCAAAGACCCGCTTCGCGGTATGCCGCTGCTTGCGCGGCGCGTCCAGGTCCTCGCGCAGCATCGCATCGATCGCCGGCTTCCACCGATCCAACGCCGGAGCCGCCCGCGTCGCGGCCTTACGCTCCGGCGGCACCGCCGAGGCCAGCGCCTGCCGCACCGTGCGTCGATGCACCCCATGCCGATCCGCAAGGCCACGGATCGAGATCCCGCCCTCCCCGTGATCACGGCGGATCTCCTCGAACAACTCCACCTTGGACCTTCCCACCATGACCTCCTGCACGACGCCGACAACGTCGCCAGCGTGCAGGTGGGGCCAAATCAGATCGTCACTGCCACCGATCCACTCAGCAGGTGGGGCCAAATCGCGTCGTCACACCGGGGCCAAATCAGACTGTCAAACTCACTGGTTCCTCGTTGAGTTTGCGCTTCGGGACGTCCTTGTCCTGGGGTGGGTCGTGAGTCGAGCTGTGACCTTCGTGATCGAGGTTGTCTCGGGTCATCAAGGTCCGGGTGTCGTGAATCAGATCGTCGTGACCGTGGAGTGAATGCGAGGTACCGAGCGACTTTTGCGGTTTATCAGGTAGGAGGCAACACGCGGTTGCCGCCGCCCAAGGAG
>JAUPLT010000109.1 GCA_030836785.1 Actinomycetota bacterium
CTGACGAACGGCACCAGAATCTCCGCGCCGGACTCGGCCCGCACGGACAGCAGTTCTCCGCCCGGGGTGTGCAGCACCTCGGCGACCACGCCCACTGCGAGGCCGTCCACCGTGCGCACCCGAAGCCCCTCGAGTTGGTGGTCGTAGAACTCGTCGGGGTCGGGAATCGGTGGCAGATCAGCGGAATCCACCACGAATAGCCCGCCCCGCAGGTGCTCGGCGCTATCCCGGCCTGTTACGCCTTCGAGCCGAACCAGCAGCCGCCCGCCGTGCGGCCGCACCGATTCAACGAGCACCTCACGAGCAGAGCCGCGCCGGGAATCCTTGAGCCGCATACGATTACCGGCCACGAAACGCGCCTCGGGGTCATCGGTACGAACCTCGACGACCATCTCACCGGTCACCCCGTGCGCCTTGGCGATTCGTCCGACCACCAGTTCCATCGAAACCCCCGAATCGCCGCGCGCCTTGCCCGCCGACCGACTACTGGTCGGTGTCCACCACGTCGACCCGGATCCCGCGGCCCCCGATGCCGGCGACCAGGGTTCGCAGCGCCGTGGCAGTCCGGCCACCGCGGCCGATCACCTTGCCGAGGTCCTCGGGATTGACGTGCACCTCGACGGTGCGACCGCGCCGGTTGGTCACCATGTCGACCCGAACGTCATCGGGGTTGTCAACAATCCCGCGGACCAGGTGCTCGACGGCGTCGACGACGACCGAGCTCATTCTTCGGTGGACTCAGCCGGCGCCGCAGCGGCGTCCGCGGTCTCGGCGGCCGGCTTCGCATCGGCGGTAGCGGCCTCAGCAGTCTCAGCCTCGGTGGCCTTCTTGGCCGCTGGCGCCTTCTTCTTCTTCAGCTGCGTGGCCTCGCCGGACGGGGCTCCATCGGCAGCGGCCAGTGCGGCGTTGAAGAGGTCGAGCTTGCTGGGCTTGGGCTCCTTGACTTTCAGGGTCCCCTCCACGCCGGGCAGGCCTTTGAACTTCTGCCAGTCGCCGGTGATCTTCAGCAGCTTGAGCACGGGCTCGGTGGGCTGGGCACCAACCGACAGCCAGTACTGCGCTCGCTCGGAATCAACCTCGATCAGGCTCGGCTCTTCCTTCGGGTGGTAGCGGCCAATCACCTCGATGGCGCGACCGTCGCGACGGTTGCGGGCGTCAGCCACGGCAATCCGGTACTGGGGATTGCGGATCTTGCCGAGCCGGGTGAGCTTGATTTTGACAGCCATTAAGAATCTCCTCGATGTCACGCTGCAATTCAGCGATCACCGGCGGGATGCCGGAATCCGGTTTTGCCTCGCGTGGGCGGCTGTGATTGTGCCAGAACCGCACCGGCGAACGGTAATCGCAGGACGCTCTCAGACCAGCTTGTCCAGGCATTTGGTCTCGGCGCGCCGGGTGATCCGCCACCCGTCGGGGGTGCGAACGAACTCGTCGTCGTACCAGAGCGCGCAGAACAGGACCCGACCGTCGGCGTCGAGTTGCATCGGGTTGAAACACATGGTGCGGCCACTGGCGGTATCTCCGCTCAACCGAATGTCGAAGTTGCCGACCAGGTGGAAATAGGCCGGAAATCGTCGCAGCACCTCGGCCAACCAGGCCTTGACTTCGGGGAACGCGCCGTCGATCCCGCCCATGGCGCGGTAGTCGATGTAGGCGTCGGGAGTGAAGATCCCGTCCAGGTCGTCGAACCGGCGCTGGTCGATCGCCGTGGCGTAGTCCACCAGCAGTTGTTGAATAGCCATCCGGTCTGAAATCTCCGCCAGGTCCATGCCTGAGATTCAACGCCCTGACAGTCAGCCGCGAAGGCCCACCCCGCCCCTGCCGTTAGGGTGGTCAGCCATGAGAAGGCTGCTAGCCGCTGTCGCGGCGACCATCATGCTGGCCGCGGGCACTGCCGTCGTCTCCGCACCGGCGCTGGCCGATCCGAACATCCAACCGGTGGGCTCGGCGGCAATCCCCGACGGCCCGGCACCATCCTGGATCGTTGCCGACATGGACACCGGCCAGGTGCTGGCGGGCCGCGAAATGTACGACCCGCACCCACCGGCGAGCACGATCAAGACCTTGCTGGCACTCACCGCACTCGATGAGTTGAGCCTGGACAGCACCGTGACCGCAACACCGGCCGATACCGGAGTCGAGTGCAACTGCGCGGGGGTCAAGGCCGGACGCAGCTACACCGTGCGGCAACTGCTTGAGGCGACGTTGTTGGTCTCGGGTAACGACGCAGCCAACACTCTTGCGAGCGCGCTGGGCGGGTTCGACATCGCCGTGGACAAGATGAACGTGAAAGCCGCCTCGATCGGCGCCACCAACACCCACGCCACCTCGCCCTCCGGCCTCGACGGGCCCGGCGGTTCGGGGTGGACCACACCACGCGATCTGGCCGTGATCTTCCGGGCGGCGATGGCGAACCCGGTGTTCGCCCAGATCACCGCACAGCCGGCCACCATGTTCCCCACCGACTCCGGCGAACGCCTGCTGGTCAACCAGGACGAGTTGCTGGTGCGCTATCCCGGCACCATCGGCGGCAAGACCGGATTCACCGACGCAGCGCGCAAGACCTTCGTGGGCGCCGCAGAGCGAAACGGCCGTCGGCTGGTCATCGCGATGATGTACGGCCTGGTCCGTGAGGGCGGTCCGACCTACTGGGATCAGGCGGCCATGTTGCTGGACTGGGGCTTCGCTCAGAACCCATCGGTTTCGGTCGCGACCCTGTAGAGCTCCGGACCAACAGGGGTCCGTCGGGGTTGCGTCAGCACCTAGAACGGTGGTGGGGCGTTCCGTTCGGTGACTCGTTGGTTGTTGAGGGCGCGTTCGCGTTTGATGCGGCTGGCGCGGTTGGCGAGTCGGGTTCGTTGTCGTTGGGGCATGGGTTGTTGGTGGGAGCGGGCCAGGCCGGTTCCGGGGCTGGGCTCGTCGGGAGTGGGTGGGGTCGGGATGGTCAGCGTGGCGGTGGTGGTGTTCCAG
>JAUPLT010000110.1 GCA_030836785.1 Actinomycetota bacterium
AGACCCGTGAACTGGACCTCCTGAAATGCCGGCACTTCGACTTCCCGAATCGGTCCTCGAAGTACAGCGTCCCCCGAAATCTTGACGTCGTCTTGTGGGTACTGAGTGCGATTCACCAGCGCATACTTGGAACCGTTAACGTGCTCCAGGCTCCATGTAGGTCCGGGTACAAGAACCGGCTCGGATTCGGCGCTTGATGCGCTTGCCCAATCCCGGATCGCAGAAGCGACTTCCTCGACCGCCTTGGCTGACCGCTCGGATGCAGAAACGGTTCGCCGCTTCAGTTCCTCTGCGTCTTCGGCTGACCTCTTGGATCGCCGCTCTGAGACGTATGCCCTTATAGCGATGACGATGGACACGATGACTGCTGCCCACGAGGCGAGTGCTCCCCAGTCCATGAAGTTAACCCGTCATCAAAGTGCATAGGTTTTCCACCGCTCCGAGCCGATCGCAGACTTCGACCGTGCCCGCGAGCACCAGGAGCAGCACAAAGGCGATCTGGAACCTCAAGGCTCTCTTGAGTCGGTTTGCCCGATTCTGGTTCTCTGGACGAACACTCTTGATGAATTCGACGTCTCGGATAGCGGCGATCCGTCCCGCTTCGCTGTCGGACACTCCCCACTTGTCTCCGACCATCAAGTCCAAAGTGCTGTCAGCGGTCAGCATGTATTCGCTCGTTCCTGCTTGAACCCGAGCAGCAAAGATGACCGATACGACAAAGGTGCCGACAGCGATCAAAGTGACGAATGCCGTAATAGGGGAGACGTGGAGCGGCATTGACCGCCCGATAGTGAAGGTGGCGATCGCGGCGGCAGCCGTCAGAAGTGCCAAGTCTGTCCGCAGGATCAACGCGCCGCGACCCTCAAGCGTTTTCATCCGATCGAACTCAAGATCCCGGAGACCTGCTATGTGCTCGGAGAAGACCCCGCCGGTTCGGTCACCATCTGCCACAGCCTTGTCACCTGTCGTCGGGCGGCGGGCCACAGCTACCAGTTAATGCCTGGCTGCAACCCCAGTCGGTAAAGGCCGCTTCGTCGGGCTGTCCTTGTGCGGTGTCCGAGATGATGACTTCAATCTTGTCACCGCCTTCGCCTGGTATCACGACGACTTCCGCTTATCGTTCGGATCGTCGTCGCTGCGGGTAAACAGCTCGCTGCTACCCCAGTCATCGAAGGGAGGGTCGTCGCACTCCTGATGCGAATCGACCTCGTTGGACGAATCGACGTCCTGTTGGTCTCGTGGTCCGGTCATATCGTCCCCTGGGTTCTGTCAACCGCTCATCTTACAGCGATGTAATTTTCGCTGCTCCTGCAAAACGGCGAGCGGACGGGCGGTTGGTGCGGAAGGCGTTGAATGAGATTGGTCCAGGTGTCGACGAGGTCGTAATGCACGTGCTCTCGGCCCATAGCCGCGGTTCTCAAAGCGCAAGCCCAGGGCCTGATGGCGACGCGTGGGTGGAGAGGACGCTCGTCGCCGCGGCCGGTCAGCCCACGTTGGAGCGGCGTCGTCTCGGTAGCCGGGGCCGAGCTACCCGCGGTGCGACGGGTGGACCCGAGCCGCGGCGATCTGCTCCAGCTCGTCTATGGACAGCAGGTAGTCGTCCGGGTCGAACCCTCGGCTGCGGCTGTCCTTGATGCGGCGGTGCTGGGCCAGCATCCGCGTGTAGGTGTCGAGTACCCGGTGGTGGGAGTTCCCGTCGTCGTTGCGTTTCAGCTGCGGCTGCAGCTCGGCCCACCGGCCGTCGCTCATCAGGTGCTCGACGTAGCTGGCCATGTGGCCTTCGAGTCCGTCGTTGTGGTCGAAGCCGCGGAACTCCAGCTGGTATCTCAGCTCCTTGCTGGCGGTGGTTCCTTGCTGTTCCAGCCGTTTGATGCTGTAGGTGATCGCGCGGAACATGTCGAGGAGGTCCAGTACGCGGCCGCAGTCACGCTTTGATAGCTCGGTTCTGAATCCGGCGACTTCCCGCCAGTACTCCCCGGTGAAGCCCGACTCGATTACCCGCGCCCGCCTTAGCTGGTATTCCGCGTCCCCATCCTCGTCTTTGGCATCCTCGGGCAGAACGCGCGCGAGGATGCGGTGAAGCAGCGAGAGCGTCTGCCGGTCGGTGATCCGCATGGTTTCTGGTGCCGGCTCGTCGCCGTGCCGCACTGGCGGCTCGTACACGGGGACGATCGCCGCCATGACTAGATCGCGGACGTACTCGCTGACGGTAACTCCCTCAGCATCGGCCATTTCCTTGAGCTGATCGCGGATCCGGTCTTCGACTCGGATGTTCAAGACAGCCATGCCGCCTCCTCCGCGTTTGTGTATGACGAAGATCGTATCACTGTCATACAAAATTACGCACGATGTATCGGTGGCGGATCTCCTGGAGTAGATGGGGGCAACATGTGCGTAGTGGCGCGCGCGCCGGTATCTCCAGTCCAGAAACGAGACAGGGCTACATGCCTCGGGTTGCGGTCAGATAGCACCACGTCGCGGTGTCTCATTTCTTGTCTCACACGGGGTGTCTCATATCCTCGATGTCGGAGGGCAATGAGACGGTAGCGGTGTGACAGCGATTCTCGGGTACGCGCGGGTCAGCACGCTGGGTCAGGACCTCGATGCGCAGCTCGCCGCGCTCGCCGCCCAGGGCGTCGAATCCGGCCGAATTTTTGCCGACAAGCTGTCGGGTGCGGTGAACACCGTTCGGCCGGGCCTGGCGGCCCTGCTGCATTACGCCCGCGAGGGCGACATTGTGGTGGTCACCGCCATCGATCGGCTGGGTCGATCCGTCGCGGAAGTAACCCGCACCATCGCGGATTTGGGTGAGCGCCGAATTCTGTTGCGCGCCTTGCGTGAAGGCGTGGACACCGGCACACCAACAGGGCGCGCGGTGGCCACCATCATGGCGACGCTGGCTGAGCTGGAACTCGAACTCGGCCGTGAGCGTCGCGCCGCCTCGCGTGACTCGCGACGAGCCCGCCAACTACCGGCTACAAAGCCGGCCAAGCTGACCCCTGAACGTCAAGAGCAGCTGCGCCGGCTCGCCGGGACGGGCGAGCCCGTACACGAACTTGCTCAAGCGTTCGGGGTAAGCCGGGCGACGGCCTACCGCTACCTGGCGAAACTCAGTTTCCAGTCAGGAGTCGCGTGATGACCGCCGACGATTTGCACCCGTCCACTCACCTGCGGGCCGCAGCGTGGGTCCCCGATGACGTCGAGGATCGGCCGTGGGAGGAAGCCGTCGCCCTGGCCGCCGACTGGATTTGGGAACGCAGTCGCGAGGAGGATTTGGCGCCGCTGCTGGTGAGCAATGCGCAAAATGCGGCGAGCTTTGGTTATGCCGACCTCGACGAGATCATCCGAGCGGGCGGGCATGCCACACCGCAGAGCAGTAGCCGACCCGATCGCGGTCCTGTTCTGGCGTTCGTGCCAGACGAACGGTCGTTGCACTTTGCGATGGGCTTGGCTCGGGGTTACTCGCTTGCTGTCGTCGAGGGCTCCACTCCCTTGGCCGAATGGGCTGCTGGCGCGGCCGCGATCAACCTGCTGACCGGACAGGTCACAACGTCCCAAGTCGACGACGATGTCCGTAAAGACCTTGATTCCGTCATCTTCTACGGCGGGCGTAACGGCTGGACCGGAGCAGATGAGAAGGCTCAAATGCGGCGGTATCTGGGCGACCACATCAGCGGCGGCCGACTGACCCCTGATCAGGCCGCTGCGTATGCCCTGTCGTCTCAGTCGGTGTCAGACCGCGGAGCCAAGCGACTGCGCGAGCTACTCAACCGCAATCGGTGATCACCACGCGCAAGTGTGTCTAAACCGTCTTTTAAGACACACCCGCCGTCACCTGCACTGATTTGCCAAGTGTTATCTATAGGCAACAGAGCTGCGGAAAGTCGCCATTTCGAATGTGCCTGCGGCGGTGGCCGGGTGTCACTTGCTCGCGATAACGTCGTGTCATGACCATGAGGGACCGGCGGCGTCACCGCACCGGGATCACCGCCGCCACGGCGGCATTCGTGGTCGCAGTAGGTGCCGTGGTGACCAGCGGCCTGGCCCTCGCCCATCCGACCGTACCAGCCCGGCACACAGTGAACGTGGTCCCCTCGCCGCCACCCACCTACAGCAGCAGCGACACCCAGCCCGCCAAGGCGGCCGCCTGCACGGCGTGGGATCGAGCGGCGCGGTCGACGGCGCGGGCGAGCAAGTCCAGCGCCGAGGCGATAGAGCAGAGCTGGACAAGTCCGGAGAGCCTCGCCGCATTGGCCACGGAGAAACGTACCGGTGTGGCTGCGGTCTCGTATCTGCGTACGCAACTGTCTGACGCCACACCAGCTTCAACGGCAAAGCCTCTGCGTGCCTGGATGACAACGAGAATCGACATGCTGCACGCGCTCAACATGCGGCACTGGGACGAGGCCGCCCGTGAACTAAAACGCGGCAACGATCTGATCGATGCCATCACGTCCGAGTGCGGGTTGCGCTGATGCCTGCTGTCGGAGGGTCTGCGGGATCGTATGGGCGGCTGATCGTTACGCCAGACATGGAGCCACCGGACGCTGGGCATTGGGACGCCCAGGAGCAGACCTACCGGGTCGGTGCGACGACGTGGGACGGAATCCACCAGAAGATCGTCACTGACAACGCGGAGTTTCGCGATGCCGCGGATTCGCAGGGCTTCGACGAAGCCCACCGGGCGGGCGCAGTGTTGGCCGAGGAAGCCAAGACGATCGCTGAGTGGCACGACAAGTGCGCCAACAAGTGCGCCGATATCGCCACGGTGCTGCGCGATACACGCGCCGGTCAAGAGCAGCTCGTCCGCGAGGCAGACGCCAAGATCTCCAGTGCGAAGCTCCCAGGCGAAGCCGAAGCCCTGGTGACCCAGTACCACGGCATAGCCCGATACCAAACCGAGGCGGGAGTAACCGCCGCAATGGCCTCCCACACCGCCTTCAAGGCGAGCACCGAAAACACCAGGGCACTCGATCTTTTGACGAAGTGGGGCGATGCTCCTACCGCTCCACCAGTCCAGCCCGTCGACCACACGTCGCCGGGAATCGAACAGGACGAAAACCCCTACAGCGACACCGAAAAGCGGGAAGCTGGGGCCGACGCACCTAAGCCTGTGGACGACGCGCCGACCGATCCTGCAGGTACGTCAACCACGCAGCCTGGAGTTAGTCCCGGCAGCAAGTCGGCCGCTGGTGATGAGAGCATCAAGGCCGCGACCGGGCCGGTAACGCAGCCGACGCCTGGCGTGACTTCTTCACCAGCGGCCTCAGCGCTCGGCGGTGCCGGCATGCCGTCGATGGGCGGTATTGGTGGCGGCGGGATGGGTTCCGGTGGCGGAATTCCGAAGATGCCCGGCGGTCTGGGCAGTGGCGGCATGCCGGGGATGGGGTCTAACCCGCTGAGTGGCGGTGTCGGTCAGATGCCCGGCGCAGCAAGTGGTTTGCCGAACCCAGGAGCCGTGCCAGGTGCGGGCAGCGCGTCGCCGTTGTCGTCGGCGTTCAACCAGGGAATGGCGACTACGGCGGGGATGGGCGGCGGAATACCGTCTGCACCACCTCCAGCCCCAGCGAGTCCGTCACCGGCCCTATCGGCCGGTGGTGGGCATGCGGCGCCCCCGGTGTCGGCGGCCCCCGGTGGGGGAGTCTCGCCGGCCGGGGCGCAGGCGGGCATGGTGTCCCCAGCCACCCCGGCGGCCGCCGCGCCTACCGGCGCGGGGATCGGCGGCGGTGGTGCGCCGATGATGCTGCCGCCGGGTTCGATGGGTCCCCCAGCAGGTGCGCCACCCCCGGCACCGACCGTGCCGGCGGGCACTGTCGGCTCGACAAATGCCCCGGCAGCGCCCGCCCCGTCCGCAGCGAGTGCGGCTGCGGGCCCGACTCTGATTCCGGCCAGTGTGGTCGCTGCGGGTCAGACCGCAGCCGCACGGGAGCGCCGCGAGTCCGCAGACGCCGCGGCGGCCAAGGAGTTGGTCTGGAAGCTGCAGCACGCCGCGTACGTGGCGCTCAATCCCGCGGCGGGGTGGGCGGTCGGGGTGTTCCGGTCTCCGAGCGGCACCGAGACGGTCATCACCTCCAATGACGGGTCCAGCTACATCCCGGCGGGGGTGTTCGTTCCGCGCTCCGTGCGGGTGTTGGCCACAGATCCGTTGGTAGACGATTCTTTTCGGCAGAGGTGGTTTGGCTGGGGCGATCCGGCACGGGTCCTCGTTGAGTACGCCCAGCTGCGCGCCCAGTGGGGCTGGAAGCTGGTTGCAGCAGCCACCACGGCGGGGGTCAGCGTCTTGCGCGATGCCGGGGTGGAGCATCCGCCGTCGTGCTCGGGAGACACCAACCCGCTGCTACAACAAGGCGTCGATGTGCCCGCCCCGGTGCTCGACGACATGCACATTCATCGGCTAGCGGTGCTGTGGCCCGAGGTGTATCCGCGGCTGCTGCGCATCATGGACGCCGACCCTCTCTGTCAGGACCGGATTGTCTCGGCGGTGACCGCGGCGATGATCAACGCAGCAACGACCCAGGCTCAAGTCATCGATGGCGGTATCGACGAGGCGTTACGCCTGGTCTGGGCGGTCCGCGGGAGTGACCGCGAGCCAACCGTGCAGCAGTGGGCGGACTACGACAAGGCGGCCAAGGCGCTCAACGTCATGACCGCGATGCGCCGACCGGCTTTCGCCACCAATACCGGCGCGGTCGCCGATCCCAGCGACACGACCGAATTTCTGGCCGACTACCGGGCGCACTGGCTGGTTGCGCGTACCGCCGAACACATCGGCGGGTGGTCCAGGCGCCCGCTGCCGCTCCCCGATATGTGTTACGCCGCAGCCGCTACCGGCGACCCTGACCTGCGTGACATGATCGTCAAGGCCCTTGTCAGCGTTGAAGAGGACCTCCAATATGAGGCTCCTCGATGACGACTCCAGAGGGTGCGGACGGCGCGGCCTGGAGGGTCGAGCTGGAGCGCTGGCATGCCGAGCTGGCCAACACCATCGACCAAGCGTTTCTGTGGGCACGGGAGTTTCACGTGTCCACCGGGGACGGTCGCTGGGGCGCGACCTCGGCACCGCGGAGCTATCCGCTGCTCGGGTACGCCCACCGGCTGGAACAGATCGGCGCGACGCTGAAGATGGTGTGCGCGAACGCCTCTCTCGACCCGCCGGTCTTGAGTTGGGATCGCACCACGCTGCAAGCACCGCCGAAGATCGGGATACCTGGGCGCGACCCCGATTGGCGAGAGGCCGACTACATCGAGGGCGGCCAATATCTCCTGCACATCCGGCCAACCGCCCCTAATCCCGATATCGTTACTGCGCAACAGCATTGGCGCACTGCACTCGGGTTCGCCGCTCCGTCGGTGCTGGAACGCGATTTCGGGATACCGCAGCTCGCTACCTACGCGGAGCAGGCTCAAGGGCTGTTCGACATCGCCCATGACACGGTGCGTGCGGCGTTCCGTGACAGCGTGGCCGCCACCTACGGCCGGATATGGGCCACGTGGCCCACAAACGGTGAAAGTGCCCGACCGCTGATGATGTGGATGACAGAGCTTACTCAGTTCGGCTGTTCAGCCGAGGAGTGTGAAGCCGTGCTCCGCGATATCGAGGTGATCGATTCTCAGGCCGTCGCCATTTGCCGCGCGACTCTTACAACCTGGCTGCGGGACACAGCCTGACCGTTGGGGTTATGCGGCGGTGATGGCGATGTGGAGGCGTTTCCCGCAGGCTGCGGCGAGCCGTTCCAGGGCGTCGATACCGGGGATGCGTGCACCGTTCTCCCAGGCGGCGACGGCGGATTGGCTGGTGCTCATGGCGGCGGCGAGCTGGGTTTGGGTGAGGCCGGCCTCGGTGCGGGCGGCGTAGACCAGCTCGGCGAGGTCCATCGCCCGGCCGGCGTCGTGGTAGGCCTGCTCGTAGGTCTGGCGCTGCTCGTCGGTGAGGGCGGCCTGGCGCTGGGCGCGGGCGGTTCGATAATCGACCCCACCGCTGGCGGTGGCGACCTTCTTGGTGGCGACCTTCTTCGCAGCGGCGGGGGCTTTCTTGGCGGCCTTCTTCGGGGCAGCGGTCTTCTTCGCGGTGGCGGTCTTGACGGCCATGGTTGGGTTATCCCTTCTTGGTCTGGTGGCGGCGTAGCGCTTTGCGTGCGCGGGTGATCTCGTTGCGTTCGTTTTGGCGTTGTTTGCGGAAGGTGGTCAAGGTGACCAGCTGGCGGTCGGGGTCGGCGGTGTAGGTTATGCGTTGGTTGACCTGTCCGCAGCGAAACCGCAACTCCCACAGTTTCTCTGAGAGATAGCGGTTGTGCGGCATGCCCAGGGTGATGCCCTCGGCGGTGAGCCGGTCGAGGGCCTGATCGGCCTGGGCGAGTTCACTTTCAGACAGACCGGCATACCAGCGCTCCACTTCGCCGCTGAGCATGATCCGCCACTCACCCACGCCTCCACTATATCGATTCCGGTATATACCGTCAACGGTATATGCCGGGTGCGGTGGGTGTGCCCGTTAGTCGATGTCGAGGCCGTGTCCGCGGTCGCGGTCTCTGCCTCGATCGCGCGTGGGTCCGGTGGTGAGGGTTCTCCAGCTGCGGGCGGCGATGGCGCGGTGTTCGTCGGCGGCGGCGGCGAGTCTGGGATTGTCGATGCCCGCTGCGGGGCGGGTGTTTTCAGCCCAGGGGAGGGTGAGTCCGTCGAGGAGTCGTCGGGCGCTGCCGAGCTGTCCGTTGTCAACGAGTAGGAGGCGGCCGTGTGCGGGGACCAGGGCGGTGGCCACCGCTGCGAGGGCGTCGGGGTCGGCGGCCGCGGCGTCCTCGACGACGATGACCGGTCCGCGCCGGGTGGGTTCGTGGATGGTGATCTGCTCGGCGAGGTGGTTGAGGCTGAGCCGGTCGGGCTGTGGTGTCGCGGTGATGCGGACGTGGTGGCGGTTGGCGTCGGTGGCCGCTGTGTGGATCGCTTCGGCGAGTTCGGGGGTGTAGCGCTCGGCCGCCACGGTGGCCACGACGTAGGGCAGCGACAGCGCGACCGCGGCGGGGTCGGTGCGTGGCCGCGCCAGGGGGAGCGGGTCAGCGTTGCGCCAGGAGGCGGCCAGAACCTCGACGAGCGCACGCTCAGCGGCAATGCTTGCGTGCAGGCCGTCGCCCTGGGCGGTGGCGTGGTCGACGACGGTCCGATCGGGTATGGCCGCAGTGCGGGACAACGCGTCGGCCAGCCGCCACCACAACGCCGCGGCGGGCATCTCATCGGGCAACGGTCCTCGCTGGGCCGCCGCGGTGATCGCATCGCTAATGTCGTTGCCGCGCGCGGCATTTGTGAGGTGGGCGGCCAGGGTGGGCCAGTAGGCGTCGGCGCGGATGCGGGGGTCGATCTGGTCGAGGAGGTCGTTGAAGCGGGTGGGGTCGGCGCTGTTGCGCTCGATGGCGTCGGTGCCGTGGCGTTGCAGCAGGTCTTGGATTGCGCGGGTGGCCACCGGGTATTGGGCTGGGCCGGTGAGGCGGGTGTCGGCGCCGTCGACCCCGGTGGCGGCTCGGAACACGGCGATTTCTGCGGCCAGGGCAGGGTTGGCCGTGACCAGGGGCTGTGCCCAGCTCGGCGCGGTATCGGGGGTCCACGCGCGGGCTTGTTCGCGGATCTGGTCGGCCAGGTCGCTGACGAGTTGTCCGCGGCGGCGCAGGTAGTCGCCCCATTGCGGGTCGCCGGCCAGACGGTCGGGGATGGCGGGCAGCCAGCGCAGCGGCCCGCAGTCGCGGCCGGCGGAACCGGTGGGGTCGATGCGGTAGTCCAGCACCGCGGCCGCGTCGGCGGCATCGTCGAGGCCGCCTCGAGCGTGGGCGGCGGCCAACAGTTCGCCGGGATCGGCACCGGAGAGCGCCCGGACGGCCAGGCGACGACGCAGTACCGGCCACGCTGCGCAGGTACTGAGATCGGTATGCACTGATTCAGCGATGGCGTCGAGACGGTCGCGGGCACCCGCGCCGAGCTGGTGCTCGGCCGCAGCGCCGAGAGCGTCGGTGAACATGTCGGCGGCTGCGGCCAGTCTGCGGGTCGGGTCGGCGGCCTGGCGGGCGGTGGTGGTGGCCGAGACCTGGCCGCCGCCGCGGGCCACGATCCGGGACAGGACGTCCACGGCGGTGTCGGGGTGGGTGGCCTTGGGGGCCAGGATGCGGTGCGGGTCGGTTTCGGCGGTCGAGAGGTACAGGTGGTTTTCGGCGCGGCCGCGGGTGAGGGCGACGTAGAGCTGTTGGCGGGTCAGGTGCTCAGCACCCACCACGTGGCAGCTGTACCCGGCGGTGGAGCCCTGGGCGCCGTTGATGGTGCTGGCATAGCCGAGGGTGACGTGTTCGGTGACGTAATCGGCCGGCAGGGTGATCTCATGCCCGGTGCCGCTATGGCGAGCCCGGAGCGCTCCGTCGCGGGCGACATCGAGGATGTCGAAGGTGTAGCCGTTGCGGACGTAATCAGTGCCCGACAGGGGCAGCCAGCGGGCGTTGTGGCGGGTGCGGATGACGTCTCCGACGCTGGCGCGGAGTTGGTCGGCGAGCACGGTTTCCCGACCCGGCCGCCAGTTCGGGTCAGCTTCAACGTGGGCAGCAATTCGTGCGGTGCGGGCGCGGGCGTTGAGGTCGTCGACGATCGCGTTGGTGGGTCCTAGGAGCAGGCTGTCGCGCCCGGCGTTGCGGTCGGCCAGCCACGCCGAAAACGCGGTGTCCGCGGCGGTTTGTTCGGTACCGACGTGGATGCGCCCGGAGTCGATGTAGAAGCCGATCCCGGCCGGATCGCCGCCGCGCAGCGCCAGCGACGCCGCGGCCTCGGCGCGGGAGTGAAACCGCACGACTTCCGAAAGCGTCAGCGCACCGGTCTCTGTGGCGATGTCGCGCAACACCCCGCCAGCGGAAATCGACGCCAATTGGCAGTCATCAGCCACCAGCCGCACACTCGCGCCCTTGCGCTGCGCGTCAGCGATCATCGCGTCCAGACCCGCGGTGGACGCCATGCCGGCCTCATCGA
>JAUPLT010000111.1 GCA_030836785.1 Actinomycetota bacterium
CGGCGTGCTCGCCGGGGTGGCGGCGCTGGAGCCCGTGAGTGCGGTGGGCGACGTCGTCGCCACGGTGCCGGGAGTCGCTGCAGATGCGCCCGCGGCGGTGGCGATGCTCTGGTCCTTTTTCCTGGCTTCCGACCGGGCTCTCGACGGCCGCGTCGAGGTCGACGCGCGCGGACTCCCCGATGTGGCCGGGGCGACGGCGGCGACAGATCCTTGCTCCGCGGCCGCCGGCCGGGGTCCGGCTTCGGAGGACCGCGGACCGGGGCTGCCTGTCCGTGCTGTCCGCTTGGTCGGCGTGCCGTCGGACTCAACCGACCCGGGGCCGGTGGACTGCGGGCCGGGTTCGGAGTCGGGGCTCTCCGCGGAGGCGACACCAACGGCCTGCGGACCGGCGAACGACAAGCCGAGCGCAAACGCGGCCACCCCGATTCGAGTACCGCGTTTGGTCATCGGACCTCCACTGCCGAAACATTTACTGGCCGCTGCTGCGCTGGCCGGGTCCGTTTGAAGATAGCACCGCATCGGCGCACCTCAAAGCTGAGATCTCAGCTTTTTCTTTGCTTTCGTCTAGCAGCATGTCAGGAAGATCGAATTTGCTCCACTGGTAAATGTCAGCCCGACAGGTGCTTTTCGCTCACGACCGGGCACACTGACCGGCGTGGCAGCAGCGGATCCGGAACTCGCCCCCGGGCAGACCACAGTCCGGGCCGCTGCCATCACCCCGCAGCGACGCAATCTGATCTTTCTCGCCGTGCTGCTCGGCATGTTCCTCGCCGCCCTCGACCAGACCATCGTCGCGACCGCGCTACCGACGGTGGTGGCCGATCTGGGCGGTGCCGGCCATCAGGCCTGGGTCATCACCAGTTATCTGCTCGCCTCGACCATCGCCACGGCGATCGTCGGCAAGCTGGGTGACCTCTTCGGCCGCAAGGTGGTGTTCCAGGCCTCGATCCTGTCCTTCTTCGCCGGGTCGGTGCTGTGCGGGCTGTCGGCGTCAATGTCGATGTTGGTCGCTTCCCGCGCGCTGCAGGGCATCGGCGGCGGCGCGATCCTGGTGACCGCGATGGCCCTGGTCGGCGAGGTCATCCCGCTTCGCGAACGCGGCCGCTATCAGGGCGCCCTCGGCGCGGTGTTCGGGGTGACCACTGTGATCGGGCCGCTGTTGGGCGGCTATTTCACCGATCACCTGTCCTGGCGGTGGGCGTTCTGGATCAACGTTCCCGTCGCGGTGATCGTGTTCGTTGTCGCCGCGCTGACGATCCCGGCGCTGAACCGCACCAACAAACCGGTTATCGACTATCCCGGCATCATCCTCGTCGGTCTCGGCGCCAGCGGGCTGACGTTGGCCACGAGTTGGGGCGGCACCACCTACCCGTGGGGCTCTCCGACAATCATCGGCTTGTTCGCAGCGTCGGCACTGGCGTTGGCGATCTTTGTCCGGGTCGAGTTGCGGGCTGCTGAGCCGGTGCTGCCCATCCGGCTGTTTGCCGACCCGGTGTTCACCGTCTGCTGCGTACTGAGCTTCGTGGTCGGCTTCGCCATGCTGGGCGCACTGACCTTCCTGCCGACTTTCATGCAGTTCGTCGACGGGGTCTCGGCAACCGAATCCGGACTGCGCACACTGCCGATGGTGGCGGGTCTGCTCATCACGTCGACGGGCAGTGGCGCGCTGGTCGGCCGTACCGGCCGCTACAAGATCTTCCCGGTGCTCGGCACCGCCATCATGGCCATCGGCTTCCTCCTGCTGTCGCAGATGAGCGCCGCGACCCCGGTCTGGCGGCAATCACTGGACCTCTTCATTCTCGGCGCCGGAATCGGGCTGTGCATGCAGGTGCTGATCCTGACCGTGCAGAACACCGTCGATTTCACTGACCTGGGCGTCGCGACATCAGGGGTGACCTTCTTCCGCACCCTCGGAAGCTCCTTCGGTGCCGCCATTTTCGGCTCCCTGTTCGCCAACTTTCTCGGCGCCCGGATCGGTCCGGCGCTGGCCGCGGCAGGTGCCCCGGCACGTGCGGCGGAGTCGCCGCAGGAACTGCACCGGCTTTCCCCCGAGATGGCGGCGCCGATCATCGACGCCTACGCCGACGCACTGGGCCGGGTGTTCCTCTACGCGGCGCCGGTGGCGGCGGTGGGATTCCTGCTGGCGCTCATGCTCAAAGAGGTTCCGCTCCGCGAGATCGAGCCTGCGCCGGTGGACCTCGGCGAGGGGTTCGGTATGCCCTCCGCGGAATCGCCGGAGGAGATCCTGGAGCGCGCGGTCGGCCGGATGATGCGCGATTCCCCCGATCTGAGGCTGCGCTCGATGGTGGGTCGGCCCGGTTGTGAGCTCGACACCGGCCGACTATGGGCGCTACTGCAGATTTACCGGAACAAGCAGGTGTTCGGATCGGCCCGGTTAACCGATATCGCCGATCGGCTGCGGGTGCCGTGCGAGGTGATCGAGCCGACGTTCGATCGCCTGGTCGCCACCGGGTACGGGTTGCGCACCGGCGGCGAACTGTGGCTTACCCAGGCGGGTGTTCGTCAGATCGACGTGGTGTCGGCTGCGATTGTGGGTCGGATCGTGCTCAGACTCTCTGCGTCGGAGAACTTCGAGGGCCGGCCTGACCGACTCGAGGTCGAGGCCGCCCTGGAGCGAATCGCGCATCGTCTGCTGGTGCAACGCGCGACGATGTGAGGGGCCTCAACCGTCCAGCCCGGCGGGGTGGTTGAGCTGCAACGGCAATTGCGCCCATCCGCGCAGCACCCTGGTGTCGCGCCGCTCGCCGGTGCCGGCCAGACGGGCCGTGGGGAACCGGGTGAAGAAGGATCGGAGCCCGGCCTCGCCCTCGGCCCGGGCCAGGGCGGCTCCCAGACAGAAGTGCCGGCCGCCGGAAAAGGAAAGGTGCTTGCCCGCGTTCGGGCGGCACACGTCGAATCGGTGCGGGTCGGAGAACACGGCCGGATCGCGGTTGGCCGCAGCAAGATAGATCACGACGAGTTCCCCCCGTCCGATTATGGTGCCGCCGACCTCGGTGTCGGTGCGCGCCACCCGCGCGGTCAACTGCACGGGCGGGTCATAGCGCAGAATCTCCTCGACCGCGCCCGGCCACAGCGACGGGTCCTCGAGCAGCAACCTCAATTGATCCGGGTGGTCCAGCAGTAGCCGGATTCCGTTGCCCAACAGGTTGACGGTCGTCTCGAAGCCCGCGGCGAGGACCAGACCCGCGATCGCGCGCAACTCGGTCTGATCCAATCGCACACCACCCTCGGAGGCTTCGATCAGCTGGCTCATCAGGTCATCGCCACGGTTCCGCTGCAACCGGTCCAGGTGATTGCCGAGCCAGGTGTTGAAACCTGCCAGACCCTGCTGAACGGTCTGGTATTGCGGCCAGCTCAACCCGAAATCCAAACTGGGAGCGGCTAACTCGCCGAACTTGAGGATGCTCGCGCGATCCTCCTCCGGGACGCCGAGCAGCTCGCTGATGATCGCGACGGGAAGCTGAGAGCAGTATCGGTCGACGATGTCGACTGTGGCGGCGGTGCCCGATTCCTCGCTCAGCGGCTCGAGCAGTCCCATCGCGGTCTGCTCCACACCGTCGCGCAACGCGGCGACCCGGCGGGTGGTGAACACCGACGAGACGGTCTTGCGGTAGCGGGTGTGGTCTGGAGGCTCCACCGCCAGCAGCGACGGCGGCAGCAGGGGGTGCAGTAGATCGGGCCTGGTCAGCCGCTCGAGGCGGCGCAACGGACCGGGCAGGCTGGCACCCAGCGAGATAACCCGGAAGTCCTCCGAACGCAACAGCTCATGCGCCAGGCCATGGTCGACGGTGAGAAAGCTGACCCGGGCCCGAACCAGTGGGCCCTGCCGTCGCAGATCGTCGAAAAAGGGCACCGGGTCGGCACGCACCGCCGGATCGGCGATGAACCGGGCCTGCGGGTCGCCACGGCGGGCGGAGAACGCGGCCGCCGAGCGCACCACGCCGTGCATGGCCAGCCAGTGCACACGTTCCTTGAGCACCTATGTCACCGGGGTCCAGCTGACCGGCAGCGTCTTGATCCCGTGGATGAATGACGACAGCAGCATGGACGGTTCGGCGCTGACGGCGATATCGGGAATGCGGTTGTGCAACTCCTCGAACACCACGGAGATCTCCCGGCGGGCAAGGTTGGCGCCCAGACAGAAGTGCACTCCACCGCCGCCGAAACCGAAGTGGTGGTTGGGGTTTCGGGTCACGTCGAATAGCCAGGGGTTGTCGAACTTGTCCTCGTCGCGGTTGGCCGATGCGTACCACATGGTGACTTTGTCGCCCGCAGCGATCCGCACGCCGCTGATGTCGACGTCGCGGGTGGCGGTACGGCGCATGTAGACCACCGGCGATGCCCACCGCACGATCTCCTCGACGGCGGTCTTGCTGTGGGTGTCGAAGTCGCTCCACCAGATGTCGCGCTGCTCGGGATACCGCGTCAGCGCCAGCACCCCGTGGCTGATCGCGTTGCGGGTGGTTTCGTTACCGGCCACGGCCAGCAGGATGAAGAACGACGCGATCTCCGATGAGGTCAGCCGTTCACCGTCGACTTCAGCGGCCACCAACGCCGTGGTGAGATCCTCGCGAGGCCTTGCCCGGCGGTCTTCGGCCAACGCGGTCGCATAGGCGCCGATGTCGATGGCGACCTTCATGAACTCCTCGAAATCGGTGGTCAGGTCAGGATCGCCGAAACCGAGAATGATGTTGGTCCAGTGAAAGATCTTGTGGTGGTCGGACTCCGGGATGCCCATCATGTCGCAGATGACCTGCAGTGGTAGGGGACCGGACAGTTCGGTGACAAGTTCACCGCGGCCGTCGGGGTGCCTGGCGATCAGATCGGCCACCAACCGTCGGGCCCGCATCCGAACCGACTCCTCAGTGCGGGCCACCACCTTCGGGGTGAACGCGCTGCGGACGATATTGCGCAGGCGCGCATGGCGGGGATCGTCGAGAGCGATCATCGAGCCGAAGTACTCGGCCACCTCCGGCGCCTGGTCGCCGATGGTGATGTTCGGATAGGAACTGAAGATCTCCGGGTTCCGGCTGGCGAAGTGCACGTCGTCGAACCTCATCAACGCCCAGTGCCCGGCACCGGCCGTGAACCCGTCGAACTGGATCTCCGGGAAGAACCGGATAGGCGCTTCACGGCGCAGTGTGGCGAACGCCCCGTCCCGGTACGTGTCGTCACGGCCCCAGAATTCCAGGGTGCCCAGATTGATCTCTGCCAGCGGAACCGCTGGTGGTGGTTCGCCGTTGATGTGAGTTGTGATCGTGTCGCTGCCCATGTACACCGTCCCGTCGGTTGCAGGTCCGAACACCCCGTCGCACTCAAGACAAGCACGCCGCGGCAACGGTGTCAGCTTTCTTCGACGACCTTCTTGATCCGCTCCAGCGTGGTGCGCATATCGCGAACGTTGCGCCGGCCACGCAGGAACCCCGCGAACATCCAGAACACCCGCACCGGCAGCGCGCTGTTCAGCCGGAAGGATTCGGTCACATCGGTTCCGTCCCCGGCCGGGATAAACCGGTAGTGCCAGTTGTTGATGGCCTGACCCCCCGGACCAAGCACGGCGAACCCGAACTCGCGACCGGGTTCGCAGGCGGTGACTCGGCAGACCGTCCAGTAGACGGGTCCGATCTCGTTTCGCCGAACGTGGCCGCGGAACTTCGCCCCCAGTTCCGGTCCGGTGGCACCCTCGAGCCACTCCGCCTCGAACACCTCGGGGGAGAACCGGCCGGTGTTGCGAACGTCGGCGATGAGGTTCCAGATCTTCTCGGCCGGCGCAGCCATGTGCACCGTCACGGAGCCTTCCATAACAGCCATCCTAGGCCGCGCGCGGACCGCTACAGCCGGTAGACGTGGTCAGGGGTGAGCACCGATGTGATCGCCGTTGCCAGCGCCTCGCTGGGGTCGACCTGACCGGGCACCGCGATGTCGGTGTTGATCATCGTGACCAGGGTGATCTTCCGCTCCGGCAGGTAGACGGCCACCGTCTGATAGCCCGGCACGCTGCCGTTGTGGCCCAGCCAGCCGGCGACCTCGAATATGCCGATGCCGTAGCCGAAGTCGGCCGGACCCCCGGGTTCGGGCGCGGTGCGCAGCCGTTGCCGCTGGAGTTCGGGGCTGAGCAGTTCTCCGGTCGCCAGGGCTGGCACCCAGGTCCTTAGGTCGTCGAGTGTCGAGACCATCGCTCCGGCCGCCCAGGCGAAACTGGTGGTCCAGGTTGTGGCGTCCACCGGCGGTCCGTCGTCGCCGGGGGGCTCGGTGTAGCCGTGCGGGTGTGGTTCGGGGAACTGGTTCCCGGTGGGAAAGCTGGTGTGCGCCAGATTGAGCGGGCCCAGGATGTGCTCGGTGAGGTAGTCCGCGAACGGTTGACCGCCGGCCTTTTCCACGAGCAGCCCGAGCAGAATGTAATTGGTGTTGCAGTACTGGACCCGCTGTCCCGGCGGGAAGTTCGCTGGCTGGGCGAACGCCCAGCCGAGTAGTTCCGCCGGGGTGAAGTCCCGCTGGGGGTTCGCGGTGATCGCCGCACTGAATTCGTCGGTCTTGGTGTAGTCCGCCAGCCCGCTGCGCATATCGGCAAGTTGACGCACGGTGATGGTCTCCCCGTTCGGCACGCCGTCGACGTACCGGGCGATCGGGTCATCGAGGCTCACCTTCCCGCCGTCTACCAGCTGGAGAACGGCTGTGGCGGTGAAAGTTTTGGTGACGCTGCCGATTCGGCTGTAGAAGTCGGTCCCCATCGGGGCGCCGGTGGCAGTGTCAGCGACACCGAAGGCCTTGACATAGTCACCCTCCGGGGACCAGATGCCGACGAGCGCGCCGGGTATGGCCGATACGGTCATGGCATTGGTGATCGCGGCCTCCACGTTCGCCGCGGTCGTCGATGCAAGGGATTGTTGTTGCGGGCGCGAAGTGGATTGCGTCGGTGCGGTCGCGCACCCGGCGGCGGCCAGTGTGGCGCACACCATCACGCCGAGCAGCGCCCGTCTGGTCGGCATCGCGCTCGTCCCCTCTCCTCTTCGGGCCGTGCACCTCCGGCCGTGCACCTCCGGCCGTGCACCTCCGGCCGAGCACCTCCGGCCGAGCACCGTAGCGTGCCCTCATGGGTATAGCACCACACGGAGGAGTGCTGAGTATCCGCCGCGACGTCGATGCTCCGATCGAGGCAGTCTGGGGATTGCTGGTCGATGTCGGCCGGTGGCCGCAGTGGGGCCCGTCGGTGCGCCGCGCGGTGCTCGACGGCGGCGCCACCGAACTGGCGTTGGGGGTGCGGGGCACGGTGTGGACGGCGGTCGGGGTGCCGATGCCGTTCGCCATCACGGCGTTCGAGCCGGGCCGGCGATGGGATTGGGCGGTGGCGGGGGTGCCTGCGACCGGTCACCGGGTGTGTGCGGTCCCCGGCGGATGCCGCGTTGCGTTCGATGTGCCGTGGTGGGCTGCGCCGTATCTGACGGTCTGCGCGGTCGCGTTGGCCAGAATCGACAGGCTCGCGTCGGAACCTCAGCAGGAGTAGGTGGTCAGCCGCAGTAGGACCGTGTGGCCGTGTCAAGAGCCTGGCGGTACAGCGGGTCAAGTGCCCGTTGCAGGGCCACGGAATCCTTGGCCGACGCCAGCGTGGCCACGCAACCCGGACCGTTCAGTGTCGGCAAGCCACGTGCGATCTCGGCGACCATCTCGCGATTCAACTCATCGATCAGCGTCCGTGAGGCGGACAGGTCGGGCGCGGAAGCCGGTGCGGTCGCCGGGTCGAGTTTCCAGCCCGCGAAGCGGCTGTACTGGATGGCCTCGGTGGCGTTGATCTGGTCGGTGAACACCGCGGTGGCGTAAGAGCTTGGCACACCGGCTGATTCAGCCGCAGCGGCTACATCGGCCAACACTTGGCGCACCCGGGCCGGATCGGTGATCGGGCCGCCGTTGAGCCACTTGCTTGCGGCAACCGGATCGGCGGCCTGCAGCCGTTGCGCCGCGACGTCGACCAGATCCGCCAAGCTCCCGGTGTCGTCGGCATGCGCAGGGGGCACGGCCGGAAGTATGACCGCCATGAGCGCTGTGACGAGGATGCGGGAGGCTCTCATCCGGCGGGGCCCTTGGCCACCACCACTGGTGCGGTGCGGCTAAAGCCGGCCCGGTCGACCCAGCTGAGCATGATGGTGTCGCCTGGCCGTCGCTGATCCATGATGCCGGACAGGTCACCGGCAGCCTGGACGGGGATTCCGTCAACGGCTGTGATGATGTCGCCGCTGACCAAACCCGCGGCTTGGGCCGGGGTGTCGGGCAGTACCTGGCGGACGACGGCACCGCGAGGCGCCCCGGCAAACGGCGGAGCATCGGCGATGCCGACCCCGATGAACGCGGTGTCGCCGATATGTATCGACGGAGAAGGCGCACCGGAGCGGATCTGGTTGGCGATCGCCATGGCCCGGTCGATGGGGATGGCGAAGCCCTCTCCGCCCCGAACTCCGCTCAATCCGTAGGTCAGCGTCGCGGCCACCGTGACACCGACTACTTGACCGGTGCTGTTGACCAACGGACCGCCCGAATCGCCCGGTCGGATGTCGGCGGCGACCCGGATCAGGTCGTCCAATTGGCGGGTGCGGCCGCCGCCCTCGTCGGAGGCGCGCACCGACGCGCCGATCTCGGTGATGGATCCGGGCGCGAAACTGGGATTGCCACCCGCCCCGTCTGAGTTGCCGATCGCGGCGATCGGATCGCCGACGGCCAGCGACGACGAGGTACCCAGCGCGGCCATCGGCAGGTTCTCGGCGCCCCGCAGGCGAATCAGAGCGATATCGCTGGCGCGGTCGAAGCCGATCACGTCGACTGTGTACGAGCGGCTGTTGGCCAAGCTCACCGCGGTGATCTCGGTGGCGCCTTCGATGACGTGGTTATTGGTCAGGACTTCGCCAGAGGGGTCGATCACGATCCCCGCGCCGGCACCGAGCGCGCCCTGATAACTCAGGTTCGTGCTGATATCGACGAGCCCGGGGACCACCTGGCCGAGCAATACCGACTGGTCCAGTGTCGCGGGTGCCGCCGTCGCCGGGGCGGCCGTCACGCCGGACAGCAGCAGTAAGACTGCGGTGAGCACGCCCGGCAGCCGGCGCGGCAGGGCCCCTGCGCGGCGCTCGAGGGTCGGGAGCTTTGCATCCATGGCAACAACTGTGCCCGAAAATGCCCCAATTCGGCACATCGACTCGTTCGGAGGCGTTGCCGGTGCTTGTTTTGCGGCGTTGCCGGGGTGGGGACCCAGCCGGTATACCGGTGTCGATGGATGTCACTTTCCTGCGGTCCAGTCCGGCTCGCTGGCTTGTTGGGGTGGCTCTGCTTCTGTCGATGGCGCTGGCCTCGGCATTCGTCCTGCTGGACGGGGTCAAGAATCCGACTGGGGCGGACGCCGACGTGTCGCCGTCACCGCTCAGCGACGCGGCGGCGGCCGATCAGGTGCTCACCTCGGCGCAGCAGATTGTCGCGGTGGCCCGGTTGCGCAACCCGACGGGAAGCTACGTGCTGATGGCGTGCCAGGGCGAGGACGGCCCGCCGTACCAGGGCAGTGCGTACATCAACTTCGACGTGCCGTCGATCACAGCGACGCCGGCGTTCTTCCGGGCGATCGTGACGGAGATGACCGCACACGGCTGGACGGAGGGTATGCGGCTCAACCAATATCCGGGCGGACGGACGCTGGGACGCGAGGGGATGAGCGCACTGTTCTACCGCAACCCCGATGCGCCGGGTCGGGGTGTCATGAGGATCTACGGAGAATGCCGGAACATGACGGACCATCGCGACGACGCCGGCAACTTTGTAGACATCACCGCCCGACTCGCTGATTGAGGACTTTGGTCCCCGGCGTGGCGAACCTAGGACCCGTGTCTGATACGAGGCGTCACAGATAGACTCCACCGCATGACCTACGTGATCACCACTGCATGCGTGGACGTCAAGCACAAGGCGTGTGCGCAGGAATGCCCCGTCGACTGCATCTACGAGGGCGACCGCACCATGTACATCAATCCCGACGAGTGCGTGGAGTGCGGCGCCTGCAAGCTGCTGTGCGAGGTGGATGCCATCTATCACGACAGCGAGCTACCCGAAGGCGAGCGGAAGTTCCTGGCAGACAACGCCGCGTTCTTCGCTGAGGTGTTGCCCGGCCGTGATGCACCGATCGGCGCGCCCGGTGGCGCCCAGGAGTTCGGTCCGGCCGGGGTGGACACCCCGATGGTGAGCGGGCTGCCGCGTAATCAGGGCTGACACCTGCCCGCGGCGCCGCCCATTCGGGCTCTATGCCGGTTTTCGGTCCGTTCCGGTTTCGCCGGGCGGTTTCGGTGGTATTCATTGCACTGCAGTGTTCCGTCAACATCTACACTGACGGTTTGCTGTGTTGATCCGCCGGAGGACAGGAAGTCATGGCCAGAGGAGTTCGACGCGCACTTGCCGCCGCGGGGCTTGCGGTTTTCGCGATGACCGTGACGGCCCCCGCCAGTCCGGCAGCAGTGGCACCGTCGATGACGGCCGCCACGGTTGCATCGGTGCAGCCGGTCAACGGGCAGACCGTGGGCGTCGCTCATCCGATCGTGGTCACGTTCACCAAGCCGGTCGTCGACCGCATCGGGGCTGAGCGCTCCATCGTGGTGTCCTCCCCGGAGAACATGTCGGGCACGTTCGAGTGGCGCAGTGACAACGTCGTCGCTTGGACGCCCGATCGGTACTGGCCGGCGCACTCGCAGATCAGCCTGATGGCCGGCGGGATGAAGCGGAACTTCGGGACCGGCGCGACCGTGCTTGCCGTCGGCAGTGTGTCCGCTCACACATTCACCGTGAGCATCGATGGCGTCGTGATGCGACAGATGCCGGCATCGATGGGCAAGCCGAGGTTTGCCACCCCATTGGGCTCCTTCACCGTGCTGGAGAAGTCCAAGTCCATCGTTATGGACTCCCGCACCATCGGCATTCCGCTGACCGACCCGGAGGGGTACAAACTGACCGTCGCTGACGCCGTCCGGATCACCTGGGGAGGGGTTTACGTCCATTCGGCGCCGTGGTCAGTGGGTTCACAGGGCTACGCGAACGTGAGCCACGGCTGCATCAACCTCAGCCCCGAGAACGCGGTGTGGTACTTCAATCAGGTCGGGATCGGTGATCCCGTGGTGATCAAGGCCTGAGGCCTGTACGTCAAAGTCCGGCTGTGTTCGCTACTTCGGGTGAGTGGCGGAGAACTCGAGGGTGACCTCATCGGCCACTCTCAGGGTTCCCATCATCAGCGAGAACGGCTTGATCCCGAAGGCGCTCTGGGTCAGCGGAATCCGCGTGGACAGACCCCACGCCTGACCGCGGTCCACCACCGTGAGATCGACCGTCTGGGGCTGGGACGTGCCGTGGATCTCCACCGACCCCACCAGTCGGTAGCCGTCATCGGTCTCCGAGATGTCTTCAGCGGTGAACCGGACCTGCGGATACTTCTTGGCGTTCAATGACTTCAGCGCGTTCAAGCGGGCGACGGACCTTTCCGGGCCGGTCAGCGGAGTCACTCCGCCCTCGCCCCGCACGACTTCCAGCGAATCCAAGTCCACTGTGAGTTCCGCCGCGACAGGCTTCGGGCCGCGCCACTGAACGTTGGCCTGCCAGGACCTCAGCACGATGGTCAGCCGGTGCCCCATCTTGGCGGCGGGTCCCGCCACCCCGGTCAGGATGTCGAGTTCACCGCATCCCGGATCTAGCGACCAACTGGTGTCATTCACGAGGTGATCGTATCGTTCGCGGCCGCCGGGCAGTTGCCGGTGGGTACCCCGCCGACAACCGTGATCAGCTGTCTTCCCGACTGCTCGGAGTGACGGTGACGGTGGTCGTGGTGACGGTGGTTGTCGGTGCCGTGCTGGTGGGGGAAGTGCTGGTAGGGGAAGTGCTGGTAGCCGCAGGCTTCTGAGTTTCTTCGGAGAACCTCGGTTCCCGGAACTCGATCCAGGCATCCCGGTAGATCACCGTGTCGCCCTCGGAGACCAGCAGCATCGAGGGCGATACCGCGTAGGTAACCCCGTCGTTGCTGGCGACGATCGCCCCGTCGGCGGCCCGGCCGGCCGGCACGTTCACCGAGGCCTTGTCACTGAGTCGCACGCCGCGGTATTCCAGTTGGCCGTCCCGATCCACACAGACCGCCACCAGTGCGCGCGAGGTACGGCCGAACGCCACCGGCACCTGGTCGTCGTCGCAGCGTGCCGCGGAGTCGACGTAGCCGTCGCCGTCGATGGGGAAGCTGCCCCCGGTAGCACTGCTCCCCGTGGCACTGGTGCCCGTTGGTGCTGCCGACGAAGCGGTCGGGGACGTCGACGGGGACGTCGTCGGCTCGGCGGCGGCGTCCGGCAGTGTTGCCGACGGCGCGACGGTCGACCCAGCGACCGCCCCGGCGGCAGCCGCGGTGGCGAGGGCCACGGCACCCGCCAACTGCGCGTGGCGTGTGGCACGCGATCTGGGCAGAGGTCGGTCGACGTGCATCTGGCTTCCTTCGGTCCGGGATCGTCAGCTCAGCCAACCACTTCCGGGAGCGATTGTGGTGCTCCCACGACGGTGTTTCGGTTGATCGGTCGGCGCTACCCTCGGTGACATGCGCGCCGAGCGGTTGGTTTTCCACGGGCAGATCGCCGGTTTCGGCACGGGTGCCGGGGTCCGGATGGTCGTCGGTACCTGGGCTCGGTCGCCGTTCGGTGCGTTCACCGATGTGATGGTGCAGACCCCGCGGGAGCGGATCCTGCTCGCGCCGACATCGCAGATCGCGGAGTTCGTGTCGTCGACGTATCACTTCGACCGGATCGTGATCGGCTCGGTCGACGCCGAACTCGCGCCACACCGATTAATCGTCGCCGCGCCCGAACTGCGCGTCGAGGTGCTCCTCGGTGGCCCGGCGCCACTGGACAGATTGCTCCGGTTGGTGCCCGACTGGCTGGGATCCGCTCCCTGGTGGTTGCGGGTGATCGACCCGGTGGCTGGGCTCCTGGTCCGTGGCGTGCACACCGCGGGCAGCGCCGGCAACGGCCGGCGCGAGTACTACGGCGTACACCGATCCAGGTTGATCGAGGATGTCATCGGCACCTTTGATGGTCAGGATCTGGCCGGTTTGGCTCCACTCGATCCGCCGGTCGGCTTCGGGTTCTCCTCGGCGCCGCCGACACCGCAGATCGTCTCGGTCACTACAACCATCGATCTGCCGCGGACCATAGATCTGCCGCGTCCGTTCCCGCTATGAGTCTCTCGGTGTGTGCGTGAGCACTGCCCACAGCAATCCGGCGGCCCGCCGAGCAGCCGCATCGGGAATGATCGGAGCCCCGACGGCAGGTTGCTCGGCCGGTTCGCCGCCGATGTGCTCGACCAATGCGACCGAGAGCACCCGCAGTTTGATGTTGGACTCGTGACTGGCGCGGCGCAGCGTCGCCCACGCGGTCCCGGCGTCGCACCGGAGGAGCCCCATGATGACGCCTTTCGCCTGCTCGATCGCGCCGCGGGACTGCAGGACGGCCAGCATGTCGGCGATCTGCGTGGTGTCCTGCGCTGCGGCGGCCATCATCGCGGCGGCGATCAGCTGTTCGTAGCCCGCGAGGGTGATGATGGTGTCTGCGCTGGCCGGTTCATCGAGCAGGCAACACAACACCACTGTTTCGTCGCGGTGCCACACGCCGGGAACAGCGGCCGCCCCGCCCATCCGCGACCACAGTTCACCAGGTCCCGGTTGCATTTCCCGTAAACCCTCGGGAGTCAGTGCGGGCCAGCGATCGTCGGACGCAAGGTCCGGGCTCAGCACCGGCACCTGGTGTTCGAGAGCGTCGGCGACCGGTCCGCCCAGTCCACCCAGTTGTGCGCCGATGAATTCCCGGCCGACCCCGCTCGCGGCCAGTAGCTGGGGCACATCACGGTGCTTGCCATGCACCGAAACAGCGAGGCCGACGGCGCTGGGCAGGTCGCGTTGCACACGTTCCAAGATCTGAGCGAACAGGTCGCCCGGGACCGGAGTGTCTGCGGTCTTGCCGCGCGGATGGAATAGGGGAGCAGGCACGGTCTGTCTCACTCTCTGGCGATCACGGTCGCGACGCGGTCCAATCCGGAGATTCCGAGGAGCGTTTTGATGTGTCCGGTCTGCCTGACGAGCATGGTCAGTTCGGTCGTGGCTGCCAGCGCGAACAGTGCGCGCACTGCCGCACTGTCGCAGTAGGTCACGCTGGTGAGATCAACGGTGAGCGCGGGCGCTCCGTCGAGAGCGCCGGCCATGGCCTCCTCGAACTCGGCCACATTGGCCAGGTCGATATCGCCGGACACCACGACTGTCGGCGGCTCATCGCCGATGGCCAGCGTCACCGCGAAGCGGGCCGTACCGGGCTGGTCCGTCATCGGCTCGGCCGTGCGATCTGCTGAGTCATCTGCGTGCTTCCTTCACCATGTTGACGACCATGTTGACGGTGGTCCCCTGTTGGGTTGTGATCAGCTCGACATTATCGACGAGTGCGGTGATCAGGCGGATTCCGTGACCGCGATTGCCCGGGAGGTCCGGTGGCGGCTTCCAGCACCCGTTGTCTGACACCGTGAACCGTAACCGGCCGTCGGCGGCCGTGGCGCTGACGGTCAGATCGACGGGGTGGCCGGCTCCGGCCGCCGCATGTTCGGTGGCGTTCGAGGCGGCCTCGCCCACCGCGAGCAGAGCGTCGGCGCCGGTTTCGCTGTCGACGCCGGTCAGGGCCAACCATCGGCGGAGGTGGTTGCGGACAGGGGCCAGGCTCGGCGGGGTGGCGGGCACGGTCAGTTCCAAAGGTCCGGGCGGTTGACGGTAAAGGATGACCGCCAGCGGGGCGGTCGGGGGCGGCAGCGACGCGATGATCTGAGCAACGGCCTGATCGGGATGCTGCGTCACGCATTGGCCCAGGAGCGGTGCGGCACGCTCGGCCGCCGCGCTGCACAGCAGCACCGTCGCGGCTGGTGGGAGTTCAGCCGTTGCTCGCCGGCCGATGGCTGGATCGAGGAGGACGGGCGTGGTGTCGGCTCCGGCGAGCAGCGGGCGGAGGTCGCCGAGACTGCTGTAGCACAACTGCCCGGCCGGCCGGTCGATCACCGCGCAGAGGGCCTTCAGATCCGTCGGCCAGGTGGATGCCGTAGCCAGTGCGGCGACTGGATCTCCGGTTGCCCGTAGGACGGTCATGATCTGCGTGCTGAGGCCGGCGGGAGAGTCGTCGCCGGTGATGTGGCCGATCGTCAACGCCAGCTTGCCGTCACCGAGGTCGGTCACGTCATACCACAGGCCGCAGGGGAGGCTGCGGGACTGGGTTTCGGACCGAGCCGGGCAGTCGGAATATCCCACCGCGATGCCGATTGGTCCTGACAGAGACGCCGTGGACGGGTCCGGGGCGCGATGCGAGTCGGGGGAGTAGCGTTCGGCACCAGGTTGGGCGGGGTCCGCGCGTTCACTCGGCGCAGCTTTCGTGCAGCACCTGCCCCTGCACCCCATCGGCGCAGCTTATCAACTGGTTTGGTCGGAGCCTGGGTGGTTCCGCCCAGATACCGGCACGCGACGGGCTAAGCTCTGCGTTAGTCCTGTCATTCGACCCGAGGGTGAAAATGGTTCCCCAGACTGTGGTGGCAGTCTCGGCGGCGCTGGCCGCGAGCATGTTCGCCCTCGCGCCGACCGCAGCCGCGGACGGCACGCAACCGTCCTATCCCGGCGACGTACCGGGCATCAACTATCAGGCCTTCCTCAGCGCGCCCTGCTACCAGTGGGAGCGGTTCGTGTTCGGCCGCGGACCGGGCGGGGAAGCACTGGCCTGTCACTGGATTCCGAACCAGGGGTACCTCGGCTGGGACTCCCCACCTCCCGGCACCGGGTTCTGGGTAATCTCCCCGCGTCTCTACGGGGTGCAAACCCCTGGGGCCCCGTGTCCCGGTTCGCAGTCGGCAGCCCAGTCACCTGACGGCCTGCCGATGGTGTGCATGGGAGCCCAGGGATGGCAGACCGGGGTCTTCCGTTCCGGTGACGGTGGCAACGGACGCTTCGTCACACCCCCGCAGACGCCCTGACGGTCCTGACGGCCTGAGGGGGCCGTCACTCCGCAGCGGCCCGGTTGAGTTCCTCGAGCCTGGCGGTGGACTCCAGGTATTCCGACACCCAGCGCTCGATGACGGTCGCGGTCCGCTCCACCTTGGTGAACTGGCCGACGACCTGGCCCACCGGATTGAACGCCACGTCGACGGTTTCGCTGGGGTACTTGCTGGTGGCCGCCACTGCCATGCCGGACACCATGTACTGCAGCGGCATCCCCAACGGCTCGGGGTTTCCCGGCGTCTGCCAGGCCTCCGTCCAGTCGTTGCGCAGCATCCGGCACGGCTTTCCGGTGAAGGAACGGCTGCGCACTGTGTCGCGGCTGCTCGCATTGACGTACGCCGCCTGCTGAACCGGGGTGTTCTCGGCCTCCTCGACCATCAGCCATTGCGAGCCTGACCAGGTGCCCTCGCACCCCATCGCCAGCGCCGCCGCTATCTGGTAACCGCTCCCGATGCCCCCCGCGGCCAGCACCGGCCGGGGTGCGACCGCCTTGACGACCTGCGGCCACAGCACGATCGAACCAACCTCGCCGCAATGTCCACCGCCCTCGCCACCCTGGGCGATGATGATGTCGACGTCGGCGGCGGCATGCTTGAGCGCCTGAGCCGGTGAACCGCAGAGCGCGGCCACCTTGCGCCCGGAGTTGTGGATGTGCGCGATCATCTCGGCCGGCGGGGTACCGAGGGCGTTGGCGATCAGGGTGACCTTGGGGTGTCGCAATGCCACCTCGACCTGCGGTGTCGCGGTGGCTTCGGTCCAACCCAGCAGTTGGAGGGCGTGCGAATCGGCATCGTCGGTGGGCACCCCGTGATCGGCGAGAATCTTCTTGGCGAAATCGAGATGCTGCTGGGGCACCATGGCGCGCAGCATCTCGGTGAGTTCAGCACCCGAGAGATCGGCGTTCATGCCCTCATACTTGTTCGGGATCACGATGTCGACGCCATAGGGATGGTCGCCGATGTGGTCGTCGATCCAGGCGCATTCGACCTCGAGTTGTTCGGGTGTGAACCCGACCGCGCCCAACACCCCGAACCCGCCGGCACGGCTGACGGCAACGACCACGTCGCGGCAGTGGGTGAACGCGAAGATCGGGAACTCTATACCCAACTGGTCGCATAACGGAGTGTGCATGGCGGGGCCTCCTGAGCGGCGCAGCGACTGGAACGTGTTCTAGTTTAGCGGTCGGATTGCGAGGGGAGGTCAATGGTGGCCGGCATTGGAGTAGCGTCAGAAGAGTCCACCGTCACAGCGCCGTTGGGGAGGAGGTCTCGGCAGTGAGAATGTGTAAAGCCTGGCTCCATGGATCTGCGCTGGCGCTCGCCGCCGCGGGACCGATCGCCGCATTGGCACTGGTCCCGGCGCCTGCGGTGTCGGCGCATCCGGACCAGATGCCGACAGCGCCCTGCTACAACGGAATCACGCCCTTCAATCCCTACGTCGACAACTGCGGCCTGCCGGGACGGCCGCCGCATGTGTTGGGGGCGGCTCCGGATCAGACGGCGATCCTCAACTGCAGTGTCGGAAGTGGGATCCTGCGGGCGATGTGCCTCTCGCAGTACGTGAACGGGGGGTACAACGGATTGTTCCCCGGCTTTGCCGGTCCAGGCGGCTAGCGGCTGGCTCTCAGCGGCGCTGGAACAGTTCGCAAGTACTCTGACGGCCCATGGGACGCGTATCGGACAAAGTCGCTCTGATCACCGGCGGGGCTCGCGCCAAGGGTATGGGTGCGGCCAGTGCCCGGATGCTGGTCGCCGACGGCGCCAAGGTGGTGATCGGCGATGTTCTTGATGAGGACGGCGCGAAACTCGTTGCTGAACTGGGGGATTCGGCTCGCTATGTTCATCTCGACGTCACCAGCTCCGAGGACTGGAAGGCTGCCGTCGAGGTCGCGGTGGACAGCTTCGGCAAGCTGAACGTTCTGGTGAACAATGCGGGAATCGTGCAGGTCGCCCCGTTGAAAACCGCTGACATCACCCGCTGGCAGAAGGTCCTGGACGTCAATCTGACTGGCGCGATGCGGGGCATCCAGGCGGTCATCGATCCGATGATCGCCGCCGGCGGCGGGTCGATCATCAACATCTCCTCCATTGAGGGAATGCGTGGCGCCGTCTGGGCGCACAGTTACGTCGCGTCGAAATGGGGTCTGCGCGGTCTTACCAAGTCGGCGGCCTTGGAATTGGCTCCGGAGAAGATCCGGGTGAACTCGATCCACCCGGGGTTCATCCGGACCGCGATGACCAAACACCTGCCCGACGACATCGTGACGGCGCCGATGGGCCGGGCCGGAACCCCTGAGGAGGTGGCCACCTTCGTGGTGTTCCTGGCCAGCGACGAGTCCTCGTTCTCCACCGGATCGGAGTACGTCGTAGACGGTGGCCTGATCACCGACGTTCCGCACCGCGCGATGTGACCCGCCGCCAGGTGCGCTCGGCCGCCGCGCGGCCGAGGGCCGGCAGGTGGGCGAGCGCATCGGCACCGCGTCGATTGCCAGGTCGATTCCCAGGGGGACTCATCCGCAAGACCGGCCAGTCATTCGACGCGGCCAGCGCGGCCAGGCCGGCCCGCGGATTCACCGGGCGGGGATGACCGACCATCCGCATCAGTGCGGCGTCCTCGTCGCCGTCGGCGTAGAAGAAACTCTGCTGCAGGTTCACGCCACGGCTGTCACAGAAGCGCTGCACGGCGGCCGCCTTTTCCCGGCCCCAGATCACCGGCCGGTTCACCCGCCCGGTGAGCGCGCCACGGGAGTCGAGTTCGAAGGTGTTGCAGACGACGTCATCGATCTGCAGAGCCCGGGCCACCGGCTCGGCATGGATGGTGAGTGCCGAGGAGCTCAGGACAAGGGTGTGACCGCGGTCGCGGTGTGCTGACACGATCCTCCGCATCAGCGGGTAGACGGTGTGGACCACCTGTTCGGCGAACAGGCGTTCGCCGATGGCGTCGAGCTCGGCCAGCGACTCCCCGCGCAGGTAGCCTGCGGCGCGTACCAGCAGTCGCTCGAACTGCATCCGGCCCAGCTTGTAGCGCAGCGAGGCCTCGACCACACCGAGAACTTCACCGACCCGGGCCTGCCCGCGGCGGATCCGGTCACTGGCATGGGCCACGGCGGTGAATCCGGCCACCAGGGTGCCGTCGAGATCGAAGAACGCACCGACCTGCGGACCAGCCGGTCCTGTGGCGATCGCGGCGAGCGGGTCGGGGAAGGCCATCACACTCCCACTATGCCCGTTCGGACTGGGCGCGGCCCCGGTCAGGTGGCGCGGCGGGTGGCGGCGGCCTCAAGTTCCTCCTCGTAGGCACCCTCGTCGCGGCCGAGGGCAATGGTGGCGGCCACCATCGCGGTCATCGCGAGGCCCAGTGCTATCGCGCTGTGCCGGCTTACCGCAATGTGCTCGCCGAGCACCACCTGGCCGAGTAGCACCGCAACCACCGGTTCGAGAACCAGCATGGCCGGAACGGAGGCTTGCAGCGATCCGGCGTGAAAGGCGGCCTGCTGGAGCAGGGTTGCCCCCACGCCGACAATGATCAGCAAATACGTCACCGGTGAGGACAGCACCTGGGACACGTCTTCGGCGGTCAGGATGTGCATCACGATTTTGGTGAGCACCGCGACCACACCGAAGAGCATGCCGACGCCGATTGCCAGCAGGATTGCGCGTCGCCAGTCGGAGAAATGTCTACTGGCCAGGAGGCAGGCGCCCACCAACACCGCGCAGATGATCGCCACCGCGACCGCGCTCAGTTCGGAGTCCTCGTAGTCGCCGGACTTCGTGCGGGCCAGTGCGACGAAAACCGCCAGGGCCAGGGTGAGCACGCTGGCCCAGCCCCACGCGGCCCGACCGACCCGTCGGTGGGACACCCATGCGCTCAGCGGCAGGGCGAAGAGCAGCGTGGCGACCAGCAGTGGTGCGACCAGCAGCAGCGAGCCATAGGCCAGTGCGAGAGCCTGGAACGCATACCCGGTGACAGCCGCACCCGTCCCGGCCCACCACAGCGGCCGGTGCAACAGTGTTTTGACCATCAGGGTGCTGACTCCCTGATCGGCGGGAACATCCATGGTGGCACGCTGGCGCACCACGATCCCGATGGCGGTGAAGACCGCCCCGGCCAAGGCGGCGGCCACGACGAGCGCCTTCTCGAGCATGTCCGTCCCTTCCCGCTCCGTCGAAGCTAGTCCACTGCGGTGTGTTGTCGCTTCAGCGCACCGCGGTGACCACTGGCTGACTGTTATAGCCGCTCACCCGCACCAAGGCAGGAGGCGGTCCGCCCGGGGGCACCCGGCCACGGATGTCGACTTGCTCGCCGGGGAACACGGTGACGTAGTTGTCGTCGTAGGTGACCGGCAGGATCTCGTCCCCGTCCCCGTCGGCCGCGAGTAGTTCGACACGCTGGAAGAAGGCGATCCGGTCTGTCGGGTTGTGCAGTCGCACCGCGACCGCATCCGGCTCTCCCGGACTGGCGGTGGCCGAGATCCTCAGTGCCGCTTCGGGCATGGTGTTGAGAGCGGTCATATCGGCCCAACTGGCCTGAATCGAGTCGAAGGCCGCATCGTTCGACGGCGGCCCGACATCGTCACGTTGACGCGATTGCCAGTAGACGTTCTCGGCGAGCACCGCGCCGTCGGGTGCGATCAGCTCGCACCGTACGAAGAACACCGGCGAATCGGCCGGCCCGGGGGGAATGGTCAGCGCCCGGACCGACGCGCCCGGCGCCACCCCGATGCCGTCGGCCCAGCGGACGTCGCGCAGCCGTCCGTCCAGGTCGTAGGTGCGGACTCGTGCCCGCAGGTCCTCGTGAACGTCCGCGGTGTGATTCACCACGCTGACCCTGGCTCGACTTCCGTCACCGGTGGCGTACGAGTCGAACACCACTGACAGCGGGCGCAGTCCCTTCTTGGCCCCGTAGTAGGCGCCGCCAGGGCGCAGGTAGTAGTCGAAGATGTTGGCGAAGAACGACGGCCAATGGCTGTTGAGCATCCAGTAGATCGTCATCGGGTGGGTGTCGAAATCGCCGGCGGCGAACGCCTCGAACTGAGCTCGGGTGGCTTCGTAATGAGCGAGTTGTGCCTTGTCGGCGAACATCCGAGCATCGGTGGACGGCCCGTAGCGCCGGTCGACCACCCGCCGCACGTTGGAAAGGGTGGAGTTCTGCGGGCCGGAACCGGCGTGGAAGTACCAGGTGTCGTTGATCGGCCACAGCTTGTCCGATGGGATGAACCGCCGCAGACTGGCAAAGGGCGGAATGTGCTCGTTGTCACCCTGCTCGGCGGAAGCGCCCCGGGCCGCGTCGTAGCGGCCGGAGAACCAGTACGCGGGCGATCGCCAACTGTAGGGTCCGGCCATCTTGATGCCGTCCCACAGCAGCCTGCCGTCCGGGTCTCGGGCGAAGGCGCCGACCGTGTCGACAACCCCGTTCTGCCAATGCATTTCGTCGAGGATGCGTCGGTACCACGTTCGTACCTCCTCGGGCGGCCGGCCGTCGCTGGCGTTGGCCCACAGGAACACCGAGGGGTGTGGTCCGAGCATCCCGATCTGTGAACGCATGCTCTCCTGCGCGACGCGCCGGTCCTCGGCGTCCCACTGCTGCCACTTCTCCCACTGGTTACAGCACATCCAGCCGTACATCAGGGGGATGCCCATCTCATCGGCCAGCTCGACGAAGCGTTCCGAGGCGATCTTCGATTCCAGCCGCACCATGTTCAGGCCGAGGTCTTTGACGTAACGAAGGATCGCCTCGTCGCGGCTGGGGTCGTAGCGGTAGAGCAGGTCGGGGGTGTAGGTGGCGCCTCGGACGGGAAAGTCCCGTCCGTTGACGCGTAAGAAGAAGTCGCCACCGTCGCGCCCGCGCCCGGTGCGGGACTGGGTGACCGTGCGGATGCCGAAGCGTTGCGCCACGGTGCTGGTGACCTCCGGCCCCTGCACAAAGTCCAGTCGAAGGTCGTAGAGTGCGGGCGTGCCCAGGGTGTAGGGCCACCACAGGTCTGGCTCTGCGATGGTCAGGGCGCTGAAATCCTCAGGGCTGAGACGTATCTCGCGCTGCTCCCGACCATCCAGTCGGATGGGTTGGGCCACCTGGACGCTGGGTTTCCCGGGCCGGCTGATGGTCGCTCTCAGCACACCCCGGACCGGCTGATCGGTGTCGTTGCGGACGGTGCTGTAGAGCGTCAACCGGGCCGCCGAGGTGTCCGGCAGGCGCAGGTCGGTGACGACGGTGGCGGCACCGATATCGACCGGGCCGAAAGCGCGCAACCGTACGGGTTTGAAGATGCCGGCGTTGCGGTCGGCGACGAACGAATTGCCGTTCGCCGGGTTCTTGCCGGGCCCCTGGTAACCGAGGTAACGCCAATTGATCCAGTCGTACCAACTGTCGGCCAGTTCAACCCCGTCGACGTCCTGAAGGGCGCGCTCGGGAACCACCCTGACCGCGAGGGTGTTCGCCGATCCCGCTGCGATCCAGCGGGTGACGTCGAGATCGTGATGGTTGTACATTCCGACGACGCGGCGGGCGTCGGCGACCAGGTGCCCGTTGAGCCAGATGTCCGCCCGGTAGTTGATACCGGGGAAGTCCAGCCGATAGGTGGTCAGTCCGGCCGGGGCGGTGAACGTTGTCCGGTACCACCAGTCCTGCCGGTAGAGGTCCTGCGGCACCTCGGTGAGCAGGTTCTTGCCGAAATAGAGGTTGGGGTAGACGCCGGCATCCTCCAGGATGCCCAGAACGGTCCCGGGCATCCGGCGGACGGATACCCAGTCGCTGTCGTCGTAGCCGGCCGAGGACAACACCGAGCCGTCGACGTTCAGGCCGCTACCGGAACGAAGCGTCCACCCGTCGGCGAGTTCGATGCTCTGCACGGCGACCGGTCGGGTCGCCACGATGGTCCGGAGGTCGCCGCCGCACACCAGCAGTAGCGCCACGACCAGGGCCGCGGCCCAGCCCTTCGCCACCGACTTGGCCACGGTCTCTCATGGCTCCTCGTTGTCTGGGTGCGTGCGGTCTGGAGTGCGTGCGATCCGGGGTGCGGGCTGGACGGACTACATCTTGGCAGAGCCGTCCGGTGCCGCCGGCGGACCCGGATTTTCCGTCGATCTTCACCCGCAGCGGCCTCCCGATCGCGAACCGCCGGTTAGGCTTGGGTCATGACCGATCAGGACCGTGCCGTTACCCGCCGCGCCATCGCCGACGCCCTGCTGACCGCCCTGGAACGGCGCCACGAGGTGCTTGACGCCATCGTGGCCTCGGATGACCGCGCGGCCGCCATCGACGCGGTCTCGGAGTTGCTTGGGAAATCCCGGACCGGGGCCGAAGCCGTGATGGGCATGTCCTTCGATCAGCTGACCAAGGAGTCGCGGCGCCGAATCGCCGCCGAACTCGACGATCTCAACAGCCAACTCAGCTTCACCGTCGCCGAACGGCCGGCCAGTTCCGATGACAGCCTGCGGCTGCGCCCGTTCTCCCACGACGATGACCGGGATATCTTCGGCTTCCGCACCGACGAGGTCGGGGCGGCCGGTGACGGATCGGGTTCGCCTGCGCGCAGTCTCGACGACGAGATCGGGGCCGCGCTGGAGCGGCTGGGTGCTGAGGAGGCGGCCTGGTTCGTCGCGATCGACGGCGAGGACAAGGTCGGCATGGTGTTCGGTGAGCTGGCCGGGGGTGAGGTCAACGTCCGCATCTGGATTCACCCCGAGCATCGGAAGAAGGGTTACGGCACCGCGGCGCTGCGCCGGTCCCGTTCCGAACTTGCCGCCGTCTTCCCGGCTGTTCCGCTGGTGATCCGGGCGCCGGGCGTCGCGCGCTGACGACGGTGCCCCCGGACGGGGTCACGGGAGCGGTGCCGTGGGCGTTCCGGTACCCCCGGTCCGGCTCCGGCCACGCCAGGCTGCGGGATCGGGTGGTGCGACTGACCGGCGTCGACCTGCTTCCTACCGATGAGATTGCCGAGAGGTTCCGCGCCGGACTGACCGAGGGCGACCCGGTTGCGGAGCGCTTCGTTGCCGAGACCTATCACGGGGAACTCGGAGCACCCCGGGCGCGTGCGCTCGTCGAGCGTGCCCTCAGCGTGGGTATCGACAACGTGCCCGACGCGCCGGAGTCCCTCCGTGCGCTGCTTGAAGATTTCGAGACCGTCCCGGACTGGGTGGACCCCGACCTGGTCGAAGAGGGTGCCGCGGTCTGGCGGCGCTGGGCTTACGCGCTCGGCGCGGTCGGCAACGCCGGGACGATGGACACCTACACCGAGGCCTGGCTCGCGCTGCCGCTGTCGCTGTCCGGCGGTTATGCGGGGGAGCGCGCACTCCATCGCTACATGGAGACCTCCCGGTGGTGGATTGAGGTCAGTCAACCGGGAGCGGTGCTGCAACCGGGATCGGTGGCACGGGCGATCTCCTTGCACGTGCGGATCATGCACGTCAGCGTCCGAGCCCGGGTGCGCCGGCACCCGGAGTGGGACTTCGACCGCTGGGGGCTGCCGATCAGCCAGTCGGCGATGCTGCTCACCCTGCTCGGCGGCAGCGTCGCACCCGCTCTGGGACTGACCGCGCTGGGGTATCTGACCTCCCCGCGCGAGACCAGGGCGGTGCTGCACTTCAACCGGTACTGCGGGCACCTGGTCGGGGTGCGATGCGACGGCTGGTTTCCGGAGACGGTGCTCGACGCGTGGCGGATCCTGTTCATGGCCGACTCCGCCCGCAGTTACGACTCGGCGGAAACCGGGGCGGAACTCGTGGAGTCGTTTGTACCGGCCTTCGCCCCGAAGCCCGGCCAGCGTGGACGGGACCGGATTCGGGCGGCCTACCACTTCCGTATTCAGGCCGGGTATTCCGGGTTGTTCATGTTGCCGTGGAACCGGCGCCGCTACGACCTGCCGCACCCCGCTCCGGGCATCGCACTGTTGTTGTCGCGGGCACCGCTGATCGCCGCCATCGAGGTGCTGCGTCGCGTCGTTCCCGGCGCCGACGCCCGCTGGCAGCGCTTCGGATTGCGTCGGTGGCAGCGGTGGTATCAGTGGCAGTCCGGGGGGAAGGCGGCGGACTTCGACGCGGCGGTCCCACTTCGCCGCTGAGGGGTCCACCGGGGGTTGCGTACTCTCGAAGCCGATGAGTGCGCGCGCGGGGATTCTGGTGACTGGCACCGAGGTGCTGACCGGCCGGGTGACCGACCGTAACGGGCCGTGGGTGGCCGACCGGTTACTCGAACTCGGAGTCGAACTGGCCCACATCACGATCTGCGGCGACCGGCCGGCCGATATCGAGGCCCAACTGCGGTTCCTGAGCTCAGAGGGCGTCGACCTGATCGTCACCACCGGTGGCCTGGGGCCGACCGCCGACGATATGACCGTCGCGACAGTAGCCCGGTTCTTTGGCCGTGAACTGGTCCTCGACGAGGCGATGGAGGCCAGGATCGCGGGGATCGTGCAGCGTTGGATGAGCCGTTATCCCGACGTCGATCTGGCGGCGGTTCGCGCGGCCAACCGCAAACAGGCGATGGTTCCCGCTGGCGCGTCCGTGCTTGATCCGGTCGGTACCGCCCCAGGGGTGGTGGTGCCGGGCACACCGACCGTGCTGGTGTTACCCGGGCCGCCGAAGGAACTGCAGGGAATGTGGGCGTCCGCCATGGCCACCGATGCGGTGGTCCACGCACTTGCCGGACGAACGGCCTACCGCCAGGAGACGGTCCGGATGATCGGGCTGCCGGAGTCCGCGCTTGCCGACACCCTGCGGGCGGCGGAGTCCATTCCCGGCTTCGCCGACCTCGAGGTCACCACTTGCCTGCGCCGGGGCGAACTTGAAATCGTGACCCGCTATGAACCCGGCACGGCAAGTGCCTACCAGGAGTTGACGGCGCTGCTGCGGCGGCGGCACGGCGCGGCGATCTTCTCCGAGGACGGTACGACTGTGGACGATCAGATCGCCGCGTTGCTCACCGGCAGACGGATCGCCACCGCCGAGTCCTGTACGGCGGGTCTGCTCGCCGCCCGTCTGACCGACCGTCCCGGCTCGTCGGATTATGTCAGCGGCGGTGTCGTGGCCTACGCGAACGAGGCGAAGACAGACTTACTGGGTGTGGCCCCCGAGTTGATCGCCGAACATGGTGCGGTGTCCGCCGAGGTGGCCGAAGCGATGGCAGACGGGGCGATACGTCGGTTCGGGGCCGATACCGCGGTGGCCATCACCGGGGTGGCTGGACCAGGGGGCGGAACCCCCGACAAACCGGTCGGGACGGTCTGGTTCTGCATCATGCTCCGGGATGGTGTGACGGTGACCCGCTGCGTACGGATACCGGGGGAACGGGCCGATATCCGTGAGCGCGCGACAACGGTCGCGATGCACCTAGTGCGCCGGGCTCTCACCGACCAGGCCGGCGAGCTGTCCGGCTAGGTCGGGCAGCGAACCGGGGTCCTCGCCGGGATCCTGCTCCGGGGTCGGGTCGCAGAAGGTCAGCAGCCGGCCTCCGAGAGCCGCCAACTCGGTGACGAGAGTGGCGCGGTCCAGGCCGGCTTCCATCGCCTCAGTCAGCAGGGACTGGATCTCATCTCGGATCGATGTCGACATCTGCTCGATACCCGAACCGAGTGATGCCTGTGCCCGACGGGCGGCACGCAGCATCCGCCAGGCGTAATGGCGTTCGTCGAGAACGTCCATGAGCGGTACCGGCCTTCGCGAAACGGGTTGGTGGGGAGGGTGTCGTCCGCCGATTATGCTGCCGGGCCCCGGGCCAGCGCGGCCGGATCGACAGGGAAATCGAAGAAAGTGTCGGGATAGGGCTCGGGCTTGTAGGTGAAGTGCCACCACTCCTTGTCGTAGTTGACGAAACCCTCCCGTTCAAGGCCTTCAAGCAGGAGCAAACGGTTCTTGGCGGCGTCGCCCTCGGTGCGCGGGTCGGCGGTGTTGGCCAGGGGGTCGAAGCAGTCGAAACCGGTGCCCATGTCCACGGAGTTGTCCGGGAACCGTAGTTGCCGGGGCGCAGCGCAATCCACCAGGGGCTGACCCGGAATGAAGACCGGGGAGGGCCGGCCGACGTCGGTTAGTGGAACCAGGGTGAGGTCCACGGTGCTGCCCCGGCTGTGCCCGGATCGCTCCGCGATGTAGCCGTCGGCGAAGAGCACCGTCTTGTCCACCCGGGGATAGAACTCCGCCTTCATTCGCTGGTCTCCCAGATCTCGAGTGCGACAAAATCTTTCGGGGCGACATCCTGGGGGGCGACATCCTTCGGGGCGACATCCATCGGTGCGACGGGGTCCGGCGGTGCGACGGGATCGGCGTTGGCAGGGGCGATGCCGATCCCGGATGCGGTGAGCGCGGACAGCAGCATCGCCGGGACGCAGAGACGTGCCATGGCTGAAAGTGTCTCAGCCGCCGGGGGTCGGCGCGAGGGCGGCGCGACCACGCCGGCGGTCACGGTGTGACGATCACCGTCAGCTGATTGCCGTTCCGTTCGACCCGCATCCCGGCCCGGCGGGCGACGGCGGCCACCGCCGCGGCATCGTCGGGTTCACTCATGCTGGTCGCCAGGGCCCGGGCCAGTCGGCCTTTGTGAGCCTTGTTGAAGTGCGTGATCACGCTGCGTCGCCCGTCGGGGTGCTCGGCGAGGACATCGACCCGGACGGCGTCGGCGATTCGGCCCAGGCCTGCGTAGGCCCCCGAGCGGAGGTCAACGATCAGTTCGCGCTCTGCGAGCCCGGCCAAAACCGGTTCCAGGACCGGTCGCCAGCGGACGGCCAGACCGGGTCGCCCGGGAAGTTTCGACGACGCCGACAACCGGTAAGCCGGAATGGGGTCATCGGCGCGGAGCAGACCGAACAGAGCCGAGCCCACGGCGAGCCGGGCGTGGGCCCGACGGGACTGCGCGGCGGTCAGTGACTCGATGTCGAGAGCGTCGTACAGCACGCCAGTGTATCGCGCGACGGCCGGCAGGGTAGGGGAGGCGCGCAGTGCGGCGTTGCGTTCGATCTCGGCCTGCTGGGCTGCCGAGATGCCCAGTGCCGCACGGCATGCGTCGGCATCGGCGGCCAGAGCGATGACCTCGTCCACCAATGTAGCGCGCACCGGGTTGAGTTCAGGGGTGTGCAGCCGGTCCAGGCTCAGGGGCGGTCCGTCGCCGCCGGCGCGTTTGGTCTCCGACGGCGGCAGCAGCACGATCACCACCAGACGGTAACCGGGCGGCCTCAGTAGGACGGCAGCTGCCCATTGCCCGACTGGCCGGCCAGCCCGTTGAGGATGTCGAGGTTGTGCCGAAGCTGCAACTGACCCAGCCAGGGCGGGGTCTGGCCGGCAGGGACGGCGGCGGCGTCGGTCAGCTGCCAGGGCTGACAACCGCGGGTCTTGAAGGACACGTCTGCCGCCTCGATGGTGACCACCTGCGGCTGTTTGGTCAGAGCGTTGGCGAGGGTGAGATCCTCGGCGCCGATTCGCCGCCAATAACACGTACCGCCGTCGGTGGGACCTGCCGAGGCGTACACGCCAGGCATGATCTCGGAGCCCACCGCGTAGAGGCCGTCGCGGTCGATTACCGGCGTTCCGGCCGCCGATGGCGCCGCATCGGTGGGGCTGGGTTCCGGAGCCGGGGTCGGCGGATCGGCCGTCGCTATGCCTGCTGTACCCAGCCAGAATCCGCAGACCAGAGTGCCCACGATTGGGGCAGTGCGGTTGCGGGACATAGCGCCCCAGGTTACCTGCGAAGTCAGGCGGTACGCCGCAGCAGTGGCAAGATCAGGTGGCGACGCGCGATGACTTCCTCGTCGAAGTCGTGCTCGGCGTGGGCCACCGAGTCGTACAGCGGAACACTGAGCGAGCCGTCCCG
>JAUPLT010000112.1 GCA_030836785.1 Actinomycetota bacterium
AAAGGCCGAACCTGGGCCCCATCGTGACGCAGCTGCTGGACCAGGCAGTTACGCTTCGGGACGATGGCACCGACAACCACAGTCCCAGGTACCGGCCGGTGACCGCCGACCTCGACGCGCTGCTGCGCCGGGTCGCACGGCGGGACCGGGACGCCTTCGCCGCCTTCTACGACGCCACCCGATCCCGGGTCTACGGCATGGTCGTGCGGGTGTTGCGTGACCACGGGTACAGCGAGGAAACGACTCAGGAGATCTATCTGCAGGTCTGGCGGACGGCAGAGAGCTACGACCCCGCTGCGGGTAGCGCCCTGTCCTGGTTGCTGACCCTGGCCCATCGGCGCGCCGTCGACCGGGTTCGTTCCGAACAGGCGGCCACCCAACGCGATTCGCGCTACGGTGCCTCGACCGTGGACCGCGACGTGGACCACGTCAGCGACGCGGTGATCTCCGGTGAGGAACGCCGCCGTGTGACCGCCTGCCTCGGCGGGCTCACCGACGTCCAGCGCGAATGCATCGAACTCGCCTATTACCAGGGGCTGACGTACGTGCAGGTCTCCGAGAAACTGTCAGCGAACCTGGCCACCATCAAGTCCCGGATGCGCGACGCGCTCCGCGGTCTGCGCAACTGCTTGGGTGTGGGGTGAATCGACGGCGATGACACACTCACACCGGCCCCACGATTCCGGCTCCGACCTGATCGAGCTTGCGGTGCCCTACGCACTGCACGCGCTCCCCGACACCGAACGCGACGAACTGGAGACGCTGCTGGCGCACGCCGGCCTGGTCACCGCCGACGCGTTCTACGACGAAGTCCGCGCGATCCGCGAGACCATGGCCGTGGTGTCCGCCGCCACCGCCGCGGAGCCACCGGACACGCTGCGCGACCGGCTTCTGACCGCCGTCGCCGACGACAATGTTCGCAACCTGGTTCGCAGCCGGCCGAATCGACGTGGTGGGCGGCGCCGCACCGCGTGGCTGTCGGCGGCCGCCGCGGTCGCCATCGGCTTGGGCGCACTCGGCGTGGGCCTGTCGCTCCGGCCGCCCGCGCCGCAGCAAACCACCGCCCAGCAGGTGTTCTCCGCCCCCGATGTGCACACCGTGTCCGGCGCCATCCCGGCCGGTGGCACCGCCACCGTCGTCTTCTCCCGGGACCGCGACGCCGGGGTACTGGTCATGAACGACGTTCCCCCGCCGTCCCCAGGGACCGTCTACCAGATGTGGCTGGTCAGCGACGCGGGTGCGACGTCGGCAGGGACCATGGACGCCGCCGCGGTGGCACCGTCGACCACCGCGGTGCTGTCGAATCTTGGCGGCTCGACCAAACTGGCGTTCACCGTCGAACCGGGTTCAGGATCGACGAAACCGACCGGCGCACTGATCGCTGAACTACCGCTCAACTGACCCCCCGGGCGGGGCGGCGGCGTGGACTTTGCGCCGCCACGTTCGGCGCGCAGCCGGCAGGCGAGCACGGATTTCCCGCTGCGGGACTATCATGGTGGTTACTTTGCGCAGGTCGCCGACGCGCTGCGGTGACTTTCGGAGCCGAGTTGTGCGGCCTGCGCCCGCCCGGGAAACCGCCAACGGTGCCCCGGGAGCGACGCGAAAGGCGGTGACCACCATGCACCGACGGATCTCCGGCGCGGTGGCGACACACAACAGGATGGCCTCCTGGATCCGCAGGGATTACCCCAAGACAGCGCCCGACCGCGGGCACTGTTACCTCATCGCACTCTGCGGCGTGGACCGCTGAGACCGGGGAGGTCGTTGGCCGGCGGGTAAGCTGCCACGGTCCGCCCTCGTAGCTCAGGGGATAGAGCACGGCTCTCCTAAAGCCGGTGTCGCATGTTCGAATCATGCCGGGGGCACGTCAGACGTCATTTGTTGGCCTCGTACACCCGCCCCGAGCGCGGTGTCGGCCCAGTAGACTCTTTTAAAACCGCAGATACCTGCGACGCGGTCGCGTACCGGTTGGAACGAAGTGAGCGAGAGTCGGCGTCTTGGTCTCGGATGCGATACAGCCCGAACAACTTGATCCCGAGCTGAACGATGGCGTCGCCCCGGAACCCGAGGCAGACGAGAGCACCCAAACAATCCTCCTGGTCGATGACGATGCCCGGTTGCGCAACCTGCTGCGCACCGTGCTGCTCCCGCTGAACTGCACGATCATCACGGCGGGTTCCGGCGAGGACGCCCTCACCGAACTCCTCCAGCACAAGGTCGCGGTGATCATCCTCGACATCAACCTGCCGGGGCTGAACGGTTTCGAAACCGCCCAGTTGATCCGTGGAACCGAGGAACTGGCGTCGACGCCGATCATCTTCCTGACCGGCGATGCCGCGGCGGGCAACGAACTCCAGCGCGGCTACGACCTGGGCGCGGTCGACTTCCTGATCAAACCGGTGTCCCGCCACGTCCTGTACGCGAAGGTCAAGGCTCTGCTCGAACTCGACCGGTCGTTCGCCCGGCTGCGGAGCGAGGCGGCGAGACTGCACCAGCAACAACTCTTCGCAGCGCGGGCCGCCGAAGTCCGGCAGCGGCAGGAGTTGGCGTTCACCCGTCGCCGGGAACGGCTGACGAACATCTTCGCCGAGGCCAGCATCGACTTGCCGTCGCTGCAGAAGACTGTCGTCACCGAGTTGAGTCAACTCTTCGATGCGGATTGCGTCCTGCAACTGTCGTCACCCGGCCACGACTGGCACGATTCGCTGTCCCATGCCGAATACCAGGGCGCCCACTACCAGGCCGCCCCAGACCAGGCCGCCCCCTACCAGGGCGCCCCAGACCAGCTGGAGGCGTGGCTGGCCGCATACATGGCTGATTCGCATCCACCGACTCCACATCCACCGACTACAGGTCCACCGCCGAACCCCTATCCGGCGGTCCTAGTCGAGGAGTTGACCGCCCGTGGTGAACGCGTCGGTGTCCTCTGTGTGGGCCGGCCGACCGGCCCGGCATTCTCCGAGTCCGACGAAGCGTTGTTCCGCGGCGCCGCGGCGGCGGCCGCCCTGGCGGTCTCGAACGCGACGCTCTATCGGATTCAGGCCGAATACGCGACGGTCATTCAGGCCACCAGCGACGCGATTCTCGCCGTGGACGCATCGGGTGAGATCCGCAACTGCAACAACGCCGCCACCTCGCTCTTCGGAGACGACGGCGACACCCCACTGGGGCGTTCCATCATCGAATTCGCGATCGACACCGACCGGGAGACATTTCGCAAGCGGCTCGAATTCACCCTGGCTGAGCAGCGGGAGACGTCGCTGGAGATGACCTGCGAGACCACCGCGGGGCGCCGTATCGACGTGATCGTCACGCTGTCACCGATCGGCGATTCCGCCGACCTTCATGCGGCCGTGGTCATGCACGACGTGACGGAGATCCGGCAGGCGCAGGAGGAGATCCGACACCTCGCGAGCCATGACCCGCTGACGGGTCTGTCGAACCGGCGGCAGCTCACCGACCGCCTCGCCGACATCGTCCGCCAGCACGGCACCCTGCGCGATACGGTCGCGGTGCTGTTCCTGGACGTCAACAAGTTCAAACATGTCAACGACACCTACGGCCATGACGTCGGGGACGAGTTACTCCTTGCGGTGGCCACCCGACTGCGGGCGGCGGTGAGCCCGGAGACGCTGGTCTGTCGCGCCGGTGGCGATGAGTTCGTCGTCGTGCTCGAACACCTTCCCGGTGCGGACCGGGCGGTCGCCGAAGCGGATCGCATCCTGAAAGCCATTCAGGCTGAACCCGTTCGATGCCGTGACGCAACCGTGCACCCGTCGATCAGTATGGGTGGGTCCTACCTGGGCGCCGAGGCCCGTACCCCTGAGGAGTTGCTGTCCCAGGCCGACTTGGCCATGTACGAAGCCAAAAAGCAACGCATGGAAACGTGCGTCTTCTATACCGACCTGATCGGTTCGCGGCACAAAGAGCAGACCCACCTTCGGGCTGAGATCACCGACGCCATCACACGGTCGGAGCTTCGCATGGTGTACCAGCCGATCGTGAACGCCGCGACGGGCGAACTGTTCGGACTGGAGGCCCTGGTGCGCTGGCGGATCAAGGATGAGGAGGTGCCGGCCAGCCAGATCATTTCGCTGGCCGAGGCCGCCAATCAGACGAATACCCTCGGACGATGGGTGCTGGACCGCAGCTTCGCGGACTTCAGGAAGCTCGGCGGACACGGTCTGCGACTGCACCTGAACATCTCCCCCGATCAGGTGCTGGGCCCAGAGTTCCTCGACGGACTCATCACCGCTTCGAAGGCCGCCCAC
>JAUPLT010000113.1 GCA_030836785.1 Actinomycetota bacterium
GCGCGCGGCAGCGACTCGGCGGCGGTGCGGAGGTCGTGGACGCCTCGGGTACCGATCCGGCGCAGGTGGATCTTGCCGTCGCACTGCTACGGCTCGGCGAGCGTGGCCTCAACCGGGTGCTCACCGAGGGCGGCCCCAGCTTGCTGGGCTCGTTCGTGACCGCCGGGCTGCTCGACGAGATGTGCCTGACCACCGCGCCACTGCTGGTCGGCGGCGGGGCCGTGCGGGTGGCCGTCGGCGCAGCGGAGGTGTTGACCCCGATGCACCGCGCCCATCTGCTCTCCGACGACGACGGCTACCTCTACGGGCACTACCGCCGCGCGCGCTGATCGGCTGCACGGTCGACGGAATGCCGGTCGCTACTGTGGTGGCCATGCGTGGGCAGGGTCGGGTGCGTGCTGTCGCCGTTTACGCCGCAGCGGCGACGGTGCTGACCGGATGCGCGCCGTGGCTGGCGGCCAACCCGCGGTTCGCCACCGACTCGGCGAGCAATCCGGATCCCAGTCCCACCACCACCGTCGCCTCCGGCGAACCGCCCGCCATCGCCGCGCCGAAGAATGACCTGTCCTGGACGGACTGCACGTCGGCGCTGTTCGGCGGCGCGGGAACCCCGCCTGCGCCCGGCGTGATTCTGGAGTGCGCGGACTATGACGCCGACCTCGACCCGGTGGCCGGTGCCACCGGCACACTGAGCATCGGCGCGGTGCGGGCCCGCTCCGTGCAGACCCCGCCGGATGCCGGTCCACTGGTGTTCACCACCGGGTCCGATCTGCCCTCATCGGTGCAACTGCCGGTGTGGCTGTCGCGCTCGGGCGCCGATGTGTTGAAGTCCCATCCGATCGTGGCGGTGGACCGACGCGGGATGGGCCGCTCCAGCCCGATCGACTGCCGCGACGTCTTCGACCGCGAAATGATGCGCGAGCAGGCCCAGTTCGACTCCGGGGACGACCCGGTGGCAGCCCTCGGCACCGTCACCACCACCGCCACCACCGGCTGCACCGACATCATCGCGCCGGGTGAGTCGGCGTACGACAATGCCCGCGCCGCGGAGGATCTCGAGCGGCTGCGCAGCACCTGGGATGTGCCGGCGCTGGCGCTGATCGGGATCGGCAATGGCGCCCAGGTCGCGATGGCCTACACCGGATCGCACCCGGACAAGGTGGCGCGGCTGGTGCTGGACTCCCCCATCGCCCCGGGGGTGGGCGCGGAGTCGGCCGCCGAGGACCAGGTCAAGGCCCAGCAAGCTGCGCTGGACGCGTTCGCCGCCCAGTGCGTGGCGGTCAACTGCGCGCTCGGACCCGACCCGAAGGGTGCCGTCGGCGCACTGCTGGACTCCGCGCGGGCCGGCCGAGGGCCGGGCGGGGTGTCGGTGGCGGTACTCGCCGATGCGATCGTCACGGCACTGGGCTACCCGAGCGGCGACCGGATCGGCAGCACCGTCAAGCTCGCCAACGCCCTGGCGGCGGCCCGCTCCGGCGACACCAACCCGCTGAACAGCCTGATCAACCAGGCCGAGGCGCTGCGCCAGAGCGACGGACAGTTCGTCAACACTTGCAGCGACGCGTTGAACCGCCCCACCCCCGACCGGGTGCGTGAACTGGTCGTGGCCTGGGGCAAGACGTACCCGCAGTTCGGTGCGGTTGCTGCGCTGAACCTGGTGAAGTGCCTGAACTGGCCCAGCGGCGCCGCGCCGCAGGATCCGAACAAGCTGGGCATCGACGTGCTGCTGCTCGGGGTGGCCGACGACCCCATCGTCGGAACGCAGGGCGTGCCGGCCACCAACGCAGTCGTGCTCAACGCCGGCGCGGCCACCCGACGGGTGATGTGGCAGGGCATCGGACACGGGGCCAGCATCTACAACACCTGCGCGCTGGCGCCTGTGCTCAGCTACCTCGACACCGGGAAGGTACCCCCGACCGACATCTTCTGCCCCGCCTGAGCCTCCTGACCGGCCGGCCGGTGTACGGTGCCGTCGTGGCAGCCGCTGACGTGAGAACCGGCCTACTCAACGCGTTCCGCCCCCCGACCAGCCCGCCGAGCACCGCCTCGGTCCTGCGCACCGCGCTGTGGCCGATCGCGATCATGTCGATCATCCATCGCAGTTACGTGCTGACCTCCAACGGCTACATCACCGATGACTGGGCCCCGGTCTACCGGGCGGTGCGGAATTTCCGCGCCGGCGTGGACATCTACAACGAGCACTTCGAACAGGTGGATCCGCACTACCTGTACCCGCCGGGTGGCACCCTGCTGATGGCCCCGTTCGGTTACATCGACAGCGAGTTCGCCGCGCGCAACTGGTTCATAGTTCTCAATACGCTGGCCATCATCGGCGCCGCCTGTCTGCTGGTGCGGCTGTTCCGGTTCCCGCTGACCTCGGTGGCGCTGCCGGCCTTGCTGACCGCGATGTTCGTCACCGAGTCGGTCACCAACACACTGGTGTTCACGAACATCAACGGGGTGATCCTGCTCGCCGAGGTGCTGTTTCTGCGCTGGCTGCTGGACGGCCGCACCAACCGGGAGTGGCTGGCCGGCATCGCGATCGGGCTCTCGCTGGTGGTCAAACCGCTGCTCGGGGTGCTGCTGCTGCTGCCACTGCTCAACCGGCAGTGGCGTGCGGTGGCCGCCGCGATCGCCGTGCCGGTCGCCTTCAACGCCGTGGCCTGGCCGCTGGTGGCCGACCGGATGAATTTCGTGACCCGCACGTTGCCCTACATCTTCTCCACCCGGGACTACTTCAACTCCTCGGTGCTGGGCAACGGTGTGTACTACGGGCTGCCGATGTGGCTGATCGTGGCGCTGAGACTGTCCTTCATCGTGCTGGCCGCGGGCAGCCTGTGGCTGCTGTACCGCTACTACCGCGAACGTGACGTGCTGTTCTGGATGCTGACCTCCTCGGGGGTGCTGCTGATCACCTCGTGGCTGGTCTTGTCGCTGGCCCAGGGCTACTACTCGATGATGTTGTTCCCGTTCCTGATGACGGTGGTGCTGCCGAACTCAGTGCTGCGGAACTGGCCGGCCTGGCTGGCGACCTACGGCTTCCTGACGCTGGACCGCTGGCTGATGTGGCGCTGGCCGACCACCGGCCGATTCCTGGAATACATGAAGATCACCTACGGGTGGTCGCTGATGCTGATCGTGGTGTTCTGCGTGCTGTACTTCCGGTATCTCGACGCGAAGGCGGCCGGGCGGCTGGACAGGGATTCGGCGGCGGGAATAGACCCACCATGGATGGCCGAGGCCGCCCGTGAGCGAGCCGCACGGTAGCCGGGCCGCGCTACCGTAGAGGCATGGACCAGCGGCCGAAACTCCAACTCTCCGAAGCCGAATGGCGCCAGCGCCTCACCCCGGCCGAGTTCCACGTGCTGCGGGAAGGCGGGACCGAACCGGCGTTCCGCGGTGAGTACACCGAGACCAAGGCCGAGGGCGTCTATCAGTGCCGGGCCTGCGGAGCCGAACTGTTCCGCAGCACGGAGAAGTTCGAGTCGCACTGCGGTTGGCCGTCCTTCTTCGACCCGGCCCAGTCCGACGCTGTGATTCTGCGATCGGACGACTCGCACGGCATGCGACGGGTGGAGGTGTTGTGCGCCGGCTGCCACAGCCACCTCGGCCACGTGTTCGCCGGTGAGGGCTATCCCACCCCGACCGACCAGCGGTACTGCATCAACTCGATTTGCCTGAAACTGGTCGAGAACAGGGAACCCTAGCGGCGCCTGAGCATGATGACGTTGTCGATCAGTGTCGCGACCTGACCGTCCGGTCCCTGCGCCTCCCGTTCGGCACGCCCCACCCGCACCCGCTCCCACCCCGCCGAGTCCAGTTCCAAACCCTCGACGACCTCGTCGGCGCCGGGGAACACGTGGTCGCGGATCCGCTCAGCCCAGGGTGGCGCTTCGCCATGATCGACGATGAGCAACACCCCGCCCGGCGCGACGGCATCGGCGGCACGCCGCAGGATGAGGTTGCGGTCCCACCCCAACGGTGAATGCAGGAAGTGCGCCGAAACCAGGTCGTAGCTGCCGGCGGGAAAACTCTTGGTCAGGTCATGCTGCTGAAATTCGATACGGTCCGCCAGTTCACCGGCCAGTTCCGCGGCGCGGAGCAGGGCGTTGTTGGCGATGTCGACGGCCACCACACGCCAGCCCTGCCGCGCCAGCCACACCGAGTCGCCGCCCTCCCCGCACCCGAGGTCGAGTGCGGTGCCCGGCGGTAGCCCGGTAACGGCTTCAACCAACCGGGAGTTGGGCCGGCCGCTCCAGATCCGGTCCGACTCCGCGTACCGCTGTTCCCACATCTGCTGGGCGTCAACGCTTTCCGGCATCGCTATCCCGTCCTAGTCCCCCGCGCTACGGGAGCCTGCCGATCAGTTCCTCCACCCCGACCCGCGGGCCGGTATAGAACGGGATCTCCTCCCGAACGTGCAGGCGGGCCTCGGTGGCCCGCAGGTCACGCATCAGATCGACGATCCGGTGCAACTCGGGCGCTTCGAAGGCCAGAATCCACTCGTAGTCCCCGAGCGCGAACGCCGGAACGGTGTTGGCCCGGACGTCCTTGTACCCGCGGGCGGCCATCCCGTGGTCGGCCAGCATCTTGCGGCGCTCGTCGTCGGGTAGTACGTACCAGTCCAGCGACCGGACGAACGGGTAGACGCAGACATAGCTGCCCGGCTCCTCACCGGCCAGGAACGCCGGGACGTGGCTCTTGTTGAACTCTGCCGGGCGATGCAGAGCGACACTGCTCCACACCGGGGTACAGGCTCGGCCCAGCGCGGTCGTCCGGCGGAAATCGCTGTAGGTGTGCTGCAGGGACTCCACCCGCTCGGCGTGGGTCCAGATCATGAAATCCGCGTCGGCCCGCATCCCCGCGACGTCGTAGAGTCCGCGCACCACCACCCCGGCCTCCTCCTGCTGCTTGAGGAAGGCGGTCATCTCGTCGATCGCCGCGGCGCGGGACTCCTCGTCGTAGCCGAGCACCCCGGGACGCACGGCGAAGGTGGAGAACATCACGTAGCGCATGGTGGCGTTGATCGCGTCGTAGTCCAGTCTCGCCATACGGCTATGGTGCCACGCGGCCCGGGACACGCTCCGCGGCCGGTGGGGTTATCCCACCGCCGCGGCCGCCGCCCGGCCGGCCGCCACCAGACAGCACGGGACACACACACCATCGAGATAGTAGCCGGCCAGACCCAACCCCTCCGGCAAGGCGCGGCGTAGCCGTGCCGTCAACTCGCCGTGTCCGGGCCCGTACTGTGGCAGCGCGTCGATCCAGCGGTGCAGCAGCATCTCCTGCGGCTCGGCGGTGATCCCGAACACGGCCGCCAGATCCTCGGCGGCCCATCGCAGCAACGTCTCCTCCGTGGCCGTGCGGGCAAGGTCATCCTCGAAGCGGCCGAACGACAGGCGCAGCAGTTCGGCCTCGCCGCCCCGGCCCCATTTGCGGCTCGACAGGGTGATGGCCTTGGACCGCAGATTCTCGCCCGATGCCACCAGCACCCCGGACTGCGGGGGAAAAGGGGTGCCGGGCGGCATCGCGAGGGCCAGCACCGCCGCCGAGGCGACCTGGACCCGGGCCGCCAACTCCGCGGCGCGGGGTGCTGCCCCGGCCAGCAGTGCGGCGGCCTGCGGCGCCGGCGTTGCCACCACCAGACCGTCGGCAACCCAACTGCGCCCGCTGCCGTCGGTCACCGACCAGCGGTCGCCGTCAGTAGCGATGGCGGTGACCGGCGCATGGATCAGTCGGGCCCCGGCGGCGGCGATCACAGCGTCGATCAGAATCTGGTAGCCGCCGTCGATGGCCCCGAAAACCGGACCCGGGTTACCGCCGGGCAGGACAGAGCGAACCGCGGCCGTGAGGTTGGGCGCCCCGGCGTCGAGGGCGGACGCCACGGCCGGCACTGCTGAGCGCAGGCCGATACCCGCCGCCGAACCGGCGTAGACCCCGGACAGCATCGGGTCGACCGAGCGTGCCACGACCTGCGCGCCGAACCGGTCTGCGACCAGGGCTCCGACGGACGGGTCGGAGCCGTGCAACCAGTGCATCAGCCGTGCCGGTTCGGCCGCGACGTGCTCCCGGGTGGCGGTGTCGACCAGTCCTGCCAGCGAGTCGGCCGACCCGGGGATGCCGTTGACGGTGCCGGGCGGCAGGGGGTGCAACCGGCCCTGAC
>JAUPLT010000114.1 GCA_030836785.1 Actinomycetota bacterium
TATGACGCGCCGCTGGAGTCGGATATCGATTCGGTGGCGGGCACCGTCTCGGGTTGGGTGCGTCGCACCATGAGCGCAGCCGACGTCGGCACCGATACGCTCGCCGCCGTCGGCTTCACCCGCGCTGAGCACCGGATCGCCACCGTGATCCTGCCCGCGGACGTGTCCTGGTCAGATGGCGCGGTGATCGCGGAAACGGTTGCCGGGCAACCCGATACCCGCGAGATCGACTTCGCCGCCGCTGAGGAGGTGCTGCGGTCCGGGGAGCCCACGGTGATCCTGGTGGGTGGTGATGCCGCCCGGGCTGAGGGACTCGAGGCCGCGGCCAGGTTGGCGCTGCGATTCGGGGCGCGGCTGTTCTGCGAGACCTTCCCGGCCAGGTTGGAGCGCGGTTCGGGGATTCCGGCCGTCGAACGGCTCGCCTACTTCGGGGAGGCGGCGGTCGAACAGTTGCGAGGTGCGCGGCGGCTGATACTGGCCGGGGCGGCTTCGCCCGTGACGTTCTTTGGCTACCCGGGTAAGCCCAGCGACCTCGTACCAGAGGGGTGCGAGGTGTCCACGCTGTCCGGGCCGGTCGGCGCCGCCGCGGCGCTCGCCGCGCTGGCCGACGCATTGGCCGCCGATATCGTCGCGCCCACTGCGGCCGCCGCGCGTCCCCACCTCCCGACCGGACCGCTGACCGTCCAGCCCTCGGCGGAGGTGATCGGCGCGATGCTTCCGGATCGGGCCATCGTGGTGGACGAGTCCAACACATCCGGCTTGCTGCTGCCCCAGTGCACCGCCGGTGCCCCTGCACACGACTGGCTGACGTTGACTGGCGGCGCGATCGGCTACGCGCTGCCGGTCGCCCTGGGAGCCGCGATCGCCGCGCCGGATCGCCCAGTGCTGTGCCTGGAATCGGACGGCTCGGCGATGTACACCATCTCGGCCTTGTGGAGCCACGCCAGGGAGAACCTCGACATCACCACCGTGGTGTACGCGAACCGGGCCTACGACATCCTGCGTATCGAACTTCAGCGCGTCGGGGCGCAGAGCGGTGCGGGGCCGGGACCTGAAGCCGAGTCTCTGCTCGACCTGACGCCACCCGTGCTGGACTTCGTCATGATCGCCGAGGGAATGGGTGTTCCAGCGCGTCGGGTGAGTGCCGCCGAGGATCTCGCCGATGCGCTGCGGTGGGCGTTCGACGAGCCCGGACCGCACCTGATCGAGGCGGTCATGCCGTCGATCGCAGGCTGAGGGTCGCCCCTTTAGTGGACTGCGTCAGGACGGCTCGCCGAGACGGGCGGTGGCGAAATCGGCTGCCTGGGCGGCCATCCCGTTCACCCCGTACAGCAGGTGCGGCACGATGCTGGCGCTCTGATCCGGGGAGCAGATCGGATCGCCGGCGACGCAGAGGTCGATGGTCTTGGCCGCGAACAGCGGACTCGCGGTGATCTGCGGCATGTTCTCGGCGATCAGCGTCGCCGCCGACGGTTTGCCGAAAAGCGCCACCGCGGCCACATGCTCGCCCACCTCAGGCGGCAGCGGAGGGGGGAGGCCCGGGAGAGCGGACGATCCGACGGCCGCGCCGTCGGAGGTCAGCAGAGCGATCACGCCCGCCCCCTGCGAATAGCCGCCCAACACCATCCTGGTGGCGGGGCAGCGGGCAACCACGTCGCGGACGTGGTTACCCGCGTCTGCCACGCCCTCGACCGCGGTCGGGTAGTCCCTGCTCGCCGGATAGTTGACCGGGTAGACCTCGACGGTCCGGCCGTCGCCGATATCGGACCTGAGGGCGTCGACGAAGGCCTGCCCGATCACTCCGACACCGGTCGGCTCGCCCGTTCCCCGGGCGAACACGATGTCGACGTCCGGGCAGGGATCGGCCGCCGCGGCCGGAGCGCTGGTCAGCGTCGCCAGCGATGCGATGGCGGCAGCCGCCGCGGAGAACCTCACGAACTGCAGAGTCTATCGGCCGGACCGGACACCGGGGTCGGCAGAATCCGATGCCCCGGCACTGCTCAGGCCGGGGTGGCGGCCAGGTCCCGGCCGATCGCCCGCAGCGCGGCGGTGGCCCCGCCGAGGGCGAACTCGGTCTGTTTCGCCGTGATGAAGTAGCGGTGCACCGGATGGTCCATGTCGATCCCGACGCCGCCGTGCACATGGACGGCGGTGTGCGCGACCCGGTGTCCGGCATCAGCGGCCCAGAATGCCGCGGTGGCCACCTCGTTGCCGGCGGGCAGGTCTTCCGACAGCCGCCATGCGGCCTGATCGACGGTCAATCGCAGACCCTTGATGTCGATGTAGCCGTCCGCGAGCCGCTGAGCGACCGCCTGGAAGCTGCCGATCGGCCGGTCGAACTGCTCGCGGGTGCGTGCGTACCCGGCGGTGAGTTCCAGGGCCCGTTCGAGAACGCCGAGTTGGTAGGCCGCCAGCCCCACGGCACGGCGGTCGGCCAGCCAGGTCACGATGGCGCCGTCGCCGACCAGTCGGTCGGCAGGGACTTCGGCTCCGGCGAGTTCGAGTTCTCCGGAACTGTTCTGACCGGTGGTGCGCAGCGGCGTGATCGAGACCCCGGGGTCGGCCGCGCTGACGAGCAGGACCCGCGTTCCGGCGTCGGTCTCGGCGGGAACGAGGATGGCGTCGGCCACCGGTCCGAAGGGGACCTGGGTGCGGCTCCCGGTGAGCCGGTATCCGGTCGGGGTCGCCTCGGCCCGTACGGGTGGCTGGCCCAGTTCGCCGTCGAGTGCGACGGTCAGGATTCGCGCTCCTGAGACTGCAGGCTCCGCCCACGATCGACACAGCATGTCGGATCCGCTCTGGGCCAGCGCGCCGGCCGCCAGCGCCACCGACTCCAGAAACGGCACCGCCGCGAGCTGACGGCCCAACGCGGTCAGGATCGCGGTCTGTTCGAGTACGCCGAAACCACCCCCGCCGATGGACTCCGGCGCAGCGGTGGACAGGATGTCGGCGTCGATCAGCGTGCGCCAGAGCGCGTCATCGAAGCGCTGGTCGAGACCATCCAGCGCGCGCTGGTGCTCCGGAGTGCACACCGTATCGACGATGCTTCGGACGAGGCCGGAAAGATCCTGTGCCGCTTCGGTTCTGGTGAAGTCCATTGCAGTCTCCTGGTCAGCGGTTTCGGGGCAGCCCGAGCGCCACCATGCCGATGATGTCGCGTTGCACCTCGTTGGTCCCGCCACCGAAGGTGAGGATCAGAGCCGCTCGGTGCATTCGCTCGACCCGGCCCCGCAGCAGTGCTCCGGGGGAGTCCTGTCGGAGCGTCGCTGACGGGCCCAGGATCTCCATCAGCAGCCGGTAGGCCTCGCAGGCCAATTCGGTACCGAACACCTTGGCCGCGGACGCATCCGCCGGTGAGGGCGCGGCGGCCTGGGCCGACGCAAGTTCCCAGTTGATCAGCTTCAGGTACTCCGCTTTGGCGTGCACCCGGGCGAGGTGCAGCTGTACCCACTCGGAATCGATCAGCCGCATGCCACGGGCGTCCTTGGTTTCCTGCGCCCAGGACCGGACCTGGTTCAGGGCGGTGAAGATCGGCTGCGCGGAGACCAGTGCGACGCGTTCGTGGTTGAGCTGGTTGGTCACCAACTTCCAGCCGCCGTTCTCGTCGCCGACTCGGTTGCCGACCGGGACCCGGACGTCGGAGTAATAGGTCGCGCTCGTACCCGGGCCTGCCATGGTGTGCACCGGAGTCCAGGAGAATCCGTCGGCGTCGGTCGGCACGATCAACACCGAGATGCCGCGGTGCTTCTTGCCTCCACCGTCGCCTGACCCGTTATCGGTGCGCACCGCCAGCCAGACGTAGTCGGCGTACTGGATCAGACTGGTCCACATCTTCTGACCGTTGACGATGTACTCGTCGCCGTCGCGGACCGCGGCGGTGCGCAGGTTGGCCAGATCGGTGCCGGCCTCGGGTTCGGAGTATCCGATCGCGAAGTGGATGTCACCCGAGGCGATCCGGGGCAGGTAGAACTTCTTCTGCTCCTCGGTGCCGAACTCCATGATGGTCGGAGCCACGCTGTTGATGGTCAGGAACGGGACGGGGGCGCCGGCGACCGCTGCCTCGTCGGTGAAGATCAGTTGATCCATGGCGGATCGGGCCTGACCGCCGTACTCCGCCGGCCACCCGAGTGCCAGCCACCCGTCGCGTCCCATCTGTGCGACGGTCTCGCGGTAGACGTCTCCGGTGCCGTACTCGCCGGTGGTCGCCATCAGGGCCTCGCGGCGTTCCGGAGTGAGAAGTGTGTCGAAGTACGCGCGCAGTTGTCGGCGCAGGGCCTCCTGCTCCGGGGTGTAGCTGATGCGCATCGCCTGCGACCTCTTCCGGTGGTGTGGGGCACGGTGGCACTAGGCAGGGTGGTTGTGGAGCACTGGGGCGACCCGCCGACCCTCTTTTTTGTAACAGGTTCTAGTCTGGGAATCCAGCATGCGATGTGACCGGGGGATGACGGTGGAGGTCGTATCGTGAGCCGGGAAGAACTCCCGGACGTTCTCAAGGAGGAGCCATGCGCGTCGTAGTGGACCGCGATCGTTGTGAGGGCAACGCCGTCTGCGTGGGAATAGCGCCGAACTTGTTCGAACTCGATGATGACGACTACGTGGTGGTCACCAAGGACCCCATCCCGGCCGCGGCGGTGGCCCTGGCCGAGCAGGCCATCGCCGAGTGCCCGCGCGCGGCCCTGAGTCGACGCGACTAGAGGTATTCACCTGTGGCCCCGAATGTTCCGGCGGCGGATGACCTCGACCTGACCGGGCGCGTCGCGGTGGTGACCGGTGCAGCCGCCGGACTCGGTCGCGCCGAGGCCATCGGGCTGGCCCGATCGGGTGCGACGGTCGTCGTCAACGACATGCCGCAGGCGCTGGACAACTCTGATGTGCTCGACGAGATCCGAGCGGCGGGGTCGACAGCCGTCGCTGTTCCCGGGGACGTCAGTCTGCGCTCCACGGCGGACGAGATGGTCGCCTGTGCCGAACGGCTGGGCGGGTTGCACGTCGTGGTCAACAACGCCGGCATCACCCGCGACCGGA
>JAUPLT010000115.1 GCA_030836785.1 Actinomycetota bacterium
AGCACGGCGTCCGGAACCCCCAGAAGTCCGAACGGTGTCTCCAGTAAGTGGGCGATGGCCGGCTCACCAACCCGCCCCAACAGAATCGAGCAGATGGTGATGCCCAATTGGGCACCCGCCAACATCAGCGAAAGTTGCTCACCGGCACGTATTACTGTGCCGGCGCGCTTCTTCCCCTGCTCCGCCAATGCTTCCAAGCGGTCTCGCCGGGCTGAGATCAGCGCGAATTCCGAACCGACGAAGAACGCGTTGGCGCCGAGCAGTGCCACCGTCAGCAGCAGGCCGAAGATGTCCGGGCCCATCAGCCGCTGGTCCGATCGTCGGAGTCGGACTGTTCGAGCTGGGTCAATGTGATCCGGTCGATGCGGCGGCCATCCATGGCGACGACGGTTGCGCGCCACACCGGCGGGTGCCGCAGCGATCCCTCGGGGTCGGAGGAGTGGAGTTCGACCGATTCGCCCGGCTTCGGAATGTGCCCCAGACTCTCGAGGACGAGCCCGCCGATTGTCTCGTACTCGCCGTGGTAGCCACGGAAGCCGGTCGCAGTGGCCACTTCGTCGATCCGAAGCAACCCGGCGACCTCCCAGCTGGTTCCGGCTCGCCGGACATCAGGGGTGGCGTCATCGTGTTCATCGCGGACATCGCCGACGATCTCCTCGATGAGATCCTCGACAGTGACCATTCCCGCTGTTCCGCCATACTCGTCAACGACCAGAGCGGTCTGCAGTCCGTTGGCGCGAACCTGCGTCATCAACGCATCGCCGTCGAGTGTGGACGGCACGGTTGGCACCGGAACGGCCAGCCGGTCGAGTGGGGTGGTCGCACGTTCTGACGGCGGCACCTCGAAGATCTGCTTGACGTGGACGATGCCGATGGTTTCGTCGAGGTCACCGTTGACGACTGGGAACCGTGAAAATCCAGTCGCGGCGGCCGCATTCCGCAAATCCACGACGGTGTCGCTGGACTGGAGGACCTCGATCTCGGTACGCGGGGTCATGAACTCCTCGGCGGTTCGACTGCCGAACCGTAGCGAGCGGTCGATCAGGTCCGCGGTCCCTTCATCGATGGCGCCACGCTCCGCGGAACTGCGGACCAGCGACCCCAACTCCTGGGCCGACCGAGCCGAGCGGAGTTCCTCGGCCGGCTCGATCCCCAGGCGAAGCAGAATCCGGTTGGCGATCCCGTTGGTCAGTTTTATCGCCGGGGTGAACAGCCAGGAGAAAGCCAGCTGCGGACCAGAGCTCGCCCTGGCGGTCTGCACGGGGCGAGCGACCGCGAGGTTCTTGGGCACCAGTTCGCCGAACACCATCGAGAGAGACGTAGCGAGCACGATCGCCAAGACGAGGGCGATGCCGGGCACGGCCTTGACGGGTAGCCGGGCAAGCTCCAGCGCCGGGGTCAACAGCCGTGCCAGTACCGGCTCGGCGAGAAAACCGGTTCCCAGGGTGGTGATCGAGATGCCCAATTGCGCGCCGGACAACTGGAACGAGAGTGTCCGGTGCGCGCGCTGGACCAACCGGTCTCGGCGATCGCCCGATCGGGCGTTGGCGTCGACCGTGCTGCGTTCCAGGGCGGTCAGCGAGAATTCGGCAGCCACGAAAACCGCGGTTCCCAGGGTGAGGACGGCGATCGCCGAAAGACTGAGCAAGGTGTTGGTCAGGCTCATCGAGCCGCCGAGAGCGGTATGCCGGGCTGCGCCTGCGGCACGTGGCCCCTTTCCGTCGTGTGCAATTCGAAACCGACCGCCAATCTTAGCCGGGTGCGCTCGTCACCAATTGCCAGCCAGATCGGGGTTGAGTCCATCGGCTACCAACCGGTCGGCAGCGGATGGCCCTCGGCGAAGCCGGCCGCCGACTGCACGCCGAGAACCGCCCGGTCGTGCAGTTCGCCGATGGTCGTGGCCCCGACATAGGTGCAGGTGCTGCGGACCCCGGAGGTGATGTGGTCCAGCAGGTCCTCGACACCCCCGCGTTCGGGATCGACAGCCATCCGGGACGACGAGATGCCCTCTTCGAACAGCGCCTTTCGGGCCCGGTCGAAGGCGCCGTCACCGGCGGTCCGCGCGGCCACCGCTCGCTTGGAGGCCATCCCGTAGCTCTCCTTGTAGGGCTGGCCCGCGCGGTCGACCATGAGGTCTCCCGGTGACTCGTAGGTGCCGGCGAACCAGGAGCCGATCATCACGTTCGACGCGCCCGCGGCCAGGGCCAGCGCGACATCGCGTGGATGGCGCACACCACCGTCGGCCCAGACGTGGCCGCCGAGTTCGTGTGCTGCACCGGCGCATTCGAGCACCGCCGAGAACTGCGGCCGACCGACACCCGTCATCATCCGGGTGGTGCACATCGCCCCTGGGCCGACACCGACCTTGACGATCGACGCCCCGGCGCCGATCAGATCCCGGGTGCCCGCGGCCGAAACGACGTTGCCCGCCGCCAGTGGGATACCCAGGTCGAGTGCTGCGATCCTGGTGACAGCTTCGAGCATCTTGGCCTGGTGGCCGTGGGCGGTGTCGACCACCAGAACGTCGATCCCGGTCTGTGCCAGGGCCGCCGCTTTGGCGTCGACGTCACCGTTGATGCCGACCGCCGCGGCGATCCGTAACCGCCCGCCGGCGTCGATCGCGGGGGAGTAGATACCTGCCCGCACCGCGCCCAAACGGGTCAGGACCCCGCCCAGGGAGCCGTCTGCAGCGGTGAGAACCGCGACGTCGACCGGTGCGTGCTCAAGTTGCTCGAACACCTGGCGCGGGTCGGTGTGGACCGGCGCGGTGACGAAGTCGCTCATCGCGATGTCGCGGACCCGGGCGAACCGGTCGACGCCGACGGTGGCGGCCTCGGTGACCAACCCGACGGGCCGGCCGTTCTCGACCACGACGGCGGCTCCGTGCGCCCGCTTGTGGATCAGGGCGACCGCGTCGGACACCGAGTCGCCGGGGGCCAGAATGACCGGGGTGTCGGCGACCAGGTCGCGGCTCTTGACGAACTCGACGGTCTCGCGCACGGCGTCGAGGGGCAGATCCTGGGGCAGCACGACGATTCCGCCCCGGCGGGCCACGGTTTCGGCCATCCGGCGGCCGGCGACCGCGGTCATATTGGCGACCACGACCGGGATGGTGGTTCCTGTTCCGTCGGCGGTGGACAAGTCGACGTCGAATCGGGACGCGACCTCGGAGCGGTTCGGGACGATGAAGACGTCGTCGTAGGTCAGGTCGTAGGGCGGCCGGTGACCGTCGAGGAAACGCACCCGGTAAGCCTAAGCGCCGGCCCGCCAACGGTGCGGATGGCTCAGATCCGAACCTCGCTGTGGTCCCCGCTCCACAGGGTGTGGAAACGCGCGGTGGGGTCGGCGTCGATCCGGCCGTAGGTGTGTGCGCCGAAAAAGTCGCGTTGGCCCTGGATCAGTGCGGCCGGCAGGCGTTCGGTGCGCAACCCGTCGTAGTAGGACAGCGCCGAGGAGAACCCGGGGATCGGGATGCCCAATTCGGTTGCGGTCACCACCACCCGGCGCCACCCGTCCACGCTGGCTTCCACAGCGCTGCGGAAGTACGGATCGGCGATCAGGGTCGGCAGGGCGGGGTCGGCGTCGAACGCGTCCTTGATGCGGTTGAGGAACTTGGCCCGGATGATGCAGCCGCCGCGCCAGATCGTGGCCAGCACGCCGGGGGTGATGCCCCAGTCGTACTCGTCGGAACCGGCCTGGATCTGGTTGAAGCCCTGCGCGTAGGCGATGATCTTCGAGGCGTACAGCGCCTGGCGAACGTCCTCGATGAATTGCGTTGCGTCCGTGGGTCGTTGGCCGAGTCTGCCGGATGCCAGCCCGGCCGCCGCGCGGCGCTGCGGCACCGACCCGGACAGCGCCCGGGCGAAAACCGCCTCGGCGATGCCGGTGACGGGCACCCCGAGGTCCAGCGCGGACTTGACCGTCCACCGGCCGGTGCCCTTCTGCTCGGCCTCGTCGACGATGACGTCCACCAGTGGCTTTCCGGTTGTGACGTCGATCTGACGTAGCACCTCGGCGGTGATCTCGACCAGGAAGCTGTCCAGATCACCGGCATTCCACTCAGTGAAGACGTCGGCGATCTCGGGCGCACTGAGGTTCAGGCCGTCCCGCAGCAACTGGTAGGCCTCGCCGATGAGTTGCATGTCGGAGTACTCGATGCCGTTGTGCACCATCTTCACGAAGTGTCCGGCCCCGTCCGGGCCGATGTGGGCGCAGCACGGCACCCCGTCGACGTGGGCGGAGATCTCCTCGAGCAGCGGCCCGAGGGACTCATACGACTCCTTCGGTCCGCCCGGCATGATCGACGGGCCGTTCAACGCCCCCTCCTCGCCGCCCGAGATCCCGGCGCCGACGAAGTGCAGACCGCGCTCGCGCATGGCCTTCTCCCGGCGGATGGTGTCGGTGTAGAGCGCGTTCCCGCCGTCGATGATGATGTCGCCGGGCTCCATCGCTTCGGCGAGTTCGTTGATCACCGCGTCGGTCGCCTCACCAGCCTTGACCATGATCAGCACCCGGCGGGGGCGTTCCAGCGCGTCCAGAAACTCCGCGATGGTCTCCGACCGCACGAACTTCCCGTCCGAGCCGTGCTCGGCGAGCAGGGCATCGGTCTTGGCAACCGACCGGTTGTGCACGGCGACGGTGTAACCGTGCCGGGCGAAGTTGCGGGCGATGTTGGATCCCATCACCGCCAGACCGGTAACGCCGATCTGTGCGGTGGCGGTGTCGGGGGAACTCATGTGTGCCTTTCGGTGGGCCTGGTGGTGATTCGGTCGGTTAGGTCGGGGTGGTCGGATCAGTGGGCGAAGAACAACCGGTGCAACTCGGTGAGCCAGGGCACAGCGACGGCAACGGTCGGCAGGGTGAGAATCGCGGCAGCCGTCAGGTAGGCCGCGATCGCGAGGACCCGGCTGTTGGGGCGGCCGGCCAGCCGTCGCACCCGCACGACGGTGCTCGGGCCGCCGGCGGCCAACGCACCGGCAGGGGTCCGGGCCGAGGCGCAGGTGACCAGAGCCCGGGCCAGCGGACCTCGACCGGTCGCCCGTACGGCCGCGTCGTCGGCGAGCAACTCGACCAGCAGAGCCACCGCGCCCAAGGCGCTGCTGCTGCGGACGAAACGCGGGAATGCGGTGTGCACCGCGACGAACGCCTCCAGCACCAGATCGTGGCGGGCGCCGAGGTGAGCGCGTTCGTGTCGCAGGATCGCCGCCAACTCGGTCTCGCTGAGTGCGTGGATGGCGCCGGCGCTGACGACCACCCGTCGCCGGATCCCGGGCAGGCAGTAGGCGAGCGGCTCGGCCACCCGGAGCACCCGCACGTCGGCCATGTCATGGCGGCACTCACCGAGCAGGTCGACCATGGTGCGGTGGTGGGCTCGCCGGCGCCTGGTGCCGATCGCCACCTGGACCATCGCCGCGACGAGCCGGAACCCGATCAGCAGGGTTGTCGTCAGGACCAGGAACAGGGCCAGCCACAGCGGCCAGCCGAGAGAGGCGACGCCAGCGTCGACCGTCGCCGCGGGGCGGCCGCCGGTGCCGGGAACGAACAGCATCGCGGCCACCGCCAACCCGGCGCTGAATGCGGACAGGACTGCCGCCAGCGCGATCGCCTGCCAGAGCACCACGGCAGCGCGGGGCGCCCGTAGCGGCCAGGACGCCCGCGCGAGGACGGCCGGGACCGGTCCGGCCAGCAGCAACGCGAGGGCGGTGAAGGCCAGGGCGGACACGCCTGACAGTGTCTCTCAGCGGGTGGGCGAATCGCCAGCGAATCCCCGCAACCGCACAACGGTCCGCTCGGGTCCGCACCTGGAGATCATCGTGGGTGCTGTTTGGTGTCCAGTTCGGCCAGGGCGCGGCGCAGGGTGTCGGCCTCTTCGGTTCCCACTCGTTCAACGAAGTTCATCAGCGCCGCCCGCCGCCCGCCGGGGTCGGCGGCCTGATCCAGGGCGTCGACCATCAGAGCTGCCACCAGGTCGTCGCGACTGTCCACCGGTGCATACCGGTGCGCGCGGTCGTCGCGGAGTTGCGCCACCAAGCCCTTCCTGGCCAACCTCTGCAACACGGTCATGACGGTGGTGTAGGCCAGTTCGCGGTGCGCGCACAGCGCGTCATGCACCTGACGGACGGTCTGCGGCTCGTCGGCGTCCCACAGGAGGTCCATCACCGACCGCTCGAGATCCCCGAGGCGATTCATCCTGGTCATAATCGATATTCCATCTCCCCGGTTAGTAAGGGTACCCCTATTTACTACCCGGGGTCGTACGTGTGTGACCGGCCTGCGAACCGGGCCGTCTGCGCAGTCGCGCGGGGGCCGTGCGGCCGGGTACCCGGCTCGACGGCCGGCGGACCGGCGGTGTACATCTAGGAGCCGTGCACCCGACGGACCTGCCTCCCGCCCCATTCGACACCGGCATCGGCCTGACCTATACCGGGCTGACGGCCGACGGTGTCACCGCGCAGTTGACCGTGACGCCCGCCCTGCACCAGCCGATGGGAATCGTTCACGGCGGCGTGTGGTGTGCGATGGTCGAGTCGATGTCGTCGGTGTCGGCCTTCCTGTGGCTGTCGGCCAACGGCGGCGGAAACGTCGTCGGGGTCAACAACAGCACCGACTTTCTGCGTGCGGTGACAGAAGGGACCGTCTACGGGGTGTCCGAACCGGTGCACCGCGGCCGGCTGCAACAGCTGTGGCAGGTCAGCATCCGCGACGAGGCCGAGCGGCTTGTCGCCCGCGGGCAGGTCCGGCTGCAGAACCTTCCCGAACGGGATTGAGCGGTCGGTCTGGCTTCAGTCCCGGTTCGGGTTCTCCTGACCTGCCAGCTGGATTTCCAGTCGGGCTCCGCCGAGCGGGCTGGTGCTCAATGCCGCTGTGCCGCCGTGCAACTCAGCCTGCTGCGCGACCAGTGCGAGCCCCAGGCCGGACCCCGAATGTGAAGCCGTCGAGCCGCGCGAAAAGCGTTCGAAAACCCGGGACCGTTCCGCTTCGGGTACGCCCTTGCCGTTGTCGTCCACGATCACCTGGACCTCGTTGCCCAGGCTGCTGACCGCGAGTCGCACCTCGGTGGCGCCGCCGTGCTTGACCGCGTTGGCGATGGCGTTGTCGATGACCAACCGGAGTCCGACGGGTAGCCCGACCATCAGCACCGCCGGCGAGGGCACCAGCGCAACTCGAAGGCCGGGGTAGGTGCGCTCGGCATCGTGGGCGGCGCGGTCCAGCATTTCGGTGACATCGAACGGCTCGAAGTCGTCTGCCGTGGTCAGTTCGCCCTGCGCCAGGCGCTCCAGTGCGGTGAGGGTGGCCTCGATGCGGCTCTGGGTCCGCATGGTGTCACCGATGACCTCTTTGCGTTGCTCGTCGCCGAGGTCGAGGGTGGAGAGCACCTCGAGGTTGGTGCGCATCGCGGTCAGCGGTGTCCGCAGTTCGTGGGAGGCGACGGCGGCGAAGTCGCGGGCCGCCTCCAGCGCAGCCCGGGTCCGGGCCTGTTCATTGCCGATCCGGGCCAGCATCCCCTCGACCGCCTCACCGATCTCGACGGCCTCGCTGACCCCGCGCACTTGAACTTCCTCCGGTTTGGACTGCGCGTTGATTGCCCGGGCTTGTTGGGCCAACAGCCGGAACGGGTCGATCATGATGATCGAGAAGAACCACCCGACCACGACTGTCCCGATGATGACCCCGCCGCAGATGAATACCACCCGCCAGTGCAGTTCGGCGATGCGGCGTTGAGTTTCGGCCAGCGGTGCGCCCAGCGCTATGGACGCGGCGCCCACCGAGAACGTTCGCACCCGGTACTCGACCCCGTCGATGGTGGTGTTGGCGTAACCGTCGGCCAGTCTGGGCAGAACGACCCCGCTGGGCACCGACATCTCCATATCGCCGATCCGCACGGTGCGCGCCAGGTTTCCATCCGGGCTCGATGAGCCTTCCTCGGGTTTGGTGGACAGCAGTGTGCTGAAGTCGCCGAGGCTGCTCACCGAGTCGAGTCGACGGTCCAATTGGCTGTACTGATCGTTGGTGACACCCACCCACACCCAGGTGCCCAGCGTGAGGACGAGCACCACCACCGCGAGAGCCGCGAAGATCACAATGCTGCGCAGCGACAGCATCCGGGCAGGTAGCCGCTGCAGGAGCCGGTAGACCAGCTCGTCGGGTTTCAACATCGACGGTGCGCGTCGCCGGTTACAGGCTGTCGGCCAAGATCAGGGCCCGTTGCGGAAGCCCACAGCGGTCACGGAAGTCCCGTGACGGCGCCCGGATTCCCTCCAGATCGGCGCGAACCCCCGGGTTGGCGGCCAGGTACACCTCGGTACGGTCGCGGACCTCGGTCTTGGGCAGGCCTTGTAGACCGGTGAAGAACGCGTTGACCTCGGGGTGGCTGAAGAGGTACACCGCCGTGGCGGCGGCCACCCCGGACATGACACCGGTCATATCCGCGGTGGTGCATCCGGGCGGGGGTTCGTCTGCAGTGGCCGGGCCTGCGGTGCCGATCAGCGCGGCGCCCGCGCACAGCGTCGCCGCGACCTTGTGCAGCGCACCTGATCGGCTCGGGCTCCTCATGAGGACCATGCTAGGCCAGCCCCGCGGTCCGGTCAGGACGCGGCGATCTCGGAATCCTCGACCGCTGCGGCGATTTCCTCGAGTTGCTCGATCCGCGTTCGGGCGTAGGCCTGCTGCTCGGTGATCGTCAGCTGGCCGCGCTGGCTGCCGATGAAGGTGCCGACCCAGGACAGCGCGGTGGTCAGCCGGGCGCGGAAGCCGACCAGATAGATGAGGTGCAGGAACAACCACGCCAGCCAGGCGATGAACCCGCCGAACTCCAGCGGGCCGACCTTGGCCACCGCGGAGTACCGCGACACCGTGGCCATCGAACCCTTGTCGAAGTACTCGAACGGCGCACGGGCCGCGGGGTCAGCGCCCTTCAGCTCGGCTTGGACCAGCTTGGCTGCGTATCGGGCACCCTGGATTGCCCCCTGGGCCTGGCCGGGCACCCCGTCGACGAAGGCCAGGTCGCCCAAGACGAAAATGTTGGGGTGTCCGGGCACGGTCAGGTCGGGGAGCACCTTGACCCGGCCCGCCCGGTCCACCTCGGCGCCGGACTGGTCGGCGATGACCTTCCCCAGCGGGCTGGCCGAGACTCCGGCCGACCACACCTTGGTGGCGCACTCGATACGTTCGATCGTGCCGTCGCTGCGCTTGACGGAGATTCCGTTGCGATCGACGTCGGTGACCATCGCGCTGAGCTGGATCTCCACCCCGAGTTTCTCCAACCGGGCGGCGGCCTTGCGGCCCAGCTTCTCGCCCATCGGCGGCAGCACGGCCGGCGCGGCGTCGAGCAGGATGACCCTGGCCTTGGTGGAGTCGATGTGCCGGAACGCGCCCTTGAGGGTGTGGTCCGCCAACTCGGCGATCTGTCCGGCCATCTCAACGCCGGTGGGCCCGGCCCCGACCACGACGAAGGTGAGCAGCTTGGCCCGTCGCTCCGGGTCACTGGAACGCTCCGCCTGCTCGAACGCGCCGAGAATCCGGCCGCGCAGTTCCAGCGCGTCGTCGATGGTCTTCATCCCGGGTGCCCACTCGGCAAAGTGGTCGTTGCCGAAGTACGACTGGCCGGCGCCGGCGGCGACGATCAGAGTGTCGAAAGGCGTGCGGTAGGTGTGCCCCAGCAGCACCGAGTCGACCGTCTTCTTCTTCAGGTCGACGTGGGTGACCTCACCGAGCAGCACCTGGCAGTTCTTCTGCTTGCGCAGGATCACCCGGGTGAGCGGTGCGATCTCACCCTCGGAGATGATCCCGGTGGCCACCTGATAGAGCAGCGGCTGGAACAGGTGGTGGGTGGTCTTGGCGATCATCTTGATGTCGACGTCGGCCCGCTTGAGCTTCTTGGCGGCGCTGAGCCCGCCGAACCCCGAGCCGATGATGACGACCTTGTGCTTATCCGACGGAGTGGCTCCGGGATGGGTCATCTTCGCTCCTGATTTGGTCGGCCCACAGAACGCGTTCTACGTTAGCCGCCCCGCTGCCCCGACGCGCGCCGGGTGTCAAGCGCCGACCACCGGCCGGAGCGCCTCGCCGATCGCGGCGATCGACCCGGGCCGATAGGCCGGCAGATTGACCACGACGCCGTCGATGCCGACATCGACCACGTTGGCGCGGATGGTCTCGGCGATCCGGTCCGGGCTGCCGACCGCCATCCGCCCGCGCATGGCCGGCGGAACCAGATCGTCGCTGAACGCGGGGTCGGGCACCACGGTCAGCAACACGCTGGTCTCCAGCGTGGCGGGGTCGCGCTCCGCTTCATCGCAGCGGCGCTTCAGCGCGTCGACCTTGCCGGGAAGTTCCTCGAACGCGGCGATCACGTTGAGGTGGTCGAAGTAGCGCGCGGCCAGGCCGAATGTCTTCTTCTCCCCGCTTCCGCCGATCATCAACGGGATGTGATCCCGGTAGCGCGGCTCCGCGACGGCCTCACTGGTGCGGTAGAAGTCGCCGGCGAAGCTCACCCGGTCCCCGGCGAGCATCGGCAGCACAATCTTCAGTGCCTCCTCCAACTTGGCGAACCGATCGGTGAACGTGCCGAATTCGAAGCCGAGCTGCTCGTGCTCGAGTTCGAACCAGCCGGTACCCAGGCCCAGCACGGCCCGCCCCGCGCTCACGACGTCGAGGGTGGTGATGATCTTGGCCAGCAACGTCGGGTTGCGGTACGTGTTGCCGGTGACCAGGGTGCCCAGCAGCACGCGCTCGGTTGCGGTGGCCAGCGCGCCCAACGCGGTGTAGGCCTCCAGCATCGGCTCGTCGTGGGCGCCCAGCATGGGCAGCTGATAGAAGTGGTCCATCAGGAAGACGGCGTCGAATCCCGCCGCCTCGGCCTCCCGGGCCTGAGCCAGCACGGTGGGGAACAGATCGGCCACCGGAGTGCCGTAGGAGAAGTTGGGGATCTGCAGGGCGAGCCGGATGGTCATCGCTCGACAGTAGATGCCCGGGCTGAAGTTGGTCGTCCGCAGCCCGGGGCGGCGGCTTAGGCTCCAACCCCATGAAGCCTGGCGCGGCAGCGGCGTCCCTGCCGCGCTGGCTGTACCTACCCGCGGGGCTGGCGCTGGGGGTGGTGCTGCTGCCGCTGACGGCGATGGCGCTCCAGGTGGAATGGCCGCGATTCGCTGAGTTGGTGAGCAGTCCGGAGTCGCGTTCGGCGCTGCTGCTCAGTGTGCGCACCGCCGGTGCCAGCACCGTGCTGTGCCTGGTGCTGGGCGTGCCGCTGGCGATGGTGCTGGCCCGCGGTGGCGAGCGGGTCGGCAGGCTGCTTCGGCCACTGGTCCTGTTGCCGCTCGTTCTGCCTCCGGTGGTGGGTGGTCTGGCATTGCTCTATGCCTTCGGCCGGGCCGGTCTCCTCGGCCACCACCTGGAGGCGGCAGGTATTCGCATTGCCTTCACCACCAGCGCCGTCGTGCTGGCGCAGACGTTCGTCTCGTTGCCTTTTCTGGTGATTGCACTGGAGGGCGCCGCCCGCACCACCGGCGCCGGATACGACGACGTGGCGGCCACGCTGGGGGTGCGCCCGACGACGGTCTGGTGGCGGGTGAGCCTGCCGCTGATTCGTCCGGGCCTGATCTCGGGCGCGGTACTCGCCTTCGCCCGGGCGCTGGGGGAGTTCGGTGCCACCCTCACCTTCGCCGGATCCCGCCAGGGGGTGACCCGAACTCTGCCGTTGGAGATCTACCTTCAGCGGGAAGCCGATCCGCAGGCCGCCATCGCCCTGTCGATCCTGCTGGTCGCGGTGGCCGCGGCCGTGGTGGTCGGAGTCGGTGTGCGTCAAGTGACCGGGTGGGGCAGAACCGGTGGCTGATCTGCAGGTCGCCGCCCGGATCGACGCACGCGGTGTGGATGTGGCATTCACGGTCCCAGCTGGCGGTGTGCTGGCGCTTCTCGGCGCGAACGGCGCAGGAAAGTCCTCCGTGGCGGCCGTCGTCGCCGGGCTTCTGGGCGCCGATCAGGCTGTGGTGCGGGTCGGGACGCGCACATTGACGGACACCGCCGGCGGCATCGCCGTGCCGGTGCACGACCGTCGCGTGGGCGTGCTTCTGCAGAACCCGCTGTTGTTTCCGCACCTCACCGTTGCGGAGAACGTGATGTTCGGGCTCCGCTTCGGTGCGCGTCCGCGGCGCGACCGCCGGGCGGCGATGGCCGCGGCCAGGCACTGGCTGGCTGAGGTCGGCGTCGAGGACCTGGCCGGCCGCCCGAGTGCGGCGCTATCCGGCGGCCAGGCCCAACGGGTGGCGATCGCCCGGGCACTGGCCGTCGAACCCGAGGTGTTGCTCCTTGACGAGCCGCTTGCCGGCCTGGACGTGGCGGCCGCGGCGACGGTCCGGACCGTTCTGCGGCGGGTGATCGCGGGCGGTGACCGAGCCGTCGTCGTTATCACCCACGATCTGCCCGACGTGATCGAACTCGCCGACCGGGTGCTGGTGCTCGAGGACGGGCGGACGGCCGAGGAGGGCGCAGTCGCCGACGTGCTGGGAGCACCGCGCAGTCGCTTCGGCGCTCGCATCGCAGGACTCAATCTGGTCCGCGGCGTGCTGCGCGAGCCGGGCGTGTTGACAAGTGCGACAGGTCTGGACTGGTGGGGAACCGCGGCAGAACCGCTGACCGCTGGCCAGGAGGCGATCGCCGTCTTCTCTCCGGCGGCGGTGGCGGTCTACCGGGATGTGCGGTGCGGCAGCCCACGCAATGTCGTGTCGGGACTGATCGGCGCCGTCGAGGCGACCGGAACCGGGATGCGGGTGCGGCTCGACAACGCCGCGGACGGCAGCCCGGGCCTGGCCGCCGATGTCACCGCCGCGGCGGTCGCGGAACTTCGACTGGCGGTCGGCGACCGGGTGTGGTTCGCGGTCAAAACCCAGGCTGTGGCCCTGCACCCGGCGGCCCGGTCCGCCGTGCGCTAGTCGCTGAACACGGTCGACACGGCTGGCCCCGACACTTGCGTCACGGGGGTAACACGGTAGGTTCGTCGCCATGACCCAGCCGGAACCGACACTCCGACGCCCGGGCTTGTGGAGGGCGCTCGCCGTCACCGCGGTGGCCGGTGCCAGCGCCGTTACCATCGCCCTTCCGCCTCATCTGGCCGTCGCCGAACCGGTGCCGCCGAGCCCGACGACGGCCGCTCCCGCTCCCGCCGCACCGGCTCCGCCCCCGCCGGCACCCGCCCCCGCTGATCCAGGCGCGGCCAGTCCCGCCGCCCCCCCACCAGCGGCTCCCGCCGACCC
>JAUPLT010000116.1 GCA_030836785.1 Actinomycetota bacterium
GGAACTCATGCGCGATCCGCCTTCGGCTTCTCGCTGGAACTCATGCGCGATCCGCCTTCGGCTTCTCGCTGGAACTCATGCGCGATGACGCTAGCAGGCAGCCGCCTCGATCCGGGTGTCGCCGTAGCGGCGCGGCGGCCAAGGCGTCCAGCCCGCGGGCCAGGTCAACTCCGGCGCCGACGCGGGGCGTTCGACCACGACGACGCTGCCCGCCCCGACCCAGCCATGACGATCAAGGGCGTCCAGTATCTCCGCGATCTCGTCGCCGGAGGTCTCGTAAGGCGGGTCAGCCAGTACCAGGTCCACCGGTCCGGCGGGCGCCGCGGCCAGAACGGCGGCTACTGACGCCCGACGCAGAGTCGCCCCGGCCAGCCCGACCGACTCGATGTTGCGGCTCAGCACCTCGGCCGCGCGCCGGTCGTTCTCGACGAAGACCACCGCCGTCGCACCGCGCGAGAGGGCCTCCAAGCCGAGGGCACCCGAGCCGGCGTACAGATCCAGCACCTGCATGCCGTCGAAATCCAGCCGGGCTGCCAGCACGTTGAACAGGGCTTCACGAACCCGGTCAGTGGTCGGCCGGGTTCCCCGCGGGGGCACCGCGAGCCGCCGACCGCCGGCCGCACCGGCAACGATCCGGGTCACGCTAAACCGTCACACTCAACCGGAAGCGCTAGATCAGCGTCGACCAGTAGTCCCAGAAGCGGACCAGGATCGCCAGCAGTACGGCGGTGAACCACAACGTGGCGATCGGCCAGCGCCAGTGGTAGACGAACCGTGCGACCGGGTTACCGGCCAGCGGACGGAGCGCGACCGAGGAGACCACCACCAACAGCGGGATCGTCACCGACCACACCACCATGCAGTACGGGCACAGTGCGCCGATGCGGTACAGCGTCTCGAAGATCAGCCAGTGCACGAATACCGCACCCGCGGCGGTGCCCACCATCAGTCCGAGCCAGTACCAGCGCGGCAGCCTGACACCCGAAACGGCCAGCACTCCGGTGACCAGCACCAAGGTGAAGGAAATCACTCCGAAAATCGGGTTGGGCGGGCCGAACACCGAGGCCTGCGGGGTCACCATCACCGATCCACAGGACAGCACCGGGTTGATGCTGCACGTCGGTACGTAGGCCGGGTTCTTGAGCATCTCGACCTTCTCGACCAACAAAGTGGCCGAGGCCAGCAGGCCGATGGCGCCCGCAATCAGAACCCACCAGCCGCCGGCCCGAGCCACCCGCACGCCCGATACGGCGGAGGCCGGATCGGGCGGACCGGACTGCACCGGTGTCGGAGCGGTCAGGCTCATGGGCTCACCGGAGCGGGCGGCGCCGGGGACGGCTGGGGGGACGGTGCCGGGGTGGGAGCCAGAGCGGGCAGTGGTCCGACGATGGCGCGGACCTTGGCGAGCAACTCGTCAGGGGTGGCCGGACTGATGTCCTGGCCGTTGAGCCGGATGGTCGGAGTGGCGGTGATCTTGGAGGCGGCCGCCAGACCCTTGGTCATCTTCTCGTAGCGACCCTTGTTGATGCAGTCCGGGACACCGCCGACGACACCGGCCTGACGGGCGGTCTCGATCAGCGCCGCGTTATCGGGGCCGGTGCCCGAGCCCTCCATCGGCTGCTGGGCGAACAGGGCGGAGTGGAACCGGAGGAAAGCCTCTTTGTCCTCGTCAGCGACGCAGTAGGCGGCGTTGGCCGCGCGGGACGAGTAGCCGCCGTTGGCCTTGTTCAGGATCGAGACCATGTAGTAGTCGACCGCGGCGGCGCCGCTCTCGGAGATCTTGTTCAGCGCGGGGCCGAAGGTCTTCGCGAAGTCCCGGCAGTGCGGGCACTGGAAATCCTCATAGATCGACAGCACAGCCTTGGGCTCGTCGGTGCCGTCCTTCTTGATCAGGGTGTCCGAGGCAATCCGGACCGCCTGGATGTCGCCGACGCCACTGCTCTTATTACCCATCACGATGTAGAGCACGAGGCCCACCGCGAACAGCACCACGACCGCGGTCAACCCCAGCCGGATGGCAAGGTCTCGTTTGCGGTCCTGCGCTTTGAGGTCGTAACGGGGTGAGCTCTTCTTGTTGCTGGCCACGGGCGGTGAGGTCCTTGCTGTCTTGAGACGGAATGCCTTGGGCTGGTCGTGCCGCACTGATGTGCGCTTCTAGCGTACCGGCGTCCCACCGCCGGCCCGGCCGGTTGCTCCCTCAGCCGTGCGCGAGGTGAGCCCGAAGGGCAGAGATCATCTCGGCGTTAGCGGCGGCGACGCCACCTCCGAGCGCGTTGAGGTTGAGGAAGGCATGCACCATCGAGCCCATCTTGCGGTGGTCGACGGCGACGCCAGCTGCACGCAACCGGTCTGCGTACTGCTCACCCTCGTCCCGGAGCGGGTCGAAACCGGCGGTGACCACCAGAGCCGGCGAGAGCCCGGCCAAGTCGTCGGTCAACAGCGGAGAGACCCGCGGATCGGTCAAGTCGAGGCCCGAATTCTGCAGATACGTGTCCTGGAACCAGTCCATGTCGTGCTTGGTGAGTAGGAACCCGTCCCCGAACAGGCTGCGTGACCGGGACCCGCCGCGCATATCCGTGACCGGGTAGATCAGCCACTGCAGCGCGGGTAGTGGGTCCCCGACATCGCGGGCCAGCACCGTGACGACCGCCGCGAGGCAGCCGCCCGCGCTGTCCCCGCCGACCGCGACCCGCCGCGGGTCGGCGCCCAGCTCGGAGGCATGCTCGCGGGCCCACCGGTAGGCGGCGTAGGCGTCCTCGACGGCCGCCGGGGCCGGGTGTTCGGGGGCGAGCCGGTAGTCGACGGCCAGCACATGCACGCCGGCATCACGGCAGATCAGCCGACAGGCGGAGTCGTGGGACTCAAGACTCCCGACCACGAACCCGCCACCGTGGTAGAAGACCAGCAGCGGAGCCGAGCTGGCCGCGCCCGCGGGGCGGTAGTACCGCGCGCCGATGGTGCCGCCGGGACCGGGGATGGACACCGAGCGAACCTCGCCGACCCGCACGTCGGGTTGGTCCAGGGTCTTGCACATTGCGGCGTTCGCATTCCTCGAAGCGATCGGATCGTCGTTGACCACAAGGCCCGACATGCCTGTCGCCCGCTGGGCGACGAACATGACTTGGAGGGAAGCGTCGAGAGTATTGCCGTCGATGGTGACCGCCCGGCCCCCGGACATCAGTCGTCTCAGCGGCGTCGGCAGCAGCGGGATCAACTTGACCCCCAAGCGATTAGCGATAGCCAGTGCCCGCTCTTTGAAAGGATTGGACTTGGGTGGGGCACCCACCTGGCTGACCGTCACGGTTACTCCTCTCCGACGCACGCTCACCTTACGCCAACCCTGAGAACGGTCGATTCAGCGTGGGTATATCGTGTGCCGGGTTCGGTGCGACTCCACCAGAGACGAATTCACAGGCAGGTGACATGACGCCGACGGCTGCGACGCCCACCGTCACGCTCAACGACGACCACTCGATCCCGGTTCTGGGGGTGAGTGTCGCCGGGCTGTCCGCGGCCGAGGCCGAGTCAGCGGCGGCCGCCGCCCTTCGTGTCGGCTATCGCCTGATCCACACCGCACCCGGTGAGGGCAACGAGGAAGCGGTCGGCCGAGCACTGTCCGCATCGGGGGTCGCCCGCGAAGAGTTGTACATCGCCGCCACCCTGGCTACCGCGGACCAGGGTTTCCAGTCCTCTCAGGACACCTGCAGGGCCAGTCTGGCCAGACTGGGTCTGGATTACGTCGACTTGTATCTCGTCGACTGGCCCGCTGAGGAGAACGGGAAGTACATCGACGCCTGGGGCGGGATCATGAAGTCCAAGGAAGTCGGTGACACCCGGTCGATCGGTGTCAGCAACTTTTCGGCCGAGAACCTGTCGGACATCGTCGACCTGACCTTCTACACCCCAGCGGTCAACTTGGTCGAACTCCATCCTTTGCTGAACCAGTCGGAGTTGCGCACCGTCAATAAGCAATACGGGATCACCACGGCGGCCTACTGCCCACTGGGAACCGGAAAGCTACTGGACCATCCCGCCGTGGCGGCGGTGGCTGCCGCGCACGACCGGACACCCGCACAGGTGCTCATCCGGTGGAACATCCAGTTGGGCAATGTCGTCGTCCCGCGCGCCTCAGGTCCCGAGCGTCTCGCCGAGAACATCGACGTTTTCGGGTTCGAACTGTCTGCCGCCGAGATGCAATCGCTGGACGCTCTCGACGACGGCACCAGTTTCCGGCCGGATCCCCGGGACGCCGGCTGACCACCCCGGCCAGCTGAGAGAAGTCTTTAAAAAGTTTGTGGTTTTTCACATTTCGAGGCAGCCCCAACCGTAACGTTCGTTACGCACGACAACGACGTCCGCTCGATCAGGGGGTTCCTCCATGGCTGTTTCCGTATCCACCCGTTCCTATCTGATTGCCGGTATGGCGGCGGTGAGCGCCGGCGCGATCGCCATCGCTCCGGTTCAGCCGATCAGCCATGACCTCGCGGCGCTGCCCCAGCAGGTCAGCTCGCTCGCCGTGGGGCTTGCCGCGTCCATCGACCCGATCACTCCGTGGATCGAGACCCTCCAGGCCGCCGGCGACAACGTCGTCGGACTGTTCACCACCTGGGCCTCCGATCCGTTCCCGATCATCCAGCAGGTGGTTGCCAACCAGTTCACCTACCTGTCCGAACTGCCCGACATCGGTCTGATCCTCAGCCAGGTGGTCGGCAATATCGGCAACGCGATCAGGGCGCCGTTCGCTGTCGACACCAGCACCCTGAACGAGGAGCACGACAGCATCTGGACGCTGCTGCCGGCGCTGGTGACCATCCCCGAGAATCTGCAGCCCGTCCTCGACTTCACCACCACCTTCCTTACCGGCGCGCTGCTCGGCCTCGCCGGCCCGGTGCTCGCACCGGTCATCCAGCTCGGGGACAGCCTGAGCAGCATCGTCGGCAACCTCGTCGGCGGCGATATCGGAGCGGCGCTGAACGACCTGATCAACATCCCGGCCAATCTGGTCAACGCTTTCCTCAACGGCGGACAGGTCCTGGATCTGACACCTCTGGTCAACCTGCTGGGAGTCGAGATCCCCAACACGACCGTCAACAGCATCGGCCTGGCCCTCGGCGGGCTGCTCAGCCCCGGTGGTTCGCTGTTCAACGCCCTCGACACCAACCTCACCGTGGACTTCGGTGATTTCGACGTCGACATCGAACTGCCCGGCGTGGGACCCGGCGTCATCGGCTCGGTGATCGGTCTGACCACCACCATCGCCAACTCCATCGCGGTCACCCCACCGGCGGCCGCGTCGGCACGGAGCGCCGCAGCTGTCGAAGCGCCCGCGGCAACTGCCGAGGTGGCAGCGCCGGCGGCCGAGGTGGCTGTCACTGCCGCGGACGTGGCCGACGTCGTCGCCGCCGCCGACCAGGCCACCGGCGACAACGACAGCTCCACCTCGACCCGCGGTGGCCGCGACAAGGTCAGCCGTACGGGTGGAGACGCCGCGTCAGCCGGTGGCCAGGACGCCCCCAAGCGCTCCGGCAAGGCAGGTGCCTCGCGGGCCGGCTAAGGCCCCCATCTAACGACGACGAGATCTAGCGTCAACGAGCGCGGCGGTCAGCTGTTCGGGCAGCTGGCCGCCGCGTTTCGCAATTCCCGGGCGGAGGGTTCGTCGACCGGTAGCTGGTAGCCACGCAGCACCTCGATGAACTGCATGGCGTAGGCACACCAGAACGCGGTATTGGGTGGCATCCATTCGCCTGGCGGCAGGTCGCCCTTGTCCTGGTTGGCTCTCCCTGCCACAGCCAGCAGATTGGCCGGGTCGTTGGCAAAGCGTTTCCGCTTCGCATCGTCCCAGTACCGAGCACCCATGTCCCAGGCGAAGGCCAACGGCACGATGTGGTCGATCTGGACCGATGCCCCCACCTGATTGCCGCGCAGGAACGCGATGGTGGCGTTGGTGTACGGGTCGCGAAGGGTGCCGGATGCGACGGCGGTCGCGCAGCGCTTGGTCGTGACGTACGTCTTGTCCGTCAGATCGCGGTCGAGGATCTCGCTGCGCGTGTCACACCCGTTGCGCCCGCCCGGCGCCCCGTTGTCATCGTCCCACGCGGCGCCGAAGGCCGTGCGCCGGTAGTCGTTGCTGCGGACGCGGGCGGGCACCAGTTCGATTCCGGCCAGCACATCCGCCCCCACCACCACCGTCGGCATGTCGGCCGCACCGGCACGTTCATTCCCGACACGCGCCTGCTGGGCCAGCACTTGAGCGGCGACGATCACCGTTAGAACCGCGACAGCCAACAGCCATAGCAGTGTCCGGCGGGTCATGACTTACCCAGATAGTCGATTCGGTCGTGACCGGTGAACTGGCCGGCCAGCACCGCCATCCCAGGTGCCATCGCATCCACCGCGTGCAGGGACTCGCAAAGCTCCCGGGCCGCGAGGATGACGTCGAGGTGCTCGGCGAGGGAGAGGAACCGTAGAGTTCCGGGCCTGCCGGACTGGCTGCGGCCCAGCACATCTCCCTCCCGGCGTTCGTGAAGGTCGAGGTCGGCCAGCTTGAAGCCGTCCTGCGTCGCCGCTACCGCCTTGAGTCGCTCACCGACTCTGGAGGCCTCCGGCAGCCGGGTCGTCAGGAGACAGAGGCTCGTGTGCTCCCCCCGGCCGATCCGGCCGCGCAACTGGTGCAGTTGACTGATGCCGAACCGGTCGGCGTCCATCACGACCATCATGGTGGCATTGGGGACGTCCACGCCGACTTCGATCACCGTGGTGCACACCAGAACGTCGACCTCGCCGGCCCGGAACGCCGCCATCACCGCGTCCTTGTCATCGGCGGACAGTCGGCCGTGCATGAGTCCGAGCCGAAGTCCCGACAGCGGCCCCTGGCGCAGAAAGTCGTAGAGGGTGACCACGGAAATCGGGGGCGGCCCCTGCTCCGCGTTGCCCGGCTTGTCGGTCTCGTCGATGCGGGAGGCCACGACGTACGCCTGCCGTCCGGCCGCGACCTCCTCACCGATGCGGGCCCAGGCCCGCTCCAGCCACTGCGGCTTATCGCTGACGAAGACGGTCTTGGTCTCGATCGGCTGCCGACCGCGCGGCAAATCGCGAACCGTCGAGGTCTCCAGGTCACCGAATACGGTCAACGCGACCGTTCGCGGAATCGGCGTCGCCGTCATCACCAGCAGATGCGGGGTCAGCCCGGGAACTGCTTTGGCGCGCAACTGGTCCCGCTGCTCGACACCGAAACGGTGCTGCTCGTCGACCACGACCAGGCCCAGGTCCCTGAACTCGACGGAATCGTGCAGCAGTGCGTGGGTGCCGACCACGATCCCGGCCTCACCGGAAGCCGCCTCGCCGCGAACCTGCCTCTTCTGCGCCGCCGACATCGAACCCGTGAGCAGGGCCACCCGCGTCGCGGTGTCCGCACCGCCTAGTTGGCCGGCCATCGCCAGCGGCCCGAGCACATCGCGGATGGACCGGGCATGTTGGCCGGCAAGGACTTCGGTGGGCGCCAGCAGTGCGCACTGGTATCCGGCGTCGATCATCTGGAGCATGGCCAGCACCGAGACAATGGTCTTCCCGGACCCCACCTCGCCCTGCAGCAACCGGCTCATCGGGGTGGGTTCGGCGAGATCCGTGGAGATTTCACGGAGGACCGTGCGTTGGTCTGCGGTCAACTCGAACGGCAGCCGGTCCAGCAGCGCGGACATCAGCCCGTCGGGGCGGCTCGGTGCCTGCGGGCCGGACTGGGCGAGCTCACCGTACCTGCGCTGCGCCAGCGCCCACTGAAGGCCGATTGCCTCATCGAAGGTCAGCCGCCTGCGTGCCTGCTCCCGCTCGGCGTCCTTCTCAGCCAGGTGGATGGCCCGCATCGCGGCATCCTCCGAGACCAAGTCATGCTGTGCCAGAAAGGATTTCGGCAGTGGCTCGGGAATAGGGTCGAGGACGTCGAGGACCTGGCGGACGCAAGCGTAGATGTCCCAGCTCTGCAGCTTGGCGCTGGCCGGGTAGATCGGGAAGAAGTCCCGCTCGAAGGCCGACAGATCGATGCCGCCGGAGCCGTCCCGATTGGCGTCGGCGATGGTGCGCAGCGACTTGGTGCCACCCTTGGCGCCGGTCGGTGATCGCAGGACCAGAAAGGCCGGGTGGGTCAACTGCATGGTGCCGCGGAAATACCCGACCTCCCCCGACAGCATCAGGGTCGTGCCCTTGACTAATTGGTGCTTGAGGAACTTCACGTTGAAGAACGTCGCGGTGACCTTGGGCCGGCGATTCTTCAACGTCACGACCAAGTACTCCCGCTTCGGGCCGCGGTTGCTCACGCGCACCTCGGCCGTCTCGATCTCTCCGACGAGGGTGATGTGCTCGCCCTCTTCGGGTGCACCGTCCTGCTCGTCGCGGACCGTCATCCCCTGGCTGTACTTTCGCGGGTAGTGACGCAACAGATCGTCGACGGTCTGGATGCCGAACACCTCATCGAGCGCGCGGGCCGCCTTCACACCCAGCAGTCCATCCAGGCGGTCGGTGAGAGCGGCCACGGTTACTCGACCCCGATCAGCAGTGCGTCGCCGCGGTGGCCGGTGCGGTAGCTGACGACATCGGCACCGGGATGGTGGCGGTGGACGTGGCCGGCCAGTTCCTCGGCGATCGACGGTTCCGCCCCGGCACCGAGCAGAACGGTGACCAATTCGCCGCCGGAGCCCAGCAGCAGGTCAACCAATCCGATGGCGGCGGCGCGGAGGTCCTCGGCAACCACCAAGACCTCCTCCCCCGCCAAGCCCAGTCCGTCCCCGGGCCTGCAGGTCCCAGCCCAGGTCAGGGCGGTCTGCGCTGCCACCCGAACGGACCCGCGCCGGGCACCGGCAGCGGCGCGCGCCATCGCGTAGCCGTCGTCGACAGCAGCCCGAACCGGGTCATGGACGGCCAGCGCGGCCAGCCCCTGCACCATCGAACCGGTCGGCAGTGGCACCACGTCGATACCCCAACCGATACCTGCCGCGCATCCGGCGACCAAGTCCTCGGCGGAAACATAGCCATTGGGAAGGACCATCACCTGGGCGGCACCGGTGTCGACGACACCGCGCAAGAGTTCCGCCGCGCTGACCCCGTTGACGGGGTCGACGAGTTCGGGATCGGGGCGCAGCACGCACGCCCCCTCGGACCCGAACAATGCGGAGGCCCCGTCGCCGTCGACGACCGCGAGCACCGCACGATCACGGCTCCAGCCGCCCGGGGCGACCCGGCCGGTCGCCAGTCCGGCGATGCGGATCCGGCTGACCGCACCCGCAGCCAGTCCCGCTTCGATCGCCGCCCCGGCGTCATCGGTGTGGACGTGTACGGAATACCGTCCGGCGGCCGCCGCCGAGATCGCCACCGAGTCCCCGAGAATCTGCAGGCGGGATCGCAGCCTGTCCACCGCCCCGCCGACCCGAGCGTCCAGCAGAAACATCACCTCGAACTCGGGCGCGGCGAGGGGGGCGATCGCGTCGGTGGTGGCGGGCTGCGCGGCCGGCGGGTAGTCGCGTCGGTCTGGCCGGTGCCCGGTGACGGTGGCCGTGAGGCAGTCCAGCAGCACCAGCAGTCCCCGACCGCCGGCATCGACCACGTGGGACTCGGCCAGCACCGCGAGTTGCTCCGTGGTGCGTTCGAGAGCGTCGGCCGCCGCGGCGCCGGCCGCGGTCAGCGCCTGCTCCAGTCCGTCGCCGTCGGCATCCGCGCACTCAAGGGCGTCCGCCGCGGCCTGCAGCACCGACACCACCGTGCCCTCGACGAATTCTCCGCCCATCGCGGTGACCGCCCTGGTTACCGCGTGGCGCAGGACCGCACTCAGAAGCGCCGTACCGATGTGGGTGAGGTCACCGTCGGCTGTGACATCGGCTGTCACATCGGCTGTCACATCGGCTGTCACATCGGCTGTCACATCGGCTGTCACATCGGCTAGAGCCTGGAGGATCTCAGCGAGGATGACTCCCGAATTACCCCGCGCGCCGTGCGCGGCCCCGGCCGCCAACGCGGCAGCCGTCTCCGCGAGGCTCTCGCCGGGGGTCACGCCTGCCAGCGCGGAGCGCATGGTGAACAACATGTTGGTGCCGGTGTCAGCGTCCGCCACCGGGAAGACGTTGAGTTTGTTGATCTCCTCGGCGCGGGCGATCAGACCCGCCACGGCTGCGTCCGCCCAGTCATACAGGGCCGACGCATCCAGCCTGCGCTGCGCCACGGCGCCACCTCCTGATCACCCGGCGTCAGCCTAACCAGACCCGCCGACAGCTGAATACCGCCGCGTGGACCTGCATACCCACCCCATTTTGGCGTTGCTTCCCCCGCGACGGTATCCTTGGCCAGGCCACCCGCCAGTCGCGGTTGTTGGCATCCAGAACAGACTTGAGGAGTACCACCATGGCTGCCGTGTGCGACGTCTGCGGGAAGGGTCCCGGCTTCGGTAAGTCGGTATCGCATTCGCACCGCCGGACCAACCGACGCTGGAACCCCAACATTCAGTCGGTGCGCGCGGTGAGCCGGCCCGGCGGCAACAAGCAGCGTGTCAACGTGTGCACGTCCTGCCTGAAGGCGGGCAAGGTCTCCCGAGGCTAGCCCAGTGCCGGGCCTAGGCTTCAGACCAAGACCAAAGCCCCGCTCATCCCCGGGACCGTAAGCGCCCCGCACGTCTCAGGGAAGGCGCCAGTCGATCGGCGCCGCACCTATCTGATCCAGTAGCGCATTGGCGCGGCTGAACGGCCTGGAGCCGAAGAAGCCCCGACTCGCCGATAGCGGCGACGGGTGTGCCGACTCGATGGTCAGGCACTCACCCCCGAGCATGGGTTTGAGGGTGGCCGCGTCGCGGCCCCACAGAATCGCCACCAACGGCCGTTGGCGGGCCACCAGAGCCCGGATGGCGCACTCGGTGACCGGCTCCCAGCCCTTGCCCCGGTGCGAAGCAGGACTGCCCGGCGCGACGGTGAGCACCCGATTGAGCAGCATCACCCCGCGCTGCGCCCACGGTGTCAGATCGCCGGTCGCCGGCTTCGGGTGACCAAGGTCATCGGCGTACTCGGTGAAGATGTTGGCCAGGCTGCGCGGAATCGGCCGCACGTCGGGAGCGACCGAGAAACTCAGGCCCACCGGGTGCCCCGGAGTCGGATACGGATCCTGTCCGACGATGAGAACGCGGACCTCGTCGAACGGAAAGGTGAAGGCTCGCAGGATGTTCGGACCACTCGGCAGGTAGCGGCGACCGGCGGCGATCTCGGCCCGCAGGAAGTCACCCATCGCGCTGATCCGGTCGGCGACGGGGTCCAGTGCAACGACCCAGCCCTCGTCGACGAGGTCCCGGAGGGGGCGCGCGGTCACGGCGGACAACTTAACCCAACCGGCACACCGATCAGTCGAATGACTGCCACCCTGCCGATCCCTCCCAGCGCCGGCCGGCGAGCAGGACCCCGGCCGCACCGTCGCGCACCGCTCCGATCACCCGCCACCCCGGAGGCGGCGGCCCGGCGAAGCACGCCACCAGGGCATGGTCTTCTCCCCCGCCGAGAACCCACGACCAGGGGTCGACACCGGCCGCCTGCGCCGCCGACCCGACCGCTTCGACATCGGGGCCCAGGGCATCGGGATCAAGGTCCAGGATCACCTGCGAGGCGGTCGCCACGTGGCCCAGATCGGCCAGCAGACCGTCGGAAACATCGGTCATCGCCTGGGCACCGGCGTCCGCAGCCAACCTGCCCTGCCCATACGGCGGGCGGGGCACCCGGTGGCGGAGCTTGAGATCATCGAATCCCCGGATCGCGTTGCGCTGCAGGACCATTCCCGCCGCCGAGCGCCCAAGCTCACCGGCGACCGCGATCACCGACCCTGGCCTGGCACCGCTGCGCAACACCGGCGCACGGCCGGCCAAGTCGCCAAGTGCGGTCACCGACACCACCCACTGCGGACTCGCCACCAAGTCGCCGCCGACGATGCCCGCACCCAGTTCTGCCGTCTCCCGCCACATTCCGTCGGTGAGTTCCTGCACGGCACTCGCCTGGGTGCCGGGGGGCGCACCGAATGCCACCACGAGTGCGGTGACGCGGGCACCCATGGCCTCTACGTCGGCGGCGTTCTGGGCTACGGCTTTGCGGCCCACCTCGCCGGGGGTGGACCAGTCCAGCCGGAAATGACGGCCCTCCACCAGCATGTCGGTGGTGACGACCACCCGCCCGTCCGGTGCACCGATGACGGCGGCGTCATCGCCCGGCCCGACCGCCACACCGGACGGCTGAAACCGCCCGGCCACCAAGCGGTCGATGACGCTGAACTCACCGAGTTCGTGCAGCGTGGGGCCGGTACCGTCTGCCACGACTCTCCTGTTCTGGCGTAGGTTGAGCCCCGTCAGTTTAGGCCGAGACGGGAGGGCCAGGCGTGAGCCGGGATGACGACGACGTGGCAGTGGTCACGGCAGTGGACCCGGCAACGGTCACATCCGGCACCGAAAGATCCGGCACCGACAGATCCAGCGCCGACACATCCGGCACCGACACATCCGGCACCGACGGACCGCCCAGGGGTGTGCTGATCGCCGCGGTGGTGATCCCCGTCGTCGCGCTGATCACGGTGCTGGCCGTCGCCGCCTCGCACCGCTCCCCGCCACGACCGGTGGCCATCGCCGCCGTGCCCGCACCGCAGGCAGCCGGACCCGAATGCCGCGCCCTGATGGACACCCTGCCGGACCGGCTTGGCGAACTGGGCCGTGCGGTGGCCGTCGATCCGGTTCCAGCCGGCACGGCGGCGTGGGGTCCGGCCGAAGAACCGGTGATCATGCGGTGCGGATTGGACCGCCCCGCCGAGTTCGTCGTCGGCGCGCCCCTGCAGATGGTCGATGACGTGCAGTGGTTCCGTCTTGAAGATCCCGGCACCCGGCGCAGCACCTGGATTGCCGTGGACCGGCCGGTCTATGTGGCGCTGACGATGCCGCTCGGGTCTGGCCCGACGCCGATCCAGCTGCTGTCGACGGCGATCGCCCGGAGCATGCCGGCGACGCCGATCCGGCCCGGGCCGGCGCGGTAGGCACCAGCGCCGGGCCGGCGCATCAGGCAGACGCCGGGCCGGCGCATCAGGCACCAGCGCCGGGCAGTCCGACCTCGACACCCGTCGGGTTGCCCGCTGCGCTGTCGTCCGCGATGAACCCGACGATCAATTCGGCCACCTCGACGGGACGCTCGGCATGCGGGAAATGCCCGACGTCGGCAAGCACCTCGAGCCGGACGTCAGGACGGGCACGCCGGGCCGCGTGGGCATGGTGGACGGGAATCATGGTGTCCCGATCGCCCCAGATCACCAGCACCGGGAAGTTGGTCCTGGTAGTCAGCCGGTTCAGCGCGCTGACTGCCTGGCCGCGGTGGTCGACAACCGCACGCAGCGTCCGAAGAAATGCCTGCCGGGTCGGCCCATCGGACAGTGAGCTGTAGTGGCGCCACATCTCTTCACCGCGAGGGGATTCCACACCTGCCTTGCGCAACCACGACCAGAGCCGATCACCGGTTGCCACCATTTTCCGGGGCGCGATGAGCGGCAGCACCAGTTCGGCGCCGGGCAGCGACGCCAGACGCAGGGTCAGACCCACGTCCGGACCGAGACCACCACTGCCGATCAGCACCAGGCGCTGGCCGTAATCGGGATGCTGGTAGATGAACTGCATCGCGATACCGCCGCCGAGGGAGTGCCCCACCAGGGTTGCCCGGGCGATGCCGAGTTCATCAAGGAAATCGCGCAACAGCACCGAGAAGGCGCCCAGCGAGTAGTCGGTCCGCGGTTTGGTGGAGTCGCCGTGGCCCAGGAGGTCGGGGGCCACCACCCGGTAGTGGCGCGACAGCGGGCGAATCAGCGACCGCCAGGTCTGCGAACTCCCGGCGATGCCGTGCAGCAGCAGGATGACCTCGCCCTCACCCTCATCCAGGTAGGCGACCCGTTCGCCGTGCAGGTCGAGGTAACGCATATCAGTGAACACACGTACACTTCTACTTCGGCCAAGTCCGGCGGTCAAGTAACCTCATCACACTGTGTTACGGCTCACAACAGTGAATGATCGTTTACCGAGATGTGAGGCCCCGTTGGGCGGTCAGCGCAGGCCGGTGCCGCGGGCCAGTGCGGTCTCGACCATGGTGGCAACCAACGTCGGGTAGTCCACACCGCTGGCACTCCACATGCGCGGGTACATCGAGATGGTGGTGAATCCCGGCATGGTGTTGATCTCGTTGACGACCGGGCCATCCTCGGTGAGGAAGAAGTCGACCCTTGCCAGACCCTGACAGTCCAGCGCATCGAAGGTTCGAATCGCCAAGTCCCGCAGCAGATTTTCGGTCTCCGCGTCGACGGCCGCGGGAACGTCGAGTTCGGCGGTGTCATCGAGGTACTTGGTGTCGAAGTCGTAGACACCCACTCCGGCGACCCGGATCTCGCCGATCGTGCTGGCCCTGACCGATCCGTCGGGAAACTCGAGGACACCGCATTCCAACTCCCGGCCGCGTATCGCGGCCTCGATGATGACCTTGGGGTCATGCCGGCGCGCCTCGGCGATCGCCGGCGGCACCCCCTCGAGGCCGGCGACCCGGCTGACCCCGATCGACGAGCCACCGCGAGCCGGTTTGACGAACATCGGAAATCCGAGCCGGTCGATGTCGGCGGCAGTCGGCCGGTCCTGGCCGGGCCGCAACACCACGAAGTCCCCGACCGGCAGTCCGGCGGCGGCGAGCAGCTTCTTGGCGAACTCCTTGTCCATGCCGGCGGCACTGGCGAAAACCCCGGCACCGACGTACGGCAGACCGGCGAGTTCGAGCAGGCCCTGGATGGTCCCGTCCTCGCCGTAGGGCCCATGCAGGACCGGGAAGACCACATCCACCTCGGCAAGGATCTCTCCGACGCCGGCCAGCGGGGATCCCGACGTGCCGCTGACTTCCGGTAGGTGCCCGTCGGCGATGACGAGTTCAGCCGGGTCGACGTAGGTGCGCAGCCAGGACCCGTCGCGGGAGATACCCACCGGAACCACGTCGAAGCGGCCGGGGTCGAGGTGGCGAAGGATGCTGCCCGCGGACACGCAGGAGATCGCATGCTCGGAACTGCGACCGCCGTAAACGACGGCCACGCGGATCCGGGAGCCGGGGCGTGGAGTCACAAACAGGACACGCTACAGCCCGCGCGGATCCAGGGCGGCCAGCACGTCAGAGACCAGGTCGTCGGTATCCTCGATACCTGCCGAGATCCGGGCGAACCCGCCGGGGACGTCGTCGCCCCAGCGGGCACGCCGATCCACCGAGGTGTGGATGCCGCCGAAGCTGGTGGCGGCGACCAGAAGTTCGCTGCGGCGGACCAGCGCGTGAACGGCCGCGGCGTCGGCCAGTTCGATCGCCACCAATGCGCCGAAGCGGCGCATCTGGGTGGCGGCGACCGGGTACGACGGGTCGCCGGGCAGACCCGGATAGCGCACCGAACGGACGAGCCGATGACCGTGCAGCGCGGTCGCCAGTGCGGTCGCGTTCTGGCACTGCCGCTCGAACCGCAGTCCGAAGCTGCCGATACTGCGCAGCGCGAGCCACGCCTCGAAGGCGCCAAGGATCGCTCCGGATAGCAGGCGCTCGGCTTCCACTGCCGCCATCAGCTCGGGGTGGCTGCCGGCGACGTATCCGGCGATGAGGTCACTGTGCCCGGCTAGGGATTTGGTGGCGCTGGCCACCACCACATCCGCCCCGAGGGAGAGCGGCTGCTGGCCGAGCGGGGTGGCCGTGGTGTTGTCCACGACGAGCCTGCCCCCGCGCCGGTGACAGACTGCAGCCAGCCGGTGCAGGTCGACCACGTCCAGGCTGGGATTGGTCGGGCTCTCCGCCAGCACCACATCGGCCTCAGCCGCTGCCGCACACAGCTGCGCCGCACCCACCTCCCGAACCAACACCCCCGACGGCGCAAGGCTTTCCCGCGCCCACCGCCTGACCTGGTAGTACCCGTCGGCGGGGATCACCAGCACCGTTCCTGGCACGGTGAGGACCCGCAGCACCGCGGTCACCGCAGCCATTCCCGACCCGAACACCAACGCGGCGGTGGCCCCCTCCAACTGCGCCAGTGCGCGTTCCAGCTGTGTCCAGCTCGGGTTGGAATACCGGCCGTAGACGTGCGGCTCGGTGCCCTCCTCTGCCGACAGGTGAAATGCCGACGCCGGCACCGGTATACCGCCGACCGGGCTGCCGGCAACCGGTTCGGAGTCCACGGCCTTGACCGCCCGGGTGGAGTCACCGAATCGCTCGCTCATGCGCTCACTCCGGTTTGGTGCTGCGGCCGAGTAACAGCGCGACGGCCTGGTCGACGGACAACCCCTGATGGCAGACCCGGTGCACAGCCTCGGTGAGCGGCATCTCGACGTCATAGCTGGCAGCCAGCGCGAGGATCGAGGTGCACGACGACACTCCTTCGGCGACATGGCCTTCGACGGCTCGACGCGCAGCGTCCAGAGATCCGCCGCGGCCCAGCCGGAACCCGAACGCCCGGTTGCGGGAATGCGGCGAGGTGCAGGTCGCCACCAGATCGCCGACGCCGGCGAGTCCGGCCAACGTCGCGGTCTTGGCACCCAGGGCGATACCCAGTCGCATGATCTCGGCCAGTCCCCGGGTGATGATGGCTGCGGCGGTGTTCTCCCCCAGTCCCACCCCGGCGGCCATCCCGCAGGCCAGCGCGATGACGTTCTTGCAGGCCCCACCGATCTCGGTACCCGCCACGTCGGAGTTGGTGTAGGGGCGCAGATAGCCCGTGCTCAGGGCGCGCTGCAGAGCGACTGCGCGCCCGGAGTCCGAACAAGCCACCACCGTTGCGGCGGGTTGTTCGGCGGCGATCTCCGCGGCGAGGTTCGGGCCGGAGACGACCGCCACCTGACTGTGCGACGCGCCGGTGACCGCGATGATCACCTGGCTCATCCGCATCAGCGTGCCCAGTTCGATTCCCTTCGCCAGGCTCACCAGGCTGGCGCCGTCGGCGATCGAGATGCGCCAGTCCTCCAGATTTCGCCGCAGGGTCTGCGACGGCACCCCCAGGACCACGGTGGTCACCCCGTCGAGAGCCTCGGCCGGATCGACGGTGGCCCGGATCGCGGCGGGCAGCACCACCCCGGGCAGGTAACCGGTGTTGGTCCGGGCGGTGTTGACCTCATCGGCGACCTGGGAGCGTCGTGACCACAGCCGTACGTCGTTCCCGGCGTCGGCGAGCACCTTGGCCACCGCGGTCCCCCACGCGCCGGCGCCCATCACCGCCGCGGTGCCCAGTGCGTTGCCCACCCGTCCAACCTAGTCGCGCGTCCGGTCGCCGCGGAGGCGCTGGCAGGATGACGCTCATGGGTGGCGCGCCGGACGTCGGGCTGATCGTCGCGGTCAAACTGCTGCCGGCCGCCAAGACCCGGCTGTCGACCGTCTTCGACGCCGCAGCCCGGGAACGGCTGGTGCTGGCGATGCTCACCGACACCCTCATCGCGGCGCGCGATGCCGTGGCGGTGCGTTCGATCACGGTGGTGACACCGGATCGAACGGCCGCCGCCGTAGCCGGTGATCTCGGCGCTGACATCCTGGCCGACCCCACCCCGCCGGGCCACCCCGACCCGCTGAACAACGCCATCACCGCAGCCGCCGGCCCGCTCTCGGTACGGACCCCGAATCTGATTGTGCTGCAGGGTGATTTGCCTGCCCTGCGCACCGATGAGCTGAACCGGGCGATCGACGCCGCGCGGTCCCACCGCAGAAGTCTCGTCCCCGATCGACAGGGCGGCGGGACCGCCGCGCTGTTCGCGTTCGGGGTGGAGATGCGCCCGCGGTTCGGGCCCGACTCGGCCCGGCGGCACCGGGAGGACGGCGCGGTGGAACTCAGCGGCGAATGGCCCGGCCTGCGCTGCGATATCGACACCGCTGCCGACCTCACCCACGCCCAACTGCTCGGTCTGGGCGAAGCCACCAGCAGGTCCGTGGGTGGTGCCGGACGTTCACCGGATATTCGCCCGCAACGGGCCGCGGGCCCCGGCGATGGGGGATGATGAGGCGGTGACCGAGACGGAGATGACCGAGACGGAGATTCAGGGCCAGACAGCGGCCGCCGACGGCCCCCTGCCCGCCCGATCACCGGAGGCCCCGCCGGCCGCAACCGCCGCGGCCAAGGACAACCCACTTCCAGAAGACCGCTACCTCAACCGCGAGCTGAGCTGGCTGGACTTCAATGCCCGGGTGCTCGCGCTGGCCGCCGACACCTCGTTGCCGCTACTGGAGCGGGCGAAGTTCCTGGCGATCTTCGCCTCCAATCTCGACGAGTTCTACATGGTGCGGGTGGCCGGGCTGAAGCGGCGCGACGAGATGGGCCTGATGGTCCGCTCCGCCGACGGACTCACACCACGCGAGCAGCTGCGCCGGATCGGTGAACGCACACAGCAATTGGCCACCCGGCACGCCCAGGTGTTCATGGAGTCGGTACGCCCGGCGCTGGTCGGCCACGGCATCGAATTCGTCCGGTGGAGCGACCTGTCCGACACCGATCGCGCCCCGTTGTCGAAGTACTTCAATGATCAGGTTTTCCCCGTTCTGACCCCGCTGGCCGTCGATCCGGCCCACCCCTTCCCGTTCGTCAGCGGGCTGAGCCTGAATCTGGCCGTCACGGTGAAGTCCCCCGAGGATGGCACCGAGCATTTCGCCCGGGTCAAGGTGCCGGACAACGTGGACCGGTTCGTCCGGCTCGACCGGACCGAGGGCGACAACGGAAACACCCGCGAGATCACCCGTTTCCTTCCGATGGAGGAACTGATCGGCGCATTCCTGCCGGCGCTGTTCCCCGGGATGGAGATCGTCGAAAGGCATGCCTTCCGAATCACCCGCAACGCAGATATGGACGTCGAGGACCGCGACGAGGATCTGCTGCAGGCATTGGAGCGGGAACTGGCCAAGCGCCGCTTCGGTCCGCCGGTGCGCCTCGAGGTGTCCAACAACATGAGCGAACACATGCTCGGTTTGTTGCTGCGCGAACTCGACGTCAATCCCGGTGACGTGGTGCAGGTACCCGGACTGCTCGATCTCAAGGCGCTGTGGCAGGTGTACGCCGTCGACCGGCCCGCAATCAAGGAGCGGCCCTACGTGCCGACCACCCCGGCCGCATTCGCCGACCGGGAGGGCAAGAGCATTTTCGCCACCCTGCGCGAGGGCGATGTCCTTGTTCATCATCCCTACGAGTCGTTCTCGACCAGCGTGCAGCGATTCATCGAGCAGGCTGCCGCCGACCCCGACGTGTTGGCGATCAAACAGACCCTGTATCGCACCTCCGGGGACTCTCCCATCGTCAACGCGCTTATCGAGGCCGCCGATGCGGGCAAACAGGTGGTGGCCCTGGTCGAGTTGAAGGCCCGCTTCGATGAGCAGGCCAACATCAAATGGGCCCGGGCACTGGAAGACGCGGGCGTCCACGTGGTGTACGGAATGGTCGGGCTGAAGACCCACTGCAAGACCTGCCTGGTGGTGCGCCGGGAGGGCTCGACCATCCGTCGGTACTGCCATATCGGCACCGGCAACTACAACCCGAAAACCGCACGCCTGTATGAGGATGTGGGCCTGCTGACCGCCGCTCCGGACATCGGCGCGGACCTCACGGACCTGTTCAACTCGCTGACCGGCTACTCCCGCAAGGTCAGTTACCGGAACCTCTTGGTCGCTCCGCACGGAATCCGGCGCGGCTTGCTGGACCGTATCGAACGCGAGGTAGAGGCGCACCGGTCCGGTAGACAGGGCCGAATCCGATTCAAGGCCAACGCCATCGTCGACGAACAGATCATCGACGGCCTCTACCGCGCCTCCCAGTCCGGGGTTCGCGTCGAGGTGGTGGTGCGCGGCATCTGCGCGCTGCGACCGGGCGTCCCGGGGTTCTCGGAGAACATCGCCGTGCGCTCGATCCTCGGGGAGTTCCTCGAGCACTCACGGGTGATGCACTTCTCCGCGATCGACGAGTTCTGGATCGGTAGCGCCGACATGATGCACCGCAATCTGGACCGCCGGGTGGAGGTGATGGCGCAGGTCCGGGAGCGCAGGTGGACCGACTACCTCGACGAGGTGTTCGCCTCGGCGATGCACCCCGCGACGAGGTGCTGGGAGTTGGGCGCCGACGGCAATTGGACGGCCTCACCGCAGGACGGCCGTGAAGTCCGCGATCACCAGGTGTGGTTGATGGAAAAGCACCGGTCCGCCTGAGGTGGCATCCGCGAAATCCAAGGCCGGCTCGAAGGCCGGCGCAGTGGTGTCGGCCGCCGGGGCTGTGCTGTGGCGGCCTGATGAGGCCTCCGGCGCTCCGCTGATCGCGGTGCTCCACCGACCTCGTTATGACGACTGGTCGCTGCCCAAGGGGAAGCTCGACGCCGGCGAGATCGCACCGGTGGCAGCGGTGCGCGAAATCCTCGAGGAGACCGGCCAATCCGCGTATCTGGGCCGACGCCTCGGGCGGGTCAGCTATCCGATCCCCAACGGCACCAAGGTCGTCGACTACTGGGTCGCCAGAGGCCGGGAGGGTGAGTTCGTCCCCAACTCGGAGGCCGACGAACTGCGCTGGCTCTCGATCGCGGACGCGAAGAAGCGGCTGTCCTATGCCCTGGACCGAAAGATGCTGGGCCGGTTCGCAAAGAAGCCTGCGGACACCCAGACGGTGCTGATCGTCAGGCACGGATCCGCAGGACGCAAATCGCGCTACCGGGGCGACGACCGATTGCGGCCGCTCGATGCCAAAGGTCGAGCCCAGGCGACATCGCTGGTCCCCCAACTCCGTGCGTTCGGCGCCTCGTCGGTCCATGCCGCCGACCGGGTGCGGTGCCGGCAGACCGTGGCACTGCTGGCCGACGATATCGGGTCACCAATCGTGATGGAACCTTCGCTCACCGAGGAGGCGTACGCCGCTGATCCCCGCACCGCACACGATCGGGTGCTGGCCATCGCCGCTCTCGGCGGGACCCCGGTGATCTGCACCCAGGGCAAGGTCATCCCATTTCTCATCGACTGGTGGTGCGAGCGGGACGGGGTCAAGCCCGACAAGTCCCGCAACCGCAAGGGCAGCACCTGGGTGCTGTCACTGGCCGGTGACCGAATCGTGGCAGCCGACCACATGGCCAGCCCACTCGCCACGGAGTAACCCTGCCGAAATCGGTGTGTCGATAAACGAATACGCCGTGGACTCAATGAGTCCACGGCGTATTCGGGTGGAGACTTAGCGGCGACCCTTTTTGGCCGGGGCCTTCTTGGCGGCAGCCTTCGAGGCGGGCGCCTTCTTGGCCGCAACTTTGCGAACGGCCGCCTTGGCGGGCGCCTTCTTCGCCACGGTTTTCGCCACGGTGGCCTTTGTCGCCGGAGCTTTCTTGGCGACGGTGGCCTTCTTCACCGGGGCCTTCTTCGCCACGGTCTTGGCCGCAGCGGTCTTGGCGACGGTGGCCTTCGTCGCCGGCGCCTTCTTCGCGACGGTGGCCTTCTTCACCGGGGCCTTCTTCGCCACGGCCTTGGCCGCAGTGGTCTTGGCGACGGTGGCCTTCGTCGCCGGAGCCTTCTTCGCGGCGGCCGTGCGGGCGGAGGCCTTGGTCGCCGGCGCCTTCTTCGCTCCCGCCTTAGCAGCCGAAGCCTTAGTCGCCGCAGCTCGGGTAGCCGAAGCCTTCGTGGCCGGAGCCTTCTTCGCGACGGTCTTCTTCGCGGCAGTCTTGCGCACCGCGCCGGCCGCAGCACCTCTACGGACGGCGGGGCCATCCGACGGGATCTTCTGCGACCCGGAGACGATTGCCTTGAACTGGGCACCGGGACGGAAAGCGGGAACAGAGGTGGGCTTGACCTTGACGGTCTCGCCGGTGCGCGGATTGCGCGCCACGCGGGCCGCGCGACGACGCCGCTCGAACACCCCGAAGCCGGTGATGGTGACGCTCTCGCCCTTCTGCACAGCTCGCACGATCGCGTCGATGAGGTGCTCCACGGCCTCGCCGGCATGGCGGCGATCAGTGTCCAACTTCTCCGTGAGGACCTCGATCAACTCTGCCTTGTTCATTCAAATCCTCCGCAACGGTGGCCCGCTCTGGACCGACTGGAGAATACGGTAAACCCTGCCAACTCAGATATCCATGAGCCACGCACTTTTTCAGCAAAACCGTGAAGGGGGTGCGTTAAAGCGATTGCCGCCCTTAAGCCCCCGAATTCCGGCGGTCAACCGCCTTTCCGCACAGCCTGTTCGGCTCACCGGTCATCGGCCGGCAATCGAAATCCGCGGTTTCCACTTCGGCCGGCTGACTTCGAAAGCCTCGATCTCAGCGAGTTTACGCAGCGTAAGGCCGATATCATCAAGGCCTTCGAGGAGCCGCCACGCGGTGTAATCGTCAATCGTGAACGGCACCACCGCTGTTGCCGCCGAAATGGTCCGATCCTGAAGGTCCACAGTGATTTCCAGGCCGGGATTCTGTTCGATCAGCTTCCACAGCAGTTCCACGTCATCCTGGGATACCTGTGCGGCCAGAAGTCCTGCCTTGCCGGCGTTACCGCGGAAGATATCGGCGAAGCGGGAGGAGATGACCACCCGGAATCCGTAGTCCATCAGCGCCCAGACCGCGTGCTCCCGAGACGATCCGGTGCCGAAGTCGGGTCCGGCGACCAGGACCGAACCGCGGTCGAACGGGCTCTGGTTGAGGATGAACGACGGGTCGGTACGCCACGCGGCGAACAGGCCGTCCTCGAATCCCGTTCTGGTGACCCGCTTGAGGTACACCGCCGGAATGATCTGATCGGTGTCGACATTGGATCGCCGCAATGGCACTCCAATACCGGTGTGAGTGTGGAAGGCCTCCATCACTGCGTCCTTTCTCAGTTGTCCAGGTCCGCGGGCGAGGCAAGCCGGCCGCGCACCGCGGTGGCGGCTGCCACCGCGGGTGAGACCAGGTGGGTGCGTGACCCTTTGCCCTGTCGCCCTTCGAAGTTGCGGTTCGAGGTGGAGGCACATCGCTCGCCCGGCCCGAGTTGGTCGGGGTTCATACCCAGACACATCGAGCAACCGGCCTGTCGCCACTCGGCTCCAGCCGCGATGAAGATCTTGTCGAGCCCCTCGGCCTCGGCCTGCGCCCGAACCCTCATCGAACCGGGGACGATCAGCATGCGCACGTCGTCGGCGACCGAGCGGCCGCGCAGCACCTCGGCCACGGCCCGCAGGTCCTCGATGCGGCCGTTGGTGCAGGAGCCCACGAATACTGCGTCGACCGCGATGTCCCGCATCGGCGTCCCCGGGCGAAGATCCATGTAGGCCAGGGCCTTTTCCGCGGCATGACGCTCGTCGTCGCCGCTCATCAGCTCGGGATCCGGAACCGCCTCGGACAACGGCACACCCTGGCCCGGATTAGTACCCCAGGTCACGAACGGGCTCAATGCGGCTGCGTCGACGTAGATTTCGGTGTCGAACTCGGCCCCATCGTCGGTGCGCAGTCGCTCCCATGCGGCGACCGCGTCGTCCCAGTCGGCACCGGTGGGCGCGTAGGGCCGACCGCGGAGGTACTCGTAGGTGGTTTCGTCGGGCGCCACCATGCCGGCTCGCGCCCCGGCCTCGATACTCATATTGCAGATCGTCATCCGGCCCTCCATCGACAGCGATGTGATCGCGCTGCCCCGGTACTCGATGACATAGCCCTGTCCGCCGCCGGTTCCGATCTTGGCGATGACGGCGAGGATGATGTCCTTGGCCGTGACGCCGGGCGGTAGTACCCCGTCGACGTTGACCGCCATCGTCTTGAATGGCCGCAGCGGAAGAGTCTGGGTGGCGAGCACATGTTCCACCTCGGAGGTGCCGATGCCCATGGCCAGCGCACCGAAAGCACCATGGGTCGAGGTGTGGCTGTCCCCGCAGACGATGGTCATCCCAGGCTGGGTCAGTCCGAGTTGTGGCCCCACCACGTGGACGATGCCCTGTTCCGGATCCCCCATCGGGTGCAGCGTGATGCCGAATTCGGCGCAGTTGCGGCGCAAGGTCTCCACCTGCGTCCGGGAAATCGGGTCGGCGATCGGCTTGTCGATGTCGATGGTCGGGACGTTGTGGTCCTCGGTCGCCAGGGTGAGATCAGGACGGTGCACCGGCCGGCCGGCCAACCGCAATCCGTCGAAGGCCTGCGGGCTGGTCACCTCATGCACCAGGTGCAGGTCGATGTAGATCAGGTCCGGCTCCCGGGCATCACCACTTCCCGTGCCGGCCACGACGACGTGGTCGGCCCAGACCTTCTCCGGCAGAGTTCTCGGTGCGTGTGAGTGATCCATGGCGGACTCGCTATCCCGTTCGCTGGCGTCTCACTATATGAGACGCTAGTTTCTAATTATGGGACAGGATAGCGGAATCGGTGTGCTCGACAAAGCCGTCACCGTGCTGCGGGCGGTGGCCGAGTCGCCCTGCGGGCTGACGGCGCTCTGCGAGCGGACCGGCCTGCCCCGCGCCACCGCACATCGGCTGGCCGCCGGGCTGGAGGTCCACCGACTGCTGTCCCGCGACGACGCCGGACGCTGGCGACCAGGGGCCGCACTGGCCGAACTGGCGGCCCGTGCCGAGGATCCGCTGCTGATCGCCGGCACCGCGGTCCTGCCGCAGCTCCGCGAGATCACCGGGGAGAGTGTTCAGCTCTACCGTCGGGAGGGCCTCGAACGGGTCTGTCTGGCTGCCCTGGAACCTGCTGCGGGGCTTCGCGACACCGTGCCCGTTGGCGCCCGCCTGCCGATGACGGCCGGCTCAGGCGCCAAAGTGCTGCTTGCCCACTGCGACGGCGATACCGTCGCGGCGGTGCTCGGGTCGGCGGCGTTCACCGAGCGCGCACTGGCCGATGTGCGCCGGCGGGGCTGGGCGCAGAGCGTCGCCGAGCGGGAGCCGGGAGTCGCGAGCGTGTCTGCGCCCGTGCGGGATCGACACGGCGCCGTGGTCGCGGCCATATCGGTGTCCGGACCCGTCGACCGCATCGGCCGGCGGCCCGGCGCCCGGTGGGCCGCCGACTTGCTCTCTGCCAGCGCTGAACTGACCCGGCGGCTCTGAGTCCGACGGCGGTCCGCCTGACAGACTGGGATGTCATGGGAACCAACCAGCGCAAGCAGATCGTCATGACCGACAACGAGATCGCCGAGTTCGTGGCCCGCAGCCGCACCGGCACCATGGCCACCGTGGGCCCTGACGGCCAACCACATGTGGTCGCCATGTGGTTCGGCGTAATCGACGGTGAGATCTGGGTCGAGACCAAGGTCAAGTCACAGAAAGTGGCCAACCTCCGGCGCAACCCACGGGTCAGCTTCCTCATCGAGGACGGTCTGACCTACGACAGCCTGCGCGGCGTCTCCTTCGAAGGGGTCGCCGAGATCCACGACGATCCCGACACCATCCTCGCCGTCGGGATCAGCGTGTGGGAGCGCTATAACGGGCCCTACACCGACGACCTCAGGCCGGCCGTGGACATGATGATGAACAAACGTGTCGCCGTGCGGGTCAGGGCTCACCGCGTGCGGTCGTGGGATCACCGCAAGCTGGGCCTGCCCGCGATGCCGGTGGCGGGCTCCACCGCACCCGGACATCCGTGAGCGGCCATCTGCTGGTGCGCCGCCCGTCCCCGGCGCTGGCCGACGGCGAGCTCACGCATATCGACCGGGAGCCGGTCGATGCTGAACTCGCACTCGACCAGTGGCGGGCCTATGTGGACGTCTTCGCCGGGCGCGACTGGACCATCCACCAGATCGAACCCGCCGATGCTCACCCCGACGGTGTCTTCGTGGAGGACACGGTAGTCATGTTCGGCCAACTGGCGGTTCTCGCCTCGCCGGGGGCAGCCTCCCGCCGCGGAGAGGTGCGCAGCACCGAAGCCGCCCTCGACGCCCTGTCCACCCGAGCACCGGACCTCGGATTGCGGATCGCCCGGATATCCGAGCCCGGCCATCTCGACGGTGGCGATGTGCTCAAGGTTGGCCGGACGGTCTATGTCGGTCTGAGCAGCCGTACCGACGCCGAGGGGGTCGCCCAATTGACCGCCCTCGTGGAACC